>NZ_BAPY01000072.1:0-157463 GCF_025994195.1 Asaia spathodeae NBRC 105894 | reverse complement strand
CCCCCATCTCAGCGTCGCTGCCGGAGAGAGCCCCCCCCAGCCACAACTCTTTCGTTTACGAGCGTCTGGCCTGATCTCCTGCCCGGCCTGTCGGGCAGAAGATCAGGCGTGCAGGTTATTCACTGTGCATAAGTTTCCCCTGCTACGCAGCGCCCCGTCTTGATCAGCCGTGAGCGTCGCAGACCCGCTGAAGCCTGGTTTCAGACCTCGAGCCGGTCGAGCAGGCTTTCGACCATGCCGAGATAGGTCTGGCCAAAAAGCCGGTAATGCACGAGGGCTGGCCACAGACGATAGACATCAATCGAACGATCATAACCGTCAGGCAACGGGCCGTAGCTGCGCCAGAAGCTTTCGGGCGGTGCGGAGAAAAGTGTCAGCATCGCGAAATCGGCACTGGCATCCCCGATAAGCGATGCCGGGTCTATCAGCACAGCTTTGGTCTCGGCGCGCTCGGTTCGGGTCAGAATGAAATTCCCGCCCCACAGATCGCCATGCAGCAGACTGGGACGTGGCGCCTCGGGAAGAAAACGCTCGAGCGTCCTGCCGATATGGCTGACTCTTGCGGCGGTCTCTCTGGGTAAAAAGGAGAGACAGGGGGCCAGCCGGTAGTCGCGCCAGAAATTACGCCAGTCGGAGGTCCAGGCATTAGCAATCGGCATGGACCCGAAAGCATAATCTTCCGACCAGCCATAACGGGGCGGTTGATTGGCAGCGTGGAGAGTCGAAAGGGTTTTTCCCAAAGCGGCCCATCCAGCCTCTGAAAGCCGTGCCGCCCTGATGAAAGACAGAACGAGCAGATCCCCCTGCGCTGCCAGTATCTCCGGCACCGGGGCACCGGTCGCCGCAATGGCACGCAGCATGGCCGCCTCTGCCGCTGCCTGACCGCCAAATTTGACGACCGCCTCACGACCCGATTCGAAACGCAGATGCCAGATTTCAGAGAGGTCGCCGCCGCCCATCGGCGCGGCGTCGAAACTGAATGACTCCCCGATCAGCAGGGCCGCGCTCTCAAGCCGTGTGGGCATCAGGAATCCAGCGTGAAACTGGCAAGACTGGCGCAACCAAGCGCGATTTCCTGCCACGCTGTCTCGAAGTCGATATCCTTGCCATAGAACGGGTCGGAAATTTCCTCTCCGCTACGTTCGGGAACATAATCGAGCAGGAGGCGGATGCGTTCGTGATCCGCCTTGGGCGCGAGGCGACGCAGGGCCCGCAAATGGCCGGAATCAAGGGCAATGATGTGGTCAAAGCGGGTAAAATCGTCCTCCTGAACCTGCCTGGCGACATAGTTTTCGATATCGAGACCATGACGCTTGGCAACGCGGCGGGCACGGATATCGGGCGCTTCGCCCACATGCCACACGCCGGTAGCAGCAGAGTCGATATCCAGAGTCAGACCGCGTTTGGCAGCTTCGGCGCGCATGGCAGCTTCAGCGAGCGGGGAACGGCAGATATTGCCTGTGCAGACAAAGAGAAAAGAAGGCAGAGGCATAGGGATATTCCCGCTTGATCACTATTCAGAGCCCATGGCGGGGATAACACCCCTGCCATTAAAGGATCGATACAGAATAGACCGCCCAGCGCCGTTGAGAATGGCGCGTCTTATCAAGACTTTGCTACTTCAGATATACGGAACTTTCCTCCTGATGGAAGATCATCCCATCAGCGCGGCCAGTTCCCGAGAATGTCGTCGCGCACAAAAGCCGGCAGGGTGATGTAGTCGAGCTTCCTGGCCTCATCCTCTCCATCGCGCAGACCGATTTCAAAAAACCGCCTGACCTCGGGGTGCGAGGCTCTGGGTACGATGGCATAGGTTGCGCTCATGATCGGCCAGGCATTTGCGCCGGGACCATCGAGCAGATCGATCACATGACCCTGTGCGTGCTGCCAGTCAGCCTGTGCCGCCGCAGCAGCGAAATTCGCAGGATTGGCCTCAACATAGGCCCCGTCATGGCTCTTCATGCGCGCCATCGGGATGTGGTTATGGCTCGCATAGGCATATTCGACATAACCGATCCCGCCAATCGTCTCGCGCACACTGGCAGCCACACCGTCATTGCCGCGCGCGCCAGCGCCCTCGGTCCAGGCGACGGAGGTACCGGCGCCGGTCTTGGCGCGCCATTCGGGCGAGACGTGAGAAAGATAGGATGTGAACACGAAGCTCGTCCCCGATGCGTCGGCACGATGAATGGGGGCCACATCGATATCCGGCAGGGTCAGATCGGGATTCAGCGCCTTGATGCGCGGATCATTCCACTCGCTGATGCGTCCATCGTAAATCGCAGCGAGCGTCGGACCATCGAGACGCAGGACGCCAGCAGGCAGATCGGGCAGGTTGACGATGACGACAATGGCACCGAGCGCCGTCGGGAACTGATAAAGCTTGTGATCGGCCAGAAGCGCCTTCCCCGCAGGCTTGTCCGAGGCGCCGAAATCGACCGTTCCCGCCACGACCTGGTTGAGGCCCGCGCCAGAGCCGACACTCTGGTAATTGACACTGATACCGCCCTTGCCTCGTGCCAGCACGCCCCAGCTTTCGTAAAGCGGAGCAGCAAAGCTTGAACCGGCGCCCGTGACGCTCTGGGCATGCGCCACAGAGGGCGAAACGAGAGCTGCCAGAGCAAGCAAAGTCAAAATACGCGAAGACGAAATCATGTCACCGATCAGTTTTCTGTAACAACATCGGGCCTCTTCAGGGTAGCGTGAGCACAGAAGACCCGACTCTTTCATTACCACAGCACGGCAAAAGGATCGAAATCCCCATGCAACCCGGTTTTTCCCAGGCCTGGCCTGTCTCTCAACGCAGCGAACGGGCAAGGCGTTGGGCCTGGATCGTGCACATTCTGTTCATCGCGTCGTTTTTCTTCGGCATCACCAGTATTCCCGGTGTGATCGTGGCCTATCTCAAGCGTGGCGATGCAAAGGGCACGATCTATGAGAGCCACTTCACCTACGCAATCCGCACTTTCTGGCTGGGTCTGTGCGGCGCGGCCATCTCAGGCCTCCTCTGCCTCGTCTTCGTCGGCTATATCCTGTTCAGCCTGCTTTTCGTCTGGTGGCTTATTCGCGTTATCCGTCCGATCATTGCGCTCACCGACGAAGTGCCCATGCGTAACCCGCGCGGCTGGTTCTGAAGCTGTCTCTGCGCCTCCCCTGCGGGAGGTAAGGTCAGCTCGCCTTTGGCAGCCAGATACGGCAGGTCATGCCTTTGCCGGGGGCGCTTTCGATACGAAGGCGCCCGCCATGGCGATCAACGATATGTTTCACGATCGCCAGACCAAGCCCGGTCCCGCTCTGGGAAGCCGTGACGCGCCCTTCCACCCGGTAGAAGCGTTCGGTCAGTCGTGGCACGTGCTGCGTATCGACACCACGCCCGTTATCGGAGACCGAGATCTCGACCCCCCTGCCGTTATCGGCGACGATCCCGACACGGATCTCGATCTCCGGCCCCGCATATTTGAGCGCATTCTCGACCAGATTGAGCAGAACCTGCACGATCTGGTCTTCATCTGCGGGAAAGAACAGATCTTCATCCGTCGGCAGAAGGATCAGCTTTGCGTCTGAGGATCGTATCAGGATCTGGCTGTCTTCCAGCAGGCGATCCATGATGTCCTGCGCCGCCACGAGATCATTAGGGCGCATATGCTCGAGACGCTGCACGCGGGAGAGATAGAGCAGACGCTCGATCAGACGCTCCATACGGGCGGCCTGAGCCGCCATGACAGCCAGAAACTGCTGCTGCGCCGCCGGATCGTCAGAAGCAGGCCCCTGCAGGGTTTCGATGAACCCGATCAGCGAGGCGAGAGGTGTGCGCAGTTCGTGGCTGGCATACGCCACGAAATCGGCGCGCATCCGATCGACCACCTCGACTTCCGAACAATCCTCAAGCACGGCAAGAACGCCATCGACCCAGCCGATATCGCTTGCGAAACGCTCGGACCATTTGCGGAAGGTCACCTGCACGATGCGTCGCACAGGCACGTCCAGTTCGACACGCGTGACGACACCGGTCTCAGGCGTCAGGGTCGCGAGTACCGATTGTACCGCCGGATGACGGATTACCGCGCCCAGCGCATCGCCAAAGGTGGAATGTGCGACACGATTGGCATGATAGATGCGCCCGCCCTGATCGAGCAGTACGGCCGGAATTGGCAGCAGATCGCAGAAAACCGGCGCCCCTGGCGCCTCACCTTGAACGGGTTTGGGCGTCAGGGCGGTGGGGGGAACCAGAACCAGCCGGCGCTGCCAGGCGCGCCATGAAAAACCCCACCCCAGAAGCGAAAGCGCAAGAAGCGCGATAAGAGCAAAGGTCAGGGCCGGGCTCCCTCAGGCCTGATCGTCGAGGGCGTAACCGGCAGAGCGCACGGTACGCACATAATCCATCTCGTCATCCAGATTGAGCGCGCGGCGCAGGCGCCGGATATGCACATCGATCGTTCGCAATTCGACATGCACATTCGAGCCCCAGACCTTCTGAAGCAGATCCTCGCGCGAAAAGACGCGCCTCGGGTGGCGCATCAGGAATTCGAGGAGACGGAACTCGGTCGGGCCCAGCGTGAGGGCGCGCCCGTTGCGCTCGGCACGATGTGTCTGCAGATCGAGTTGCAGATCGGCAAAATTCAGCACGTTCTGCTTGACCGGCTGGGTGCGACGCAGCAGCGCGCGCAGACGGGCATCGAGAGCCTCGATGCTGCATGGCTTGGCGATATAGTCATCCGCCCCGCTGTCGAGGCCGCGAATGCTGTCCTGCTCGTCGGCGCGGGCCGTCAGCATCAATACCGGCAGGTCGTGAAGCGACGACGTGCCTCTGATGCGTCGGCAGAGATCAAGACCCGACATACCCGGCAGCATCCAGTCGAGCACAATCGCATCGGGACGCGCGCGCGAAATATGCTCCCAGGCCTGTTCGGCCTCGGGGAAGGCCGAGACGTCATAGCCAAGCTTGTCGAGATTATAGCGTATCATCAGCTGAAGAGACGGATCATCTTCAACGACAACAATCTTTACGAGGGCGCCGCTCATCGTGAAACCAGATCATCCCCGGCTGCAATACCGCCACGCGGGCGCACTGCAGGCAGATTCTCACCCGTCACAGCATAATAGACGCGCTCGGCGATATTTGTCGTGTGGTCACCGATACGCTCGAAGTTCTTCGCGATGAAGAGCAGATGCGTGCAAGGGCTGATATTGCGCGGGTCTTCCATCATATAGGTGACAAGCTCGCGGAACATCGCCGTGTAGTATTCGTCCACCTCGCGGTCAGCCTGCCAGACTTCCGTCGCACGGTCGGAATCCTGCTGGGTGACGGCGTCGATAACGCGACGCAGATTTTCCTGCACGAGGCGCCCCATGCTGCGCAGGCCCGAAAGCGAGATCTGACGGTCGACCAGGTCAAAACGCTGGCTACGACGCGCGATGGAGGCCGCGTAATCGCCGATGCGTTCGAGATCTCCCGTGATCTTGAGCGCAGCCACGATCTCGCGCAGATCGCCAGCCATCGGGCTACGCAGGGCGAGCAGACGAATGGCCAGCGCCTCGACATCGCGCTCGAGCATATCGACCTGCGGGTCCTGCGCAGGGGCCGCCTGGGCCGCGTCTTCATCATGCTCGGTCACGGCGGCGACGGCCTGCGCCACCTGGCTTTCGACGATGCCCCCCATACGCGCCATCATGGCGCGCATGCGGTCTAGTTCCTGCTCGTAGCTCTTGACGGTGTGAAGGCTGTCCGCTGGCATAATTGCTTGTCCCTACCCGCTTGGGGAAAACTTAACCGAAACGCCCGGTAATATAATCTTGTGTCTGCTTCTGACGCGGATTGGTGAACATCCGGTCAGCGCTATCCATTTCAATCAGCGAGCCAAGATAGAAAAAGGCAACCTGATCGGCGCAGCGTGCCGCCTGCTGCATGTTATGCGTCACAATGGCGATTGTGAAATCCTGTTTGAGCTCGTCGAGCAGTTCCTCGATACGCGCTGTCGAGATGGGGTCCAGCGCCGAGGTCGGCTCATCGAGAAGCAGAACCTCGGGCTTTGTCGCAATACTGCGCGCAATGCACAGGCGCTGCTGCTGACCGCCCGACATGCCGCCCGCCGGCTCTTTCAGACGGTCGCGCACTTCCTTCCACAGGGCCACGCGCGTCAGCACGTCCTCAACGCGGGCGTCCATCTCGGAACGCGAAAGCTTTTCATGCAGGCGCACCCCGAAGGCGATGTTGTCGTAGATCGACATCGGGAAGGGCGTCGGCTTCTGGAAAACCATGCCGATACGCGACCGCAGCATGTTGAGATCGAGGCCCGGATCGAGAATATCCGCGCCATCGAAAAGCACCGTTCCCGTGGCTTTCTGACCCGGATAGAGATCGTACATACGGTTGAAAATGCGTAGAAGCGTGGATTTGCCACAGCCCGATGGGCCGATCATGGCGGTCACGTTCTGCTTGCGAAAATCCATGGTGATGGATTTGAGAGCCTGTTTCTCACCGTAATAGAAATCCAGCTCACGTACGGCGAGGGCAGCCTCAGGCGAGGCGGGATTCTGCGACGAGAGGGGAAGATCCTGCAGGGCTTCGCTCATGAGCGTAACGTCCTCTTGCTTATGACTGTTTGCTGCGGAAGCCGAACCGCACGATGATATTGATGCTCAGAACGCCAAGTGTGACCAGCAAGGCGCCGGTCCAGGCAAGGCGAACCCAGTCGTCATAGGACGCACCAGCATATTGATAGATGGCAATCGGAAGGCTCGCCATGGGTTTGTTGAGGCTGAAAGACCAGTTCTGATTGCCCAGCGAGGTAAACAGGAGCGGCGCCGTCTCGCCGCTGAC
Organism: Asaia spathodeae NBRC 105894; assembly: GCF_025994195.1. Lineage (NCBI taxonomy): Bacteria > Pseudomonadati > Pseudomonadota > Alphaproteobacteria > Acetobacterales > Acetobacteraceae > Asaia > Asaia spathodeae. Next base: position 150,643 of record NZ_BAPY01000072.1, on the reverse strand, counting down.
ACGTGCCAGCGCCAGCAGGATGCCCGTCAGCACACCCGGCAGGGCCGAGCGCAGGCAAAGGAACAGCACCACGCGCCAATGCGCGGCCCCAAGCGCCGAGCCAGCCTCGCGCATGGCCACCGGCACAAGGCGCAGCATGTCTTCGGTCGTGCGCACGATGATGGGCACAGCCAGAATGGCAAGCGCCACCGATCCGGCAATGCCGGAGAAATGGCCGAAGGGCGCCACGAGAACGAGATAGACGAACAGACCGATCAGGATGGACGGCGCCGAAAGAAGCACGTCGGACACAAATCGAACCGCTGTCGCAAATTTCGAGCCACTGCCGAATTCGGAAAGATAGATGCCGCAGCCAAGGCCGATCGGCGTTGCCAGAATGAGCGCCACCGCCGTCTGTATGAAGCTGCCGAGAATAGCATTGGCCAGACCGCCGTTGCTGCCCGGCGGCCCCATCGGATGGATCAGCGCTGCGATGGAAAGACCGGCAAGGCCGTTCCAGAGCAATGTCCAGAGGATGGATGCCAGGGCAAGCACGAGAATGCCCGTCGCGGCGAAGCTCATGCCAGTTGCAAGGCGGTCCATCACGAGGCGCTGTGTGGCGCGCGGGTCCTTGCGCCAGCCCTCTCCCATGGTCTTGCTCATGCCTTTTTCTCCCGCAGCAGCCAGCGCGCAATCGCAAGGGTCGTGAAGGAAAGCAGCATCAGAATGAAGCCGAGTGCGAGCAGCGAGGAGAGTTTGAGACTGCCTGCGGCACTTTCGGGAAATTCTAGCGCAACCAGCGAAGCCACCGTGTTGCGCGGGGCAAAGAGCGACCAGCCGATCGTATTGGCGTTGCCGATCACGAAGGTGACGGCCATCGTCTCGCCAAGGGCGCGGCCCATACCCAGCACCACACCACCGATCATGCCAGCGCGTGACCAGGGAACGATGACCCGTCGCATGACTTCCCAGCGCGTGGCACCCAGCCCATAGGCGCTCTCCTTGAGCATGGGGGGCATGACAGCAAACACGTCACGCATGACGGCCGTGACGAAAGGCGTGATCATGACCGCCAGAACGATGCCGCCCGTCAGCAGGCCATAGCCAAACGGTGCGCCATGCACGAGCCAGCGGATACCGGGCACATGGCCAAAATGGTGACGAAAGAAGGGCTGCACATGCTGCGCCATGAAAGGCACGACGATAAAGAAGCCCCACATGCCGAAAATGATCGACGGTACAGCGGCAAGAAGCTGCACGGCTGTGCCGACAACACCAGCCACCATCGGGGGCGCAATATTGGTCAGCCAGAAGGCCGCTCCGAAGGCCAGAGGCACACCGATCAGAACCGCGATCAGCGTGGAGCCGATCGTGCCGAAAACCGGAGCCAGTGCCCCGTATTCGTTGGTAACCGGGTTCCAGACATTGCGAATGACAAAGGATGGACCGAAGGTGCTGAACGCCTTGCTGCCACCGAATGCCATCGTGAGAACGAGCCCGCCGAGCGACACCAGAACAAGCAGGGCGCAGGCAGCGACAAGCAGCCGAAAGAGGCGATCGCCCTTCCAGAACGGGATTTTCCGGGCTTCCTGTATCGGTGCAGGCTGGGTCCGCGGAGCGGCGGCGCTAGTCATTCGGTCGGTACGTCCTGGCTCAGACAAGAAGTAAACAGGTCAACAAGGCACCATGTGCCAGTCTGTCGTGTAGCTTCCCCGTCACGCTGAGACAACAAGCCTCGCCAATCGGGCGCCATGAATATTTCATGACATGCTCAAAACTGCCGCCCTTCTGCCCAGCCGTGAAGGAGGAAATGCATCAATGGGCCAAGAGCCCAGCCTTTCACATCCTCATGCCGCGCCTCATAGGCGCTGCTGGACCAGGGCTGAACCATCCGACTGTCGCGCATCAGAACCGGCGCATTAGCGAGATGCACAGGCAAGGCTGACGCAGATTTCGCCCATGGCAGGTAAAGATGGAGCATACCATTATAGCGTGACAGGTAATGCGCCTCGTCCTCAAGCAGTATATCGACGAGATGACGCCCCGGGAGATTGGGGGTGGCCGCATAGCGCGTCAGCATGGTGCGATCGCCAGGATCGAGCAGGGAATTGGATAGTTTCACCCGGGTCCGGCGCTGCATTTCCTCATAATCGTGGTTATGCCAGTGCAGATAGGAAAAGCGTGTCATCGCGTAGCCGGATGCCAGGCGCGAAGATGGATTATGCTGCCCGTTATCCATCACCCCGATGCTGCGGGCGGAAAGGAAGCCCTTGAAAAACTCGATATCAAGAGCGAACCAGCCGGGACTTGAAGGAATATTGAAAAGGGAGCTTCCGATACGGAGCGTCCGTCTTTCACCGATATGCGCACTGAATTCGCGCATTATGCTCTCCCTGCTCGTCGATATTCCGGAATTTCCGAAGACGACGAGGAACTCATCGCAGTCGACAGGCAAGGCGAAGTCGTAATGATCGCCTTCATCCCAGAGCCGGATCTGCTCCGCCAGATGAAGACCCTTGCCATGAAAATCGGCCGGATCGTCTCGATCGTACCTGACGGTCGCACCACATCGCGCGGCGTGGTCAAGCAGATGGAGCGTGAAGGGATCGCGTGAACCGTTGTCGAAGATCGTCAGATTCTCAAACCCAAAGATCTGACCGTAATAGGAAAGCCATGCCATGAGCATGATTCCTTCATCACGCTGCATCATCACGACACGTATTCTGGGCTCACCTGCTCTGGGCTCGGGTCTCATGAAACAGCCCTATCGGGTCGAAATCGGGGCATTTATCTAGCCATAAGGATGGAACTGCGGCATCTCTGGAAGCAACGACGCAAAACAGCTATCGATCCGATCGGCACGAAAGACAGAATATGCATGCTGCCCCAGCCAACAGTCCGTTCATCGGTTATTGCGATGGTGTCCATAAGGACACCCTGATCGGATGGGCCGTCAACAGGCTGGATCCGACAACCCCCACACGCCTGCATATTCTGATCGACGGGCAGGAAATTGCCCAGATCCTGGCAGATCAATCGCGCAGCGATGTGCAGACGGCGCTGAAGGCGCCGCATGACAGACTGGGATTCACCTTCTCCATTCCACCAAAATTCATGGATGGGAAAGAACATAATATTTCCATACGCCTTCCAGATCGGACAATTTTACCAATTACAGACCAGGCTGTACCAGAAGGCAAAACATTATTTCATGTTTTTACTATAGAATCACGACCTGAATACACGAGCTGCGTCGATGGCATCAAACAGGGCGCGCTCAAAGGCTGGATCCTGCAGAAAATGCCGGGGGAAGACGAGTGGCGTGGGGATTGCGTGGTATCGGTCTCGGCCAATGGCGTTCTGGTGGCACAGGTCAGAGCCGACCGTTACCGCGGAGACGTAGCCGCTGCCGTTGGGTGCGCGCCTAATTGTGGATTCGACATCCCGATTCCGCAACGTTTTCGCGGGTCTTCCCCACGCAGCTTTTCGGTCAAGGTACTTCCCGAGGGCGATGAACTCATGGGAAGCCCCTTCACCAGTTCCATCGCTGACGATGCGCTCGAAGCCCGCCTGCTCGATATTGCCGACACTATCGACAAGCTTCATCGCGAACTGACCAAACTTCGCACGGAAATACGCAGCGCCATTCCGCAGGCGGGCTATAATCTGGGCAATTATGACCGCTGGGCATCACTTTACTACACTGCGCTACGCGAACGCACTGCAATGCTGCGCATCAAGGCGCCGATTACAGAAGAGCCTTTGATCAGCATTCTCTGCCCGACTTACAAACCCCTCCGGGCCGATTATGTGACGGCCATCAACTCGGTTATCAGCCAGACCTGGCGCAACTGGGAACTGATCCTGATCGATGACGGCATGGTCTGCCCGCAGACCACCGCACTGATGGAGGATTTTGCGGCAAAGGACAGCCGCATCCGCATTCTGCCCCTCAGCAAGAACCTTGGCATCTCAGGCGCGACCAACGAAGGTATGAAAGCCGTAACAGGGCAGTATACGGTCTTCTTCGACCATGACGATATGCTGGTCGATGTCGCCCTCGAAACCATGATGCGCAAAGTGCAGGAAACCGGCGCGCGTCTGCTCTATTCAGATGAAGACAAGGTCGATCAGGCCAATAACTGGCAATCGCCCAATTTCAAGCCGGATTTCAATTACCGCTATCTGCTGGGCTGCAACTACATCTGTCATCTGACCATGATCGAAACCGCTACCATGCGCGACGTCGGGCTTCTGCGTGCAGAGTATGACGGGGCGCAGGATCACGATTTCATTCTGCGCGCCTGCGAGATCCTGCCTCATGACGAAATCGCCCATGTGCCAGAGCTGCTTTATCACTGGCGCATGACCCCCAACTCGACGGCGGTGACGGTCGGCAACAAGAATTACGCCATCTCGGCCGGGGTCAAGGCGGTGTCCGACCACCTTGCGCGCCGGGGATACGAGGCCGCGGTTTCCTCCATCAACGGGCTGACGCTCTATCGCGTTGACTGGCGCCTGACAGATACGCCCTCTGTTTCGATCATCATCCCCTTCAAGGACCAGATCGACTTCACCCGGCGTTGTGTCGAGGCATTGCTGAACCACACGGATTACAGCAATTTCGAAATCGTTCTTGTCGATAACTGGTCGGTCACAGCCCAGGCACGCGACTTCATGCGGGAATATGGCGCAAAGGAAAAAATACGCTTCCTGACAATCGAGGAGGCTTTCAATTATTCACGCCTGAACAATATTGCCGCCCAGACCTGCACGTCGGACTATCTCCTGTTCCTGAATAACGATGTTTTTGTCGAGCAGGCTAACTGGCTGCGTCTGATGATGAATGAGGCACTGGCGGGCGATCGCGTCGGCGCTGTTGGCGCGCGCCTTCTCTACCCCAACCAGACAATCCAGCATGCCGGTGTCGTCGTGGGGCCGGCAGGTGTCGGTGCCCACGCCCATCGCGGCTGCGGCCCCGAGGATTACGGCTATATCGGGCGCATTCTGCTAAGCCATGAGGTGACCGCCGTTACGGCGGCCTGCATGCTCGTGCGTCGTGACGTCTTTGACGAAGTCGGATGCTTTGACGAGGAGCACCTCAAGATCGCCTATAACGATGTCGATCTCTGCCTCAGAATTCGTTCGGCAGGGCATCGCATCATCTATTGCGCCGAAGCCGTTGCCGCCCATCACGAAAGCCTCACCCGTGGCTCCGACGACGTGCCGGAGCACGAGGCCCGCTTCTTCGAAGAGGGACAGGTGATGCAGCGGCGCTGGGCAGGACAGGCGCTCTATGAGCGCGACCCCGCTTATCCGCGCTTCTTCACAGTCGACCTGCAGCCCTTTTTCGATTTGGTCGATCCGCGCAGCACATAAAAAAGGGGGCCGAGGCCCCCTTCCCCTTATTCGCGGGATGACTCAACTTTCTTGTTCTTGAACTCGTCGGCGATGCTCAGGAGATAGATGGCAAAACCGCCTAGGGAGAGCGCCAGTCCAACCCAGCCGACAGACGTCCAGCCGAGCCCGGCGGAGATGGCGAGACCGCCGAGCCAGGGCCCCACTGCATTGGCGATGTTGAAGGCGCTCTGGTTAAGGGCTGCCGCCAGGCCTTCGGCACCGACCGCAACTGTCAGCAGACGCGCCTGCACCACCGTTGCCAGACCACCGCTTGCACCGATCATGAACACGTTGATAGCCAGCGGTATGAATTTATGCGCTGCCTCGGGAAAGCCAGCCATGGCTGCTGCCCCCATCAGAAGCACACCGGCAAGGGTGGGCATCATCTTGTGGTCGGCCAGCCAGGCGCAAACCAGTGTCCCGATCGTCATGCCCACACCGAACACGGCGAGCATGATCGGCACATAGGATTCAGGCACCTGGGTCACATGGATCATGATCGAGGCAAGATAGGTATAGACGCAGAACACACTACCGAACCCGACCGCTCCGATGGCGAGGGTAAGCCAGACCTGCTTGATCTTGAGTGCCGTAAATTCATTGAGAATGCTGGCATCCTTGCGCGGTGCATCCTTGGGGGCGAACAGGATGATGAGAAGCGCCGTGCAGAGTGCGAGAGCTGCGATAAGGCCAAAGGCCCAACGCCAGCCCACAATCTGCCCGATCCCGTTTGCCAGTGGCACACCACCGATCGTGGCAATCGTCAGGCCGAGAATAACCCGCCCCACCGCCTGCGAGCGCTTGTTCGGCGGCACGAGGGAGGAAGCCAGAATGCTCGCGATGCCGAAATAGGCACCATGCGGCAGACCGCTGATAAAGCGGCAGACAAGAAAAAGCAGATAATTGGGGGCAACCGCGCTCAGCCCGTTGCCGAGCGTATAGAGCAGCATCATGCTGATCAGCATGGTGCGACGGCTGATTCCGGCGCTGAAAAGCGCGATGGCCGGCGCACCGATACACACGCCAGCGGCATAGAGCACGATGGCATGACCCGCCTCGGGATCACTCACACCAAAGGTATGGGCGATCATGGGCACGAGACTCATCGCAGCAAATTCTGCCGTGCCGATTGCAAAGGCACCAAGCCCAAGACTAAAAAATATGACGCGTATGTCACGCATCGACCGAGCCAGATCGCCGGATCTCAAGCCGCTCATGCCACCCTCAGCAATTCTTTCCAAAATTGTAATCTTGAATCAGGGCGCGCCCATGGACCTTACCGCCAACCCCGAGACAGTTTCAGCCCTTACCCTAGCTTCGGATCAATACGAAGAGGCTTTGGCACAGAATGATGTTGCAACACTCGACGCATTATTCTGCGACGACCCGAACGTCATCCGGCTGGGGGCAACCGAAAATCTGTTCGGCTCTGCCGAGATCGCCGAATTCCGCCGCCAAAGGCGTGGCGGAGCCCCGCCGCGCGAGCGGCTGAGGCGTGAAATCGTCGCTCTGGGGCCAGAATCAGGCTGCGTGACAGTCATCTTCAAAAATCTGCGAACAGGCCAGACCGGGCGCCAGAGCCAGACATGGATTCGCCAGAATGGCGTCTGGCGCGTGCTGGTTGCGCATGTGTCTTTCCTTGTCTGAGCGCGCAACCGTCCCATATCTTTCACGTTCAATCATCATCGCTTTCTGCGACTGTCCGATAGAAAATCGTAAGGGTGAAACCATGACAACGAAACATGCGATGCACACGACACAGAATGCTCTCAAGTCGAATGCAAAGACCGTCTCGATCGAGACGCTGAATGCCCGCCTAGCCGATCTGATCGATCTGGCGCTGATCACCAAGCAGGCTCACTGGAACCTCAAGGGCCCGCAGTTCATCGGCGTTCATGAAATGCTCGATGGCTTCCGCGACAGCGTCGACAATCTGGTCGATGAAGTAGCTGAACGCGCTGTCCAGCTCGGTGGCACGGCTTATGGCACGACGCAGGACGTGACAAAGAGCTCTTCCTGCAAGCCCTATCCGACCGACATCTACAAGATTGCCGACCACATTTCGGCGCTGATTGATCGCTATGCAACGGTCGCGAACAACGTGCGCGCCTCGATCGACATTACCGATGAAGCCGGTGATGCCGACACGGCCGACCTGTTCACCGAAGCATCGCGCGCGCTCGACAAGCATCTGTGGTTCCTTGAGGCTCACACCCAGGAGCCGACCGGCCAGATGCGCGATGGCGACCACGACGGCGCCCGGTAATCTAAATTTTTCTTAAATATTTTGAATAATTTAGAAAAGTCCCTGCCTCCAACCGGTGGCAGGGACTTTTTTTGTCTCATTAGTCAGCAAAAGCATCTGCATAAGCGCGAAGACCCATTAATTATTTTCTAAATTAACCAGTATAATTATGTTTTGATGTTTTTTGACGATTTGAGGACGTTTATAAACGATAATCTTATAAAGATAACGTAACTAGTCGTTTCAACTACACTCGTTTAACGACAATACGCTCGTAGCGCCCCCGGGCTTCCTAAATGAGGGTGGAACATTATGAGCATTGTCACGATTGTCGGAAGCTCCGGCACCGCAATTCACGTAACTGTCGGCGGCGGCAAGGCACAGGACCTCGCAGAGGTCTATGCGCGGCAGATGGTCGACGCCTTGGCGCGCGACAAACTCACAACTGTCCTCCTCTCACCCGGTGTTTCCACCCCCCTCGACGCGGACGGGAGCCTCTATAGTGGCTTCGTCACAACCGGAGGCAGCTACGCTCCTACCGGCACCTATGATTTCATCGGGGTGGGGGCACTCAACGACGCTACGAATTCGACGGCCTCGCTCAATGAGCGTGTCACGGTCAACGGTTCGGGCATCAACGCCACGGGCGTCCTCTCGGTGCTCGGCGGCACTACTGCGGGCCTGACCTTTGAAGCTGGCGTGGGCGATGGCAGCTTTCTGGCGGTGACTGGCGACAACTATTTCAACGGCGGGACACAAAGCGCGAACTGGACTATCGTCACGGCCGGTGGCAACGACACCATTCTCGCCACGAACGGAACCAATTATATCGACGCAGGCACCGGTAACAATCTGATCCTGCTGCAACAGGGAACGAATAACGTCGTCTCTGAAGGGCGGGACACGATTACGGGGGGCACAGCAGGCAATGCCTCCATCACGATTCAAGGCGGCAACACGATCGTCTCGTTGGGCGGTACCGCTTTCATCAGCGACGATGCCACGACCGGCAGTCTCATCACGGTTGGCGATAACAGTACGGTACAATCGGGCCAAGGCTCTACCGTGGTCTTCTCTGGTGCCAACGGCACATTATCCGGCGCGCAGAATGACACTGTTTCGGCGTTGGGCAATCTGTCGGTAGTTCACGGCAGCAACCAGACGATCAGCGTCTCGGGTTCGCTGCAGTTCATCGCGGGCACGGGCAGCACCAATATCTCGGCCGCTCAGAGTACGCTCTGGGGTGCCAACGATCTCTCAGCGACCGTCTCCGCCGGAAACACGGCCCTGTGGACCGGCAACCAGCTTGGATCGAGCAGTAACCAGTTGATTGATGCCTCTTCTTCGAAGGGAACGCTGGAAGCATGGACGGGCGCTGGTGATCAGACCGTCATCGGGGGACAGGGAAGCGATCATTTCGTCTTCGGTACAGAATATGACGGAAACATCGACGCTACTCATGTAACCGTCTCAGGCGGCAGTGGGTCAGCCAACACTTTCGGCGTTCTTGCAGGTCACACAGCGGGCGATATCACGATTACCGATTTTGCCGCGGCCAGCGGGAACAAGTTTTTCATGTACAACTACAAGCCGGAAGACGCCGAAGCAGCCGTTAAGAACCTGCTCGCCACAGCCACAGTCCAAGGCGGCAATACCTCGATCATGCTGGATAACAACATGAAGGTCACGTTTATGGGTGTGACCGACCTCAACTCGTCGAATATCATCATCAGCTGAGACAGCTTTTGACCTTCCGCAATGCGGAAGGTGAGGTTCCTGCCTCAGCGATTGACGAGCGCCATATTGCCTTCGTTGTAGCGCGGCCCCGATACCTGATCGGCTGTCAGCGCCCTGTCCAGCTCGGCCATATCCTCGTCATTCAGATGGACGTCCAAAGCACCGAGATTTTCGTCGAGATAACGCGTACGCTTTGTGCCCGGTATCGGCACGATATCCGGCCCCTTGGCCAACAGCCAGGCTAGAGCGATCTGCGCAGGCGTGACCTGATGCCGTGCGGCTATGTCTCCGACACAGGCCGCAGCCTTCATATTGGCCTCGAAGCATGCCCCCATGAAACGGGGATCGGTATGGCGGAAATCCGTTGCAGGATAGGATTCAGCAGGTTGCGCTGTTCCCGTCAGAAAACCGCGCCCCAGCGGGCTGAACGGCACGAAACCGATACCAAGCTCGCGCAGAACGGGCAGGATGTCAGATTCCACATTGCGCTCCCACAGGGAGTATTCGCTCTGAACTGCCGTCACAGGATGCTCGGCATGAGCCTCCTTGATGGCGGCAGCTCCGGCTTCTGACAGACCGAAATGCAGCACCTTGCCTTCCTCGATCAGGCGCCCGACTGTGCCTGCCACCTCAGCCATGGGCACCTCAGGATCAACGCGATGCTGATAGAGCAGATCGATCCTGTCGGTTCGCAAACGCTGCAGCGATGCCTCGACAACCTCACGGATATGGGCGGGACGGCTATCGACCCCGTTCACCTTCCCATCGTTGATCCTGAAACCGAACTTGGTGGCGATTTTTATCCGACTGCGCCTTGAGGCCAGGGCACGACCCAGCAGCGCCTCGTTGGTGAACGGACCATAGACCTCGGCCGTATCGAACAAGGTAACACCACGCTCGATGGCACGGTCCAGCGTTGCAAGACTCTCCTGCTCATCTGCCGCGCCATAGGACTGGCTCATACCCATGCAGCCCAGCCCGAGCGCGGAAACCCTGAACCCTGACGATCCGAGAACCCGATAGTCCATCCCTCATACGCTCCCTGACTGTTTGATCTCGGGAATGAGAAAGCCTGTCCGGGTTCAGGGTTGCCTTCAGGCGTGGGTCACGTTGGCGGGTTTGCGCAAAAGCCGCGTGAGATAGCCCATCATCATGCTTTCATCCGCAGAGAGATCATGGGCACCGGCTTCGCTGTCCAGCAGGGTTTCTGCCTTGCGCGCGAAGGCTTCTCGCAGAGTGCCATCGAGATAGCCCGTCAGGATCTGGGGATGGATGTAGCATTTCCGGCAGACCGAGGGCGTGTTGCCAAGCTGCGCTGCGACATGCTCGATCGTCCGCAGGACGTTCTTCTTGGCCCGAGCCTTGGTGTCGCTCTGTGCGAGGCTGGACAGGGTAAGCGCAGCGAGATGGGTCGCGGCCCAGGTCCGGAAATCCTTCGCCGTTATATCCTCGCCCGTGATTTCCTGCAGATAGGCATTCACGTCATGCGAATGGATATCGTGGCGTTCGCCCTCATCATCGAGATATTGAAACAGCTTCTGGCCAGGCAGATCCTGCAATCGCGTCAGCACCCGCACGAGACGGGCATCCTTGATAGCGAAATGCGCCTCGATCCCGTGCTTGCCCTTGAAATCGAGCGCGACCTGCGCGACCTTCAGCTTGACGTGCCGGTGACGCAGCGTCGTGAGCCCGAAACTGCGATTGTCACGCGCGTAGCTTTCATTCCCGATGCGCGCCATGGTGCGTTCCATCAGACGCACGATAGCAGCCAGCACGCGCATACGATTGAGTTGGGGATGACGCAGATCTTCATCCACACGACGGCGGATTTCGGGAAGCTTTTCGCCAAAGACAAGCATCCGTGCAAACTTGTCTTCATCACGCACGAGGCGCCACCGGGGATGATAGCGATATTGCAGTCGGCCGCGCTTGTCCTTGCCGACAGCCTGAAGATGACCACGCGGATTGGCGCAGATCCACACCTTTTCATAAGCAGGCGGGATGGCGAGAGATTTCAGACGCTTGAGGGTTGGCTCATCGGTAATCCGCTCACCCTGCGTATCACGATAGAAGAAGCCGCGCCCCGCACGATGCCGGGTTATGCCGGGTTTTGTGCGGTCGACATAAATCAGGCGCGCCGCTCTGGCGTGATCGCGCGCTTCCTGCTCTGCACTCGAAGTCGTCTCGTCGCTCATGAACCGCTCTTCCCTCCGGGAGGGGGAGAGCGCAGGAGAGGGAAAATGGTTCCGGCCCTCTCCCGCAGGATCGATCAATTACCCGGCAGACGGATCAGGTAGTCGAAGGCCGAGAGAGCCGATTTGGCGCCATCGCCGACGGCGATGACGATCTGCTTGTAAGGCGTTGTTGTCGCATCGCCCGCAGCGAACACGCCTGGCACCGATGTCGCCCCGTGATCATCAACCCTGATCTCACCGAAATCATTCAGCGCCAGGATATTGCGCAGCCATTCGGTATTGGGCAGCAGACCGATCTGCACGAATACGCCTTCGAGGTCGATATGATGGTCCTTGCCGTCGCCACCACGATAGGTCAGGCCATTCACCTTGGTGCCATCACCCTCGATCTGTGTGGTCAGCGCTTCAGTCAGCACGGTCACATTGGACAGGCTCAGCAGCTTGTCCTGAAGCACCTTGTCGGCTTTCAGCTTCGAACTGCGCTGAAGCAGCGTGACATGGCCGACAATGCCAGCAAGATCGATCGCTGCCTCGACACCGCTATTGCCACCACCTGCAACGGCGACACGCTTGCCCTTGTAGAAGGGGCCATCGCAATGCGGGCAATAGGCCACGCCCTTGGTACGATACTGTTCCTCACCCGGCACACCGAGCTGGCGCCAATGAGCCCCTGTTGCCAGAATGACCGTCCGGCTGTGCAAAATGGCTCCACTCTCGAGCGCGACCCCATGGAGCCCACCGGGCTTGGCAGTCGGGAAGAGTTCCTTGGCGCGCTGACCGGAGATAATCTCGACGTCATAGCTGCGGACATGCGCCTCGAGTTGTGCCGAGAGCTTCGGCCCCTCAGTCTCTTTGATCGAGATGAAGTTCTCGATTCCGGCCGTGTCCATCACCTGACCGCCGAAGCGATCGGCCACCAGACCCGTACGGAGCCCCTTGCGCGCTGCGTAAACGGCTGCAGAGGCACCGGCAGGCCCGCTACCGATGATCAGTACATCGAACGCAGGCATATCCTTGAGACGCTCGGCAGCGCGACGCGGCGCATCATCATCGAGCTTGGCCAGAATCTGCTCGACATCCATACGGCCGGAACCGAACACCACGCTATTCAGATAGATCTGCGGCACGGTCATGATGTTCTTAGAAGCGACTTCTTCCTGGAAAAGAGCACCGTCGATGGTCGTTACCTGAATCGCCGGGTTGAGCACGCTCATGGCGTTGAGCGCCTGCACCACGTCAGGGCAGTTCTGGCAGGAAAGCGAGACGAAGATCTCGAAGCGGAAATCGCCTGCCAGCCCTTTGATCTGGGTTGCAATCTCGGGGGAGATCTTGGGTGGATGCCCCCCAGCCTGCAACAGGGCCAGAACGAAAGAGGTGAACTCATGCCCCATCGGAATGGCAGCGAAACTCACCCCGTGACGCAGATCTGCCCGGCGAATGACGAAGGAAGGACGTCGTTCGCTGACGCCGTCTTCCGAAAAGGACAGGTTTTCGGAAAGGGCAGCAACTTCCACCAGCAGGTCGCGCATTTCGCGTGCCTTGTCGCTGCTGTCGAGAGAGGCTTCCAACACGACCGGGTGGGCCAGATTGGCCAGATAGGTCGTGAGCTGTGACTTGATGGCGTCCTGCAACATCAGGCTTATCCTGCTCTTTTCCGAAAAACTGCATTATCGCGGCGCGCCATCGGGGCGCGCCGGAAATGACCCGGCAGAATACGCCGGGTCATGACGACCTCAGATCTTGCCGATCAGGTCGAGCGATGGGGAAAGGGTGGCTTCGCCTTCTTTCCACTTGGCCGGGCAGACTTCACCCGGATGCGACGCGACATACTGCGCTGCACGCACCTTTTCGATCAGTTCGGCTGCCGAGCGACCAACGCCACCGGAGGTGACTTCGATGTACTGGATCTTGCCTTCCGGATCGATCAGGAACGTGCCGCGATCGGCCATGCCTGCTTCTTCGATCATGACGTCGAAGTTGCGGCTGATGGTGCCGGTCGGGTCAGCAAGCATGACGTACTTGATCTTGCCGATAGCCGGCGACGTGTCGTGCCAAGCCTTATGCGTGAAATGCTTGTCGGTGGAAACCGAGTAGATCTCGACACCGAGCTGCTTGAAGGTCTCGTAGTTCTCTGCGAGGTCTTCAAGTTCGGTCGGGCAGACGAAGGTGAAGTCAGCCGGGTAGAAGAAGAAAACGGACCACTTTCCCTTGACGTCGGCGTCGGACACCTTGACGAACTTGCCTTCGTGATAAGCGTCGGTTTCGAAAGGCTTCACTGACGAATTGATGCGTGGCATGTCATATGCTCCTGGGTTGCACATCTCTATTGGGTGACGGGGAGACTGTCACACGCATACGAACGCTTCGGAAATCGTTTCTGTCAATGGCAGTTATCGGTAAAACCTTTTTCCTCTGACGCAAGGATTGGTCCTATCTATGGGTATGACCTATATTCCTCTTTCAGGCCTCTCCCTGCGCGATATCGAGTATGTGGTGGCGGTTGATGATCTGCGCAACTTCTCACGTGCGGCCGAACGCTGCGGTGTCAGTCAGGCTGGATTGTCAGAACAGGTACGCAAGCTCGAATTGCTGCTGGATGTCACCTTGTTCGAGCGGTCTCGCCGCCATGTGGCCCCGACTCCGGATGGAATCCGGCTGATCGCCATGGGCCGCGAGGTTCTTGCCTCGGCCCGCGCCATGATCGAAGCCGCCCGCGCACGCACCGGCCCGCTTGAAGGGCTGCTACGCATGGGGGTGATTGCCACGCTTGGCCCCTATTACGTGCCAAGTCTTCTGCCGCTTCTGCGCCGCGCCTATCCCGAATTGCGGCTGCAGCTGACAGAAAGCCTCACCCATCTCATGCTGGCCAAGCTGCGACAGAACGAGCTCGACCTCGTCTTTGCCGCCCTGCCCATATCGGGGGAGAGCTTCGAGACGGCACCGCTGTTCGAAGAACCCTTCATGGCAGTCTTTCCAAAAGCGCATCCTCTGGCTGCGCGTGAGACGCTGACGATGGAAGATCTGGCGAGCCACGATCACGAAAACGGGCTTCTGCTTCTCGAAGACGGCCATTGCCTGCGTGATCAGGCGCTGTCTGTCTGCGGCATGATGCCAATGCGCGACCAGCAACGCCTGGCCACGAGTCTCGAAATGCTCTGGCATATGATCGGCGCCGGTGAAGGCTACTCTCTCATTCCGCAGCTTGCGCTCAGAAACCGGGCGGAATGGGACGAACTGGTCGTTACCCGGCCCATGACACCCGCCAGCCGACAGATCGGTCTGGTCTGGCGCAGTTCCGACCCACGCGGACCGGCCTTTCGCGATTTCGCCGCGTTTCTGGCCAGCAAGATCCCTGAAGGGTGCCTGCCAGTCACGGCAGAATGACCCGTTGGGTCTGACCTGAAGGGAGGAACAGGCCCCTTCCCCTCAGGTCAGACCCGGAAGCCAAAGCGCCGCGACAGCGTCAGAACAGCCAGCTCCAGAAGCCCTTGTCCTTGAGATCACTCTCGCAGCTTGAATATTGCGCGGCATAGACATTGGCACGCGCACCTACCTTCCTTGCTGCCGTCATCAGCCAGCCCTTGCTGGCGTAGGAGCGCTTGCGATAGCCGCCCCACCCTTCGTGATAGGCAAGATACTGCCGCATCCCGTCGGTCACAGGCACCCGCGCCTGTTTCTTCGTGTTGGTGACATACCAGTTGATGAAATCGAGCGAGTCGGAGAAATTCTCACGACTGGCGCTGGTATCGGTCGCCTTCTGGTAATCCTGCCAGATATCCGTCTTGGCTTGGGGATAGCCATAGGCGGTGGTCACGTAGCCCCAGGGGATGAACCAGAGCAGATAAGTCCGCTTGGTGTGGAGATTACTGTGGAAGCCCGATTCCTGATACATGATGGCCATGGGTACCGAGAACGGGACATTCCATTTTTTCTCCTGCCGCAGGGCTGCGTGATACCAGCCGCGCTTTTCGTGAAAGACGGAGCAGATATCGTCCGGATGGGCCGGTGGCGCCGGGGTGCAGGCACAGAGAAGCAGGGATGCCAGAGAAGAAGATGAGACGATCCTGCTGACTGACACCTTATTCCTCACCCTTCCCTGCTCAAAGCCGATCCCTGCCGACCGGCTCTTGTGCAGGGTCAGGAACGATGCGGCGCCTCAGCCCTCGAGTTTGACATCTCCGGCCCACTGGTCGCGGGGCACGAGTGTCAGATCGGCTGCGCAGGTGCCGACCATATAGCGATCGGCATCCCAGGACCAGATTTCGGGTGCGTTCAGCGGCTCATCGCCACCATAGGTTGGCAGCGAAAACGACAACCCTACTGCGCCTGTCTTGATTGCCTCGAAGAGGCTGTCCAATGTCGGATACATCATGTGCCGTGTGCCTTTTGTTGCGATGAACCGGTTATTGTTTTCCGGCTTGCAGGCAAAACCTTCCATGCACAGGCGAGTTTCCCTCGAGCATCTGGAGACTCGCCTCACATTTTCGACAGTACCGAGAAGGATCTTTCCCCGTGACACATAGCGCCGAAACGGAGCGTTCCGATGAGCAGGAAAGACAGCGGCGCCTGAATCTGCTGATCGACAGGCTGCCTGAACGGCTGCAGCGACTCACACGCTGGCTGCTGGCCCCTTCCCGTGTCTGGGTAAGGATACCGGCAGGCATCCTGTTCATGATCGGGGGATGTCTCGCGTTTCTGCCCGTTCTCGGCGTGTGGATGCTGCCGCTGGGCTTCTTTCTTCTGGCCGAGGATGTGCCGTTTCTGCGCCGGCTCAGCGGGCGCCTGCTGCTCTGGATAGAGCAGCGTCATCCAGGCTGGATGGGTCTCAAGGACTGAGACCCTCGCCCGGGCTCGCCCCTACTGCGCGGGGGCGGCAGGCTCTGGTGCCTTGCGGACACAGGCATCCTGCGTCCGCACCTGGTCGGTGCATTGTGGCAGAGGCTGCGTGACTGGAACCGGCCAGAACAGCCGGATGCCAAGCGAAACCAGGACCAGCAAAAGCGCCACCAGGGCCCAGGGCATGATCGAGGGCAATTTTTTCGGGGGCTCCGGATCAGGAACCCCCTCCTGCATGATCCGATGAAGATCGTTCACCCGCTCAGCCCTTTTTCAGGACGGCCTGCATCTCTTCCCATTCGCGCTTGCTCAGCCCGGCATCGGACTGGGCAACCACTTCACCGGCAAGCTGGCGACGCAGCACGTCGATCATGCCGGCAGAGAAGGTAAAGGCACCCAGACGATAATCCTCAAAAGCGGATGCCGTGATCGGCACCCAGGCGCGCAGCACATCGAGCATCGCCTCGGCATAGACGCGAATTTCGTACTGGGCATGGCTGTCGGCGCGCAGGCTCAGGAAATGCAGCAGGTTGTGAAGATCGATCTTCCAGTACCACTGCGTGTAGGTGTTGAGCGTCAGGTTCATGCGTGCAAGTTCGCGCGCCAGACCCAGACCCTCAGGATCGAGCATGGTCTCGTAGTTTTCGTAGCAGCGCGACGCATCCTGACGCAGCAGATCAAGCACTTCCGCCGCCTTGTCAGGCGAGAGGGCCTCTGCCCGTCCCTGACGGTTCGAGACGCTCTGGGCCGAAACCTGACCGGGTTCGGGCAGATAGAATTCGCGGTCGAGAATCGAATAGCGCGCCGAATATTCGTTCACGCTCGCCATACGATGGCGAATCCACTGACGGGCAACGAAGACCGGCAGTTTCACATGGAACTTGATCTCGCACATCTCGAACGGCGTCGAATGGCGATGACGCATGAGATAGCGGATCAGCCCGGTATCTTCAGAAACCTTCTTCGTGCCGCGCCCATAGGAAACGCGGGCGGCCTGAACCACGGCCCCGTCATCGCCCATATAGTCGATAACGCGGACGAATCCGTGGTCGAGCAGCTCGATAGGGGTGAAAAGAAGCGCCTCGAGCGCAGGCACGGTCGGCCGGCTCGTCTGGGAGGGCGCAAGGCGGGAGGCGTCGATCTCGGCGCGTTGTTCTGGTGTCAGCGGCATGGGGCGAGGCTTACCACAAGATGCCGGGTCATGACACCGCTCGATGGGGTCACAACGCAGTTTGCCCGGCGTACTTCCTGCGCCTGCAGCCCCGCATGGGGCCCCCTTGTCGCCGGAGGCCAGAGCGCCTATATGCAGCGGTGCCGGAGGGCTTGCCCTTGGCTATGGTGATAAACGGTAAGTGGAATAATCGTTACGGACCCGGGGGCAGTGCCCGGCGTCTCCACCATTCTTTCCTTATGGAAAGTCAGGGGACGAAACAGGCTCGACGTGCGTGGTAAAGACTTATCTTTTGCTCGGCATTGTACCGCCGTTATCGGGCTAAATCACAAGTGCCAATGATAACACAAAGGTGCTCGCTGTCGCTGCATAAGCGATAAGCGCGGTTCGGGAGGGCACCGGGCAACAGAAGCCCTCCCACTTTTCTCCATCCCCTTCTCTGCCCTTGCCATAAGGCATGAAACATCGCATCCCTGCGGGATCGTTTTTCGAAAAATGGATGGGTTGGAATGAGCGACGATCAGGGCGACGGCATGGATCACGATTTGCCAGAAAGCCTGCTGCCCTATGATGAGTGGGTCGAGGACGCCTATCGCGAGGTCATGCTGCGCGCACTCGATTACGCTGGCGCCGAAGGCCTGCCGGGCGAGCATCACTTCTATCTGACTTTCCTGACCGATTATCCGGGCGTCATCATTCCCGACCGTCTGCGCGCGCAATATCCGCATGACATGACGATCGTGCTTCAGCACCAGTTCTGGGACCTGAAGGTTGATCGTGAAGCCCTGACCGTCTCTGTCGGGCTTTCTTTCGGCGGGATCGGCAGCGTGCTCGTCATTCCGTTTGCAGCGATCACCGCCTTTGCCGATCCGCATATCCGCATGGCGCTGCGCTTTACGGTCGCGCCGAGCGAGATAGCGACGGAAGTGGAAGAGCCCGAGGCCGAAACGCCCGAAGAATCCTCCTCTCAGGCATCTGGCGAGGAAGGTCAGGTCGTGAGCCTCGACGCCTTCCGCAAACGCCCTCACTGATTTTTCTACTACGGACCGACAGGTTTTGCTGTCGGTCCGTTCAGGGTTTCAGGCGGCGCTGACCAGCGAGAAGACGAGTTTGCGGATCTCCGCCTCGACCTCCCCCTGCCCCTCACCTGTCACGAGCTGCGGTGCCAGCTTGAGCACATGAAGCAGCACGATACCGCGTGCCGCTGCGGTGTCCTGCGCTTCAGGACAGGTCTTTTTCAGAACAGCCACGACGCGTGCCAGAAACTGGTCGCGCCACGCCTTGCCTGACTGCTCGGCATCGGGACGCGCTGCCAGAAGCAGCGTCGTATAATCACGCTCGTCACGCTTATCGAGCCAGGCCCCCAGCAACTGTCCCGTCACCGCATCGCAGTCACCCGGTCGTGCCCCGGCGCAGATCTCGTCGAGCCGTGCCAGACGATCATGAATGAAGCGCTCGAGCAGGGTGAGAGACAGGCTCTCCTTGGTTGGAAAGAAACGATAGAGCGAGCCGATTGCCGTGCCGGAGCGCGCCGCAATCTCTGTCATGGTCGCGCCATCGACCCCCTTTTCGAGGAACAAGGCTCCAGCCGCGTCGAGAATACGCGCCACGCGCTCACGCCCGCGCTGTCTTTTCGGCGCAATAGCGTTTGACTTATGCGAGGATTCCCTCTCATAAGTAGGGGGTGACGTGCTCATAAGCGGAAAGATCTCCCATGCTTGCTCTTGATCCCAAAACGACAGCGCTCGTTCTGATTGACCTCCAGAAAGGCATTCTGAGTATGCCTGTCACGCCCCATTCCAGCAAAGACGTGCTGGAAAAAGGTACTGTTCTGGCGCAGCGCGCCCGTGCAGCGGGCGTGAAGGTGGTGCTCGTTCATGTCGGCTTTGCTGCCGATTTCGCCGATGCGCCGCCCCAGAATGTCGATGCCCCTCTGTCTTCCGCAGCGCCGCTTCCCGCTGACTGGAGCGATTTTGCTTCGGGCTTGCAGCAGGAGGGCGATCTGGTTGTGCTCAAGCATCAATGGGGCGCTTTCACCGGAACCGATCTTGATCTGCAGCTGCGCCGCCGCGGCATCAAAACCATTATCCTTGCAGGCATCGCGACCAATTTCGGAGTCGAATCAACCCTGCGTCATGCTTGGGAACTCGGCTATGACCTCGTGGTTCCCGAAGATGGCTGCACCTCTCTCGACAAGGACCTGCATGAGATGGCGTTCACACGCGTCTTTCCGCGGCTTTGCCGTGTGACACGCACCGACGAGATCAGCTTCACGGCATGAGGGCATGATCATGACGACCAGAGCGCAGACGAGAGCACGGACACTTGCCGGGCTGGGAGTGCTCTCCGCGCTTCTGACCGGGGGCCTTGCTCTTGCAGGTTTCCCTGCCGCGTTTCTGGTCGGCCCCATGATCGCTGCGATCATCATCGCCGTGATGGGTGCAGACATACCACTCGATCGACGATTGCCGCCTCTGGCGCAGGCCGTGATCGGGCAGCTCATGGCGCATAGCCTGACGCTCAAAGTGCTGCATGAAGTCGCAGCGCAGTGGGCCATTTTTCTTGGCGGCGTTTTTTCAGTCATCATTCTCAGCTTCACGCTCGGCTGGATACTCGCACACTTGCGGGTCATGCCGGGCAATGTGGCGCTCTGGGGGGCCTCTCCCGGCGCCGCCACGGCCATGACGCTGCTATGCGAGAGCTATGGCGCCGATCAGCGCCTCGTCGCCTTCATGGTCTATCTGCGCGTCCTTCTGGTCACACTGGCCACTTCCATTATCTCGCATCTCGTTGTGACGACACGCAGCCCCGTCCATGCCCTGACATTGGGGGCAGACCTGCCCTGGTGGCCCTGTCTGGCCATTGTGGCTGTGACGGCCCTGATCACGCCTCTGGTCAGACTTGGCGCAGCCCCGCTGCTGCTGAGTCTCGCAGGCGGGCTGATCGTGCAGACCGGTCTTGGCTTTCACTACAGGCTGCCGCTCTGGCTGCTGGCGCCGAGCTATGTGGTTATTGGCTGGATGATCGGGCGGCGCTTTACCAGAGACGTGCTGCACCATGTCTGGCGCGCCCTGCCTGCTGTCACGGTTTCTACCAGCATCCTGATTGCGGGCTGCGCCCTGCTTTCCTGGCCATTGGCGCATATCGCGCATGTCGATCTGCTGAGTGCCTATCTGGCCACCAGCCCCGGCGGCGCCGATTCCGTTGCCATTATTGCCGCCTCAACGCCGATCGATGTGCCGTTCGTCATGGCCATGCAGATCGCCCGTTTCATGGTTCTGATCATCGTGGCGCCGGGCATCGCCACCTTTCTCACCCGCTTCCTTCCAACTGACGGAACATCAGGTGCCAAGGCCCGCTAGCGCTCAAGAATATAGCGGAATGACGGGACTCCTTGCGATGAACGGGATGCAGGGTGTGGTATCTGATTGGGGATAGAGGACGCAGAAAGCGCTGCTTGATGCGATGCGCCCGGGAGGTAGAACACCGGCTCGCGCTCTGCGCTGAGCAAGAGCGGCCATTGTCTGGCATCGCCAAAAGCGCGCGACGTGGTGCGTGCCTTCTGGAAAGCCCGATTACCAGATGGGCGCTACCTGCTTATCCATCCTTCGGGCGAAGCGGGGCTTCTGGGCAAAATTCCGGGATGGAGGGGTCGAGTTGCTCGTCCTGCACGAGCGCCTCAAAAATGCGCTCGTCCCCCGAACGGGCCTGACGCCATTGACATCTCAATGCGAAGCTCCGGGCCCGTCTCAGAAAATGGCGCGCTGTCGAAACACTACAGGACAAACCACGTCTTCCCTCCCCTCGATGATACGCATCGCGTCCGCCGCAGATCGCTTCAGGAACCGACAGACCCTAGTCAGGCAGGGCGCAACCCTGATAGTGCTTGATCCGCTTCTGTTTGATGCGCCCCTGTCAGCGAAGGTTCGGCCCGCATGCGTTTTACCGTCGATCGCCTCGACCATATCGTTCTCACGGTTCGTGACCGTGCGCTCTCCGCCAACTGGTATCAGCGCGTTCTGGGCATGGAAATCGAGGAATATGGCCGCAACAACCGTGTCTCGCTGAGCTTTGGCGGCCAGAAGATCAATCTCCGCCCCGTCGAGTCCGAGGGCTGGACCACAGCCGAGCGCGCTGCCCCCGGTGTAAGCGATCTGTGCTTTACCACGGCCATCGACTCAGAAAATATCCAGCGTCATCTCGAGAAATGCGGCGTTGCCGTGATCGAGGGGCCGGTCATCCGTATCGGCGCGCTGGGGCCGATCACCTCGGTCTATATTCACGACCCCGACCAGAACCTGATCGAGATCGCTTCCTATCAGGGATAGGCTGAAAGGCGGGGCATGCCCCGCCTTTCAATGGTCGTGCTTACCAATTCTTGCTGATCAGCCAGAACTCTTCGGATGTCAGCGTGACCAGACCGCCGCCCGGCAGCGAGGTTTCTGCTGCTGCTGAGGCGAGGGCCTCGATGCGCTCGACCATGACAGTCTTGCGCACATGGGTCTCGGACTGTTCCTTGACCTGACCCAGAGCAGTTAGGGCAGATTTGGCGGCCTTGGCGACGCGGGCGGCATCGAGTGCTGCATAAGACATGGCGGATCTCCTGTGACGTTTGTTCTTTCTGTCTAATCCATTCCGCCCGTCACTTCACCCCCCGGAATGCGCGGGGCAAAACCGCTTACGGTGCCTGATCGGCAACAAAGTCGAAGGTGACCGTTACAGGTAGACCGACCCACTGCCCTGAAGCCCATGGCCCCTGCCCCACACCAAACAGGGCGCGTGAAAAGGCAGCCTGTCCCTGGGCATGGGCTTTGCTGCCATCGACATGCAGCGTGAAATCGAGCGTCACCGGATGGCTGAGATCGCGCAATGTCAACGTGCCAACAGCCTCATAATGGTCACCCGAAATCTGACGGACGCTCGTCGAAACGAAATGCGCCTTTGGAAAATGCGCGATATCGAACCAGTCGCTCCCCGGTAGGGCCGTATCGCGCTGGGTGTCGCCGGTCTTTGCGCTTGCAAGATCGATTGTCAGCTCGATATGCGCTTTTTCCGGCGCAGCCGGATCAAGAATGATCGTCGGTTCGTAGCGCGTGAAAACGCCCTTGAAGGCCGAGCCCGTCTGGGTGCCGGCAAAGCCGAGCTGACTATGGTCCTTTTCAACCTGCCAGTTCGCCGCCTGCGCAGTAGCCTGACAGGCAATACCACCGCACAATAGAAGCACGGGCACGAAGGGCTTGAGAACAGACATCATATCAGAGGTCCTTGTGTCTGGTTCGACGCCATGAGGGCAGCATCCGCATCAGCACGGCGTCGCGCAGAATGAAATGATGGCGCAGTACCGCCAGAATATGCAGCGCGAGCACCGCCATCAGAAAATAGGCGCCGTAAGCATGGAGCGTGGTGAACACCGCCTCGACCGGGCGCTTGTCCGCGAGATGGGGCAGATAGGGAAGATCGGGCCAGGGAATCAGACCGAACAGCACGGTCGGTATGGCAAAGACCGAACTCGAAACCAGCGCCCATCCCGTCAGCGGCAGAAAGAACATTTCACCGTAAAGCAGGAAATGGCCCAGTTTCGCCAGCCGGATCTCATGCTGCGCCATGCTGGCAGGCAAGACAGGCGGTCGGTGCAGAAGGCGCCAGATCAACCGCAGCAGCGCCGCGAGCAAAATCGTAATGCCGATCGATTTGTGCAGCTGGAACAGGCGGAACATGGTGCCCGGATCGAGTGACCCATGGACCATGATCAGCCCGATGGCGAGAAGCGCCAGGATACCAAGGGCCATGATCCAGTGCAGGATCATGGCCACGGCGCCATAACGTTGTGTCGCTAGCGACATGTCCCGTCATCCACCAGAGAGTCAGATCAGGACTGGCGCTCGAACGCACCTGCGATATGCAGGGTGACGCTGTCGCCCACCAGCGGCACATAACGGCTTACCCCGAAAGCCGAGCGCATGATGACGGCATTGCCCTCGAAACCGACCGTCTCCTTCTTGTCGAGCGGGTTGATGCCGCTCCCGATCAGGCGAGCCTTGATCGTGACCGGATGGGTTACGCCATGAAGGGTCAGATCACCCGTGATGTTGGCAGTCTTCGCGCCGGTCTTGACCACCTTGGTCGAGACGAAATGAGCGGTCGGGAACTTATCGGCATCGAACCAGTCAGCGCCCTTGAGCTCGCCATCGAGCTTTGCCACCGTGGTCTGGACCGAGTTGATCGGCAGGGTGATATCGAGCTTCGTAGCATCGATATGCGCCGGATCAAGGGTCAGCGTACCCGAGGCCTGCGAGAAGAAACCCGAGAAATCGCTGAACCCCATATGGAGCAGCGAGAAGCTGATCTGGGTGTGATACGGCTCGACTGCATAGCTGCCCGCCTGAACGGCCTTCGGGTCAGGCGATCCGCCCTGCTGGGCATGCGCCTGCGGCGCGCCAGCAGCGGCAAGGGCGGTGATGAGGGTGGCGCTGGCGAGAAGGGTCTTGTGCATGAACAAATCCTGTTGGCAAAAAAAGACTGGATCGGGGGCGGCCCGAGAGAGGACTCCCGGGAAAGGATCAGAGAGCGAGCGCGGCAATTTCAGCACGGGCAGCGCTCATGGCCGTCTCGCGGGAATCACCGCCGCGGCTCAGGCCTTCGGCACGGATCCAGGTGACATCCTTCAGCCCGACAAAGGCGAGAACGGCAGCGAGATAAGGCTCCTGATGATCCATCGAGGCTGCCGGATGACCTGCGCTGTACTGGCCGCCGCGCGTCGAGATCAGAATGGCCTTCTTGCCCTCGGGCAGCAGGCCAACCGGCCCCTTTTCGCTGTAGCTGAAGGTCTTGCCTGCCACCATGATCCGGTCGATCCAGTTCTTGAGCTGGGCAGGAACCGTGAAATTATACATCGGCACGCCAATCACCACGATATCGGCTGCGAGCAGCTCGTCGATATGCGCGTTGCCACGGGCCAGATCGGCCTGAAGCGTCTCATCGGTCACTTCGCCGCCAAAGCGCGCCGCGATATGCCCTGAGCCAAGCTCGGGTATCGGCTGGGCAGCCAGGTCGTGATAGGTGATTTCGGCCTCGGGATGAGCTGCCTTCAGATGGGCAATCGTCTCTGCCGAAAGTGCGCGGCTGGCCGAATTATCACCCAGAATGCTCGAATCGAGATGAAGGATCTTCATGAGAGCTTCGCCTTATGTCGTGTCGGATGAAGCGGCCCGGCATGAAACGAAAAACGCACCGGTCCGCTGGTCTTTGTTACCGTCCCACATCGTGACCCATCTCGACAGTCAATATATTCCGATGGATAGTATCGCTTTACACGATAGGTGAAGGCTCCATGCTCGACAGGATCTCTCTCGACCAGCTGCGCGTATTCATAGCCGCTGCCGACGAGGGCAGCTTCTCTGCGGCTGCACGACGCTTCAGGCGTTCGCAACCCGCCATCAGCGAAATGATCGCAACCCTCGAATCACAGATCGGCGTTCAGCTTTTCGACCGTATCGGTCGCTATCCGCAGCTGACCAAGGCCGGCGAAACCCTGCTGGCCGACGCACGCGGCATTGTCATGAATGTCGATCATATGAAGGCGCGTGCCTATGGCATGTCATCGGGTATCGAACCCGAGCTGTCGGTGGTGGTCGATGTGTTCTTCCCTATGGATCGCATGACCCGCGTGGCGCGCGGCTTTCGCGAGACCTTTCCCCATACGCCGCTGCGCCTGTTCGTCGAGGCCTTGGGTGGCGTCTTCCAGCCTGTTCTCGACGGGCGCGCTCAGATCGCGATTGCGGGGCCCCTGCCGGATGTACCGCCCTCCTGCTCGACTGAAACCCTGGGCGATATCCGTTTCATGATGGTGGCCTCTGCCGAGCATCCTCTCGCCCGCCATAACGGCCCGATCCCGCGTGACGAACTCGCGCGGCATGTGCAGCTCGTGCTGACCGACCGCACCGATCTCTCGGCAGGGCGCGAACGCGGGGTGCTTTCTCCCTTCACCTGGCGCCTCGCCGATCTCTACGCCAAGCATCATTTTCTTCTTGGCGGGCTCGGCTGGGGCGGCATGCCGGTCCATAGCGTTGCCGATGATCTGGAGGCTGGCAGACTGGTCGAACTGACCATTGACGGGATCTCGCCGGGCGGGGCGAACATGCCCATGAGCGTGGTCTATTCGACCGCCGAACCCCCCGGCCCTGCGGGGCGCTGGCTGATAGACCATCTCAAGCTCTGCCCCAGAAGGCAGGCTGCGCGTGAAGCTGAAGAGGGCAAAAGCGCCAGCAGCGCGGCGGGAGAAGGCATGAACGAGGAGCAAGCAACGACACTCGCGATCTGATCCCCGCGACTGTCATTGCAGGGCGGCGGCGGCGGGCGCGGAGGGAGAACCCGGTTTTTCCTGATTTGCGCTGGCATTTTCCGACCGATCTGGCCTAAACGAAGCCGCCCATGCAGATATCCGATTTCGATTTCGATCTTCCGCGCGAGAATATCGCTCTGGAACCCGCCCGCCCGCGTGACAGCGCCCGTCTGTTGCGCGTTGCTGCCGGTCAGCCTTTGGCCGAAACGCGCATCAGCGACCTGCCCGGTCTGCTCGAACCCGGCGATCTGCTGATTGCCAATGACACGGCAGTCATCCGTGCCCAGCTCGCAGCAAGGCGGGGCGAGGCGAAAATCGGCATCACGCTCGATCGTATCCTGAGCGATGGCAGCTGGCATGCGCTGGCGAAAAACGCCCGCAAGCTGAAGCCGGGCGACACACTGCATTTCGGCACGGACCCGGTAACCGCCGAGGTGGTCGAGAATGAGGGCGATGGCGCGATCTCGATGCGCTTCTCTGCCGAGGGCGAGGCGTTTGACGACTTCCTCAAACGGGCCGGTGTGCTGGCCCTGCCGCCCTATATCGATCGCCCCACCGGCCCGACCATGCAGGATGACAGCGACTACGCCACGATTTTCGAGCGCCACAAGGGCGCCGTCGCCGCTCCGACAGCGGGGCTGCATTTCACCCCCGATCTGCTGGCAGCGCTCGATGCGCGCGGTGTGAAGCGCCACACCCTCACCCTGCATGTGGGAGCCGGCACGTTCCTGCCTGTGCGTGACGAAATTGCCAGCCACAAGATGCACGCCGAATGGGGCCGCATCGACACCCGGACGGCACAGCTCATCAATGACACCCGCGCCAGTGGCCGGAAAATCGTGGCCGTAGGCACGACCAGCCTGCGCCTGCTTGAAAGCGCCGCAGACGAGCACGGCATCGTTCACCCCTGGGAGGGTGAGACCTCCATTTTCATCAAGCCGGGCTATCGTTTCCGTGCGGTCGATCGGCTGATGACCAATTTCCACCTGCCGCGCTCGACCCTGTTCATGCTCGTCTGTGCGCTGGCCGGAACCGAGGCCATGCGCGACGCCTATCGCCATGCGATTGCCCAGGGCTTTCGCTTTTATTCCTACGGAGATGCCTGCTTGCTGGACCGCGCCCCATGACCGAATCCGCCACGAAAATGCAGTGGAAGGCCGAGGCCTGTTGCGGTCAGGCGCGTGCGGGCCATCTGCATACCGCCCATGGCACGATCCCGACGCCTACGTTCATGCCGGTCGGCACGGTGGGCACGGTCAAGGCCATGACCATGGATGCCGTGCGCTCAACAGGTGCGGGTATCATTCTGGGCAATACCTACCACCTCATGCTGCGCCCCGGCGCCGAGCGCGTGCGCAAGATGGGCGGCCTGCATCGCATGATGGACTGGTCAGGCCCGATCCTGACCGATTCAGGCGGGTTTCAGGTCATGTCGCTCGGCGCGCTGCGCAAGCTCGATCAGGACGGGGTGACGTTCAACTCGCATATCGATGGCTCGAAGCATCGCCTGACGCCGGAAAGCAGCACCGACATCCAGCACGCGCTCGATGCCACCATCACCATGTGCTTCGATGAATGCCCCGCCCTGCCCGCCACGCCGGAGCGTCTCGAATCCTCCATGGAATTGTCCATGCGCTGGGCAGCGCGCTCGCGCGAGGCCTTCGTGCAGCGCCCCGGCTATGGCCAGTTCGGCATTGTGCAGGGTGGCACCGAACGCGATCTGCGTGCCCGCTCGGCGAAGGCCCTGACCGATATCGGCTTTGAAGGCTATGCCATTGGCGGTCTGGCGGTAGGCGAAGGTCAGGAGCTGATGTTCTCGACGCTCGATTTCACCACACCGCTCCTGCCGCAGGACCATGCGCGCTATCTGATGGGCGTGGGCACGCCCGATGATTTGCTGGGCGGTGTCGAGCGTGGCGTCGACATGTTCGATTGCGTCATGCCCACGCGCGCAGGCCGCACGGCACGCGCCTATACCGAGCGCGGCACGCTCAATATGCGCAATGCGCGTCATGCAGAAGACAACCGTCCCATCAGCCCCGATTGCGACTGTCTGGCCTGCTCACGCCATAGCCGCGCCTATCTGCATCATTTGTTCCGTGCCAATGAAATTCTGGGGCCGATGCTGCTGACATGGCATAATCTTGCCTATTACCAGCGCCTGATGCGCCAGATACGGGTTGCCATTGTCGACGGCGCCCTGCCGCAGAAAGCGCTCGCCCTGCGCGCCGACTGGGCCGCGGGAGACTGGACACAGGACGAGTTCCCCCAGCCGGACTGGCCGCCCGTCCCATGACGCCTCTCTCCCCATGAGCAAGAGCATCGAGGACCGCATTGCCGACCATGCGCGGCATCTCGGTTTCGATGCGATCGGCTTTTGCGACGCCTCCCTGCCCGAAGAAGCCCGCACGCGGTTGCGCCAGTTCGTGGAAGACGGGCGGCACGGCACGATGAGCTGGATGGAACAGCGCATTGACCAGCGCGGCGACCCCAAAGCCCTCTGGCCTGAAGTCCGCAGTGTGATTTCACTCGGGCTTTCCTACGCGCCCGAGGCCGATCCTGCAGAAACGCTCGACCAGCCCGATACGGGCACGATCTCGGTCTATGCCCGCCACCGCGATTATCATGATGTGCTCAAAGGCATGCTCAAGCATCTGGCGCAATTCGTAGTGCGTCAGGATGTTGGCGGCGATGGCACGCAGGTAAAGGTGTTTGTCGACACCGCGCCGGTCATGGAAAAGCCCCTTGCCGAACAGGCCCAGCTTGGCTGGCAGGGCAAGCACACCAATGTGGTCTCTCGCATTCATGGCTCCTGGCTGCTTCTGGGCGAAATCTACACCACGCTTGAACTCACCCCCTCGCCGCCTCGCGCCGGGTCATGCGGCAGTTGCACGCGCTGCCTGACAGCCTGCCCTACCGATGCCTTTCCGCGCCCCTATGCGCTCGATGCGCGGCGCTGCATTGCCTATCTCACCATCGAGCATGACGGGCCGATACCGGTCGAATTTCGCAAGGCCATGGGCAATCGCATCTATGGCTGCGATGACTGCCTCAATGCCTGTCCGTGGAACCGGTTTGCTGCGACCTCGCGCCACATGAAGCTCCAGCCCCGTGCCGATCTGATGGCCCCCAGACTGGATGATCTGGCCCGGCTGGACGATGCCGGATTCCGCAGCTTTTTTTCCGGCTCACCTATCAAGCGCATCGGGCGCAACCGCTTTGTACGGAATGTGCTGATTGCGCTCGGCAATTCCGGCAATCGCGCGCATCTGCCTCTGGTCGCGCATCTGACGCAGGACGAAAGCCCGATTGTCGCGGACGCTGCCGCATGGGCGCAAACCGAATTACAGGAAGCCGCATCGAATGAGTGATCTCGTCAAACGCAGCTTCACCTTGTCACGCCATCGCACCAGCATCGCCCTCGAGCCTGAATTCTGGGCCGTGCTAGAAGAGATGAGCGCAGAGAATTCTCTGGCCTCACTGATCGCAAGCATCGACGCAACCCGCCCACCGGAACGCCCGCTCGCCTCGGCATTGCGGGTGGCCTGTCTGGTTTTTCAGCGCAGCAGGTGAGCGTAATCCGATAGCGCGCCCTGCCCGCAGCGCAGCAAGCCACTCAGCCCCTGCGGCGGCCTATCAATACGCCGACCCCTGTCACGATGACATAGGCCAAAAAGATGCTGACGAGCATCATGGTCGCCATGATGATGCTGGCCTGACTCAGGCCAAGGCCGAGAGCGTCATTGAGAGAAAAGACGGGTGACAGCATCTTCCATGTCCGCCCCGACCAGGCGAAATAATGATGGGTCGCGTTGCCCAGAGCGAGATAGACCAGAAGAGCGACGGACAGGGTAATGAACGCTTTCATTTGACTTCCAGTGTCCCGTAGCAACGCATGCCATTCAGATAGGCGAGAGGTTGGGCGAGCAGAAACTCACGCAGGCGGTAGAAATCATGGGCGTCCGGTAGCGTGATGCATCCCTTGCTGATGCCCCAGAACCCGACCGGGTGTAGCCTGAAAGCCCCTCGCCTGATGCCGTCAATCGATGTCTGGTCATCAATGACGCCATCATCGCGATAAAGGGCGAACCAGTCCTGACGATTGGTGCCCGCGAATAGATCACCGATATGATCCCTGAAGATACCCAGTCGGCCACCGCACTGCCGATCGAGGATATGGTAAAGCCCCAGCGGGAGCGGGCCATTATTCCTGTTGCTGGTCGCCGCAGCACGGTTGGTCAGATTGCCAGATCCGGAATAAGCAGGAAACGAGCCGAACCCCGCGCAGGTAAGCACCGAGAAATCCTTCTCATTGAGGTAGAATACGCAATGCACGGGCAAACGATTTCGCCTTCAATAGAGAGAACAGAAGAGTGTACTGTAGTACTCCTGTCCTGTTTGCATTTCGCCGGCTGAAAAACCATTGCCGCTCGGCCTCGTTCGCGCTTTTGTCAGTATCATCACGAAATTTTTCCGGGGCTTCGGGCTGCGCCTCACCCGATCGTGAGCGAACCCCTAGCCAATGACGATTGTTGTCGATATTTAACGACAACATCATATTGCTCACCTCTGTGACGCTGGGGCTTCATCGATCCATGACGTCTTGCCCATCTGGCACTGCCACTTCTCCTGACAGCCTCGAAGCCTTCATGGACGCCGAGATCACGCGTGGCAGCTTTGCAAGTGAGCGCGCCATGGTCGAAGCCGGGCTGACCCTGCTGCGTGAGAAAATGGTTCTTTCGGCAAAGCGGGAGGGGATCGCCTTTCCTCCTGCCGGGGGGCAATGCGGAGCGCTGATACGCGGGCTCGACTGGACACAGCATGCCGTTGGCCCGACGCGCATATGGTCTGATCCGCTGAGAGCGACGATAACCAATGTTGTCAATTCCCCGGTGGCCAAGATGCTGCTCTGGGGGCCGGAGCAGATCCTGTTCTATAATGACGCCTTCAGTGTCATTGCTGCCGACCGCCATCCCTGCGCGCTCGGCACCTCACTCGCCAGGGCATTCCCTGAACTCGATGACTGGACGAGACCCGCTCTCGAAGCAGGGCTGCGCGGAGAAGCCGCCAGTTTTCTCAATCGAAAGGTCAGGCTCAACCGCAAGGATCAGGTCGAGACGCTGATCCTCGATTTCTACTTCACCCCTGTCTATGAAACGGGTGAGACGCCCGGGGGCGTGCTCTGCACGATTGTCAACAACACCGAGCGCGTCCATGCCGAGACGCGCCTCGCCTCGAGCGAATCCGAATTGCGGCGCGTCACTGATGCGACGCCCATGCTCGTCTCCTATGTCGATCAGGCGCATGTCTATCGCTTTGCCAATGCTGCCTATGAAACCTGGCTTGGCCTGCCGCTGGAGCGCATCGTCAACCGCCCCGTCACCGAGGTGCTGGGCGCACGCGTCTATGAAGACCGGCGCCCCGATCTCGAAGCCGCACTCTCGGGTCGGTCGATCACGGCTGAAACGCTTCTACCGCAGCCTGACGGCACGGAGCGACATACAGAATTCCGCTACGTGCCGCATATCGATGACGACGGCCTGGTGCATGGCGTGCATATTCTTGGCATCGATATTGAAGACCGGGCACGGCGTATCGCCGAGGTTGCGGCGAGCGACCTGCGTTTTCGCACCGCCATGCAGGCGGTTCATGGTGTGCTCTGGACCAATAGCGCCGATGGTCGCATGACTGGCGAGCAGCCCGGCTGGGCAGCACTGACGGGGCAGAGCTACGAGGAATATCAGGGTTTCGGCTGGGCCAATGCTGTCCACCCTGACGATGCCGCCTCCACTGTTGTCGCATGGAACGCCTCTGTGAGGGCGCGCAGCATGTTTGTGCAGGAGCATCGCGTTCTGAGCCGTGATGGCGCCTGGCGCAATTTTGCCATTCGGGCGCTGCCGATCCTGAATGAGAAGAACGAGATCACCGAATGGGTGGGTGTGCATACCGACATCACCCATCAGCGCGCTGCCGAAGCTGCCCTGCGCGAGCGCGCCGATGATCTGGCCCGTCAGGTGCGCCATCGCCAGCGTGCAGAGGAACAGCTCCGCGCACTCAACGAGACGCTCGAAAACCGTGTGATCGAAGAGATTACCGAGAGACGCGCTGCCGAAACACGCCTGGCTCAGGCGCAGAAAATGGAGTCGATCGGCAAACTCACCGGCGGCGTCGCCCATGACTTCAACAATCTGCTTCAGGTCATCAGCGGCAATCTGCAATTGCTGGGCAAGGATGTGGCAGGCAATGCCCGTGCCGAGCGCCATGTCGCCAGCGCCATGGGCGGTGTGCAGCGCGGCTCGCGTCTGGCCAGCCAGCTACTCGCCTTCGGGCGCCGCCAGGCGCTTGAGCCCAAGATCGTCAATGTCACGCGCTTCGTACGCGGTATGGATGACATGCTGCGCCGCGCCATAGGCGAAGGGATCGAGATCGAAACCATCGTTTCAGCGGGGCTGTGGAACACCTTCATCGATCCGGCCCAGATCGAGAATGCCCTGCTCAATCTCGCCATCAACGCGCGCGATGCCATGGACGGTCACGGCAAACTCACCATCGAACTCGGCAATGCCCAGCTCGACGATGCCTATGTGCGTCAGCATGACGACGTGAAAGCCGGTCAGTATGTCCTGCTTGCCGTTTCGGATACCGGCATGGGCATGACCCCGGAAATCCTCTCGAAAGTCTTCGAGCCCTTTTTCTCGACAAAGGCCGAGGGCAAGGGATCGGGGCTTGGCCTGTCGATGGTCTATGGCTTTGTCAAACAGTCGAACGGCCATATCAATATCTACTCGGAGCCCGGTGAGGGTACGACCATCAAGCTCTACCTGCCCCGCGCCATGGATGCCGAGGATGTCGAGATCGATCTGCACATGGCCCCCGTCACCGGTGGGAACGAAACAGTGCTCGTGGTGGAAGACGATGACGAAGTGCGTGCGATCGTGGTCGAGATGCTGTCAGATCTCGGCTATCAGGTGCTCAAGGCCACAGACGCTGCCAATGCGCTGGTCGTGATCGAAAGCGGCATGCCTATCGACATTCTGTTCACAGACGTGGTGATGCCCGGCACGCTGAAAAGCCCCGAACTCGCGCGCCGCGCCAAGGAACGCCTGCCCGATATCGCGGTCCTGTTCACCTCCGGCTACACCGAAAACTCCATCGTGCATGGCGGCCGGCTCGATGCCGGGGTCGAGCTGCTCTCGAAGCCCTATACGCGCGACGCGCTCGCCCGGAAGTTCCGGCATGTGCTCGCCAACCGCCAGCAGCGCCAGCAATCCGCCGCGTCGATTACCCACACCGCCGCGATACCGCCCGTCGATAACGCACCGGTCTCGACATCCCCGTCACAATCGCTGTGCATGACGATCCTGCTGGTGGAAGATGATCGGCTGATCCGTCAGGCCACATCGGAAATGCTGAAGGAGTCGGGATATCTGACAGTCGAGGCCTCAGATTATGATGAAGCCCTGATTGTGCTCCAGACCATGCCTGTCGATGTGCTGCTCACTGACGTGAACCTGCCCGGCCTCTCAGGCAAGGATCTGGCAGAACAGGCGCGCAGCCTGAAACCAGATATCGGGGTGGTGTTCGCCACAGGCGACAGCCACGCGATACAGGGAGATAGCTCGGTCGAGATACTGCCCAAGCCCTATGACCTCGCCCAGATGCGTGCGGCCATTGCCCGAAGCCTGCCGCGCCTTGCTGCCGAGCCTGAGAACAGCGAGACGTCGCTGGCCACACCGGACCGACCGGCAACCGTTTGAACTTCTGCCGCGCGTCATGCTACCGATAGGCCATGGCATTCTGGGGCAAGATGTTCGGCGGCGTGGCCGGTTTCGCTGTAGGCGGACCGATGGGCGCTCTCATGGGGGCAGCACTCGGTCATGCGGCCGATCGCGGGTCGCTGCTTGAAACACCCGCAGGGGGCTGGCACGAACACTGGCGCACCAAGGGCCAGCCTGACCCCAACGGCGCGGCCTTCATGGCGGCCGCCAAGATGTCGACCCTGCTTGGCAAGACTGACCAGCTTTATGCCATCGGGCTTGTCGCCCTTTGCGCCAAGATGGCCAAGATAGACGGCCCGGTGAACAAGGCCGAAATCTCGACCTTCAAATCGCTCTTCCAGTTTCCTGCCGATAACAGCCGCGAAGTGGGCATGCTCTTCGATCGGGCACGCGACCGCACAGATGATTTCGAGATGTATGCGCGTGAACTGGGCAAAGGCTTTGCCAAGGATCGCGCACCGCTCGAAAACCTGCTCATGGCCCTGTTCGTCATCGCACGGGCTGACCTGCCCCCCGGTGCGGCACTCCACCCTGCGGAAACCGCTTTTCTGAAGAAGGTGCACGCTGCCCTCGGCCTGCCTCCCGGCGCATGGGACCGTGCGGAGACAGGGCGCTCCGGCTCGGCCAGCAATGAAAACGATGCCTATATCGAGCTTGGTCTGGCACGCTCTGCAAGCGATCAGGAAGTCCGGACGCGCTGGCGCGTGCTGATCAGGGAGCATCATCCGGACGTGCTGGGACAGAAAAACCTCAGCCCCGAAGCGATGGCCAAGGCCGCTGACCGCGTGGCCCGAATCAACGCCGCCTGGGACCGTATCAAGCGCGACCGCAAGCTCTGAGAGCCGCGACAAACTGACATGATTTGATATCTATATGAGAATTATTCTCATATAAACTGCTGGCCAGCCCTCCTCCTTTCCTGCCCGAAGCCGGGCGGTTGATACGGAATGCACCGGTCATGCTGGTTTTTCTGCTGCTGTTCTGCCTGTCCTGCGCTGCTTTCACCATTTCCTCGGTCGCGGGCGGTGGCGCGGGTCTGGTGATCATGCCGGTTCTGGGCCTGATACTGGCAGCCCCTAAAATACCGGCTGCGCTTTCCATCGGCACGATGTGCAGCACTATCGGCAGGATCGCGACCTTCCGGAGCGCCATCGACAGGCGCGTCGTGCTCTTTTTCTTTCCTGCGGCTCTACCCGGCGCGGCGCTCGGCGTGTTCTGCCTGCGGCTCATGCCCCCGGTCTATCTTGAATTGCTGCTGGGCCTGTTTCTGAGCGGCAACGTGGTTCTTCTGCTTCGCCCCACCGCCCCGATCGCCTTTGATGAGGGCGCCTGGAAGCGCCTTCCGGCCATCGGTTTTGCCGCTGGTTTCATTTCAGGCTTTACCGGCGCGACGGGGCTCCTGTTCAACCGGTTCTATCAGAAACTCGGCCTGCAGAAGGAAGCCATCATTGCAACACGCGCGGCCAATGAGGTGCTGCTTCACGCCCTCAAACTGATACTCTACGCACAGTTCGGCCTCTTCGACCGTTCGGTTCTCATTGCCGGGCTTTGCGTCGGCGCATCGGCAGTTGCTGCGCTCAAGGTCACCAGACTAGTTCTTCCTCTCCTCACCCACACCCAGTTCTGCCGCATCGGCCATGCCGCTGCCGCCCTTGCCGGGATGTTCATGCTCGTCACAGCGTCCAGACAGATCGTGCAGAAAGACGCCATGTCACTGCATTACGGGCAGTTTCATGGTGAGACGGAGCTTGCCATGACCTGGCGCAGCCATCGTCTGGCGCTGGAGATCGAACATCCACTCGAGATTGAAGTGAAGCATCGCGTCGCTGCCTCGATCGACCCTGATACCGGGCTGAGAAGCGAGCGTTTGACCGTACTGCATCTCGCAGCCAATCGCGGCGTGTTTGTCACGCATCGGGCCTTCGGACCCGAGCATGGCCACCGGCACAAACACCGGGAGGCCTAGCTTCCTGCCCACCCTGAGCGGGTGGGCAGAAACCAGCTCAGCGCGTGCCGAGCTTGAAGATGGTCGTATAGTCGAACTTCTGACCCGGACGCAGTTCCGTCGTCGGGAAGGACGGATGGTTCGGGCTGTCAGGATAGTGCTCGGCCTCGATGGCCAGCGCATCCGTCTGACGGTAGGTCCGATGCGAGATACCCGCATATTTTCCCGTCAGGGAGTTCGAGGTGTAAACCTGAACACCGGGCTGGTTTGTCGAGACCTCGAGCGTGCGGCCTGAGGAAGGGTCGTAGACCGTCACAGCCGAACGCACTGCCTTGCCATAGGCGCCATCGACGACCCAGTTATGATCGTAACCACGCGCATAGACCATCTGGGCGAAATCGCTGCGCAGACGGTCGCCAATACGCGTCGGCTTGCGGAAATCGAGCGGCGTGCCTTCGACAAGAGCCAACTCACCCGTCGGGATCGAGGTCGGATCTGTCGGCGTGTAACGCTCGGCATTCACTTGAAGGATCTCGTTCTCGATGGTGCCCGAACCCTCGCCATTGAGGTTCCAGTAGCTGTGATTGGTCAGGTTGAGCACGGTCGGCGCATCTGTCGTCGCCTGATAATGCAGGCTCAGCGCGTTGTTCTCGTCAAGCGTATAGGTGATGTCGGTCGTCAGCTTACCCGGGAACCCCTGATCGCCATTCGGGCTGACCAGACGCAGTGTGACCGAAGCTCCTTTTTCCGTCTTCCTGGTTCCAACCAGCGTCCAGACATGCTTGTCAAAGCCGATCTTGCCGCCATGCAGCGCGTTCGGCGGATCGGTCAGATCGGTATGGTAGCTCTTGCCATCAATGGTGAAGGTGCCATGAGCGAGACGATTGGCATAACGGCCGATCATGGCGCCGAAAAACAGTCCGCCTTCAGCCGAGTCCTTCGTATAGCCATCAAGCGTACCGAAGCCCAGAACCAGATCCTGCACGTGACCGGCACGATCGGGTGCCTCGACGGACTGGATGATGCCGCCATAGGTGATGACCCGCACGGTCATGGCATGGTCATTGGTCAGGGTGACGATTTTCACGTCCTGCCCGGCAGGGGTCTTGCCCCAGGGCTGGACCGTTACAGCGGGCGCTGCCTGCGCCGCACCATCAGCCATACCGGCAAGCGCCGCCAGACAAACGGCGCTCTTAACAATTGCTCTCATGGACAAGGTGCTTCCATCTGTTGATTTGACGCCACACTGGTCAGGGAAATGATCTGTGTCAAACTACATAAAATCCATCTTCCCCAACCCTGGCCCCGCTCAAACGCTATGCTGGCAGCGTGAGTTTTTATCTACAGTCTGGCGTCTGGCGGACATCATGTTAGAAAACGACAATGCTGCGTCTCCCGGGAGACAGCGTCGGCCACTCCCCCAGCGAGGGGGAAGACGTCACGCTGCGTCTCTGGTTACGCTTTTGAGTGAGTGAGACCGGGGCTGTTCTGCAGCCTGTAACAAAACGATCGTGGGCTTGTGCGCGACTTCTGGCGCCGCCAGGCGCGCTGACACGACTTGGGGACTGCGATGACCGCACCGCTAGGTGATTCCGATAACCGGCCTGAAACCGGATCTGCCGTCGAGAGCCGGACGCAACGGCGTGGACAGCGCAAGGGCGGCCGTCTTCTTGTCGGTCTGACCGCTCTGCTTTCCCTGAGCGCCTGTGCAAGCTGGCGCAACCCGCCGCCGAAGGACCCCGAGGCTCTCGCGGACTACAAGGAAGCCAACGATCCGTACGAACCGGTCAATCGCAAGATGTATAATGTCCAGATGTGGGCCTATCATCATGCGCTGCGTCCGGTCGGCAAGGCCTGGGCCTGGGCCATTCCCAAGCCGATCCGCAACTCGATCGATAACCTGAACCAGACCTGGTACATGCCCACGGTCTTCTTCAGCGATGTCGGCGCTGGCAAGCCCCGCCGCGCCGGTGACGATTTCATGCGCTACATCATCAACATGACTCTTGGTGCTGCCGGGTTCATCGATGTTGCAACGTCACTCGGCTATCCGCATCATGACAGCGACCCCGGCCTGACGCTGGCCACCTGGGGCGTACCGAGCGGGCCTTACATGTTCCTGCCCGGCCTTGGTCCGAACACCCTGCGCGATGCAGGCGGTTATGCGATTGCACAGGGGCTTTCCCCCATCAACTATGTGCCGCGCGGCTATGGCCTGCTGACCTTCAACTGGGCCTATAACATCGCGGGCGTTCTGGGCGGCTTCTCCTCTCATATTGACGAGATCGACCAGGTCGAGCAGGATTCGCTTGATCCCTATGCGTTCATCCGAAGCGCCTGGCAGCAGAACCGCCAAAGCCAGGTTGACGCCATACGTAATGACCACCGGGCGACCGTGCCGGACTGGTACAATTAAGGACCTCCCGACATGCTCAAAACCTGCCTTTCCTTTTCCCGCCGTACAGCCCTTGGTCTGATGACCACGGCTCTTGTCTCCGTTGCTGCGCTGAGCACGCCTGCTCATGCTGAAGATGCCCAGGGCTTTGTCACTGCTTTCGGTGGCAAGCTGGTTGGCATCATCAACAGCGACAAATCCCTCAGCGAAAAGCGCCAGGAAGTGCTGCCGCTGCTTCAGGACAATGTCGACATCGCCACGATCGGCAAGTTCTGCCTTGGTCGCTACTGGCGTTCGGCAACGCCTGAGCAGCAGGCCGAATATCTGAAGCTGTTCCATCAGGTTCTGGTCAATGCGGTGACCGACAAGATTGGCGACTACAAGGGCGTCAGCTTTCGCGTGACCGGCGCCACCAACACGCCCAATGGCGAGCTTGTCAGCGCACAGATCATGCGCCCCGGCCAGCCCACGGCGGATATGGGTCTTCTGATCGCCAAGGACGGCGGGATGAAGATTGTCGACATGATTGGTGAAGGCACGAGCCTGCGTCTGACCCAGCGTCAGGATTACAGCTCCTACCTTGCCCGCAATGGCGGCAATGTCGCGACGCTCATCAGCGCGCTGGAGCGTCAGCTCTCGCATCGTCACTGACGACACATCCTTTTCGTCGGGAGTTGTGACGCTCCCGACGAAAAGACCTACCCCATGAAAATAGCCGTCCTTGCGGACATACATGGCAATCTCACGGCACTTGATGCCGTCTTGGCAGATTGCGCCCTGC
The DNA here is from genome assembly GCF_025994195.1 of Asaia spathodeae NBRC 105894. Classification (NCBI taxonomy): domain Bacteria; kingdom Pseudomonadati; phylum Pseudomonadota; class Alphaproteobacteria; order Acetobacterales; family Acetobacteraceae; genus Asaia; species Asaia spathodeae. Next base: position 111,840 of record NZ_BAPY01000072.1, on the reverse strand, counting down.
AAGGCGTCGACCAGCTGGTCATTCTGGGCGATCATTTCTCTGGTCCGCTCCTGCCCTTCGAAACAGCCGAAAGACTGATCTCCATCGCCCCGACTGCCATTGCCGGCAATCACGAGCGGCAGCTTCTCACGCAATCATTTCATGAGATGGGGGGGTCCGACCGCTTTACCTGCCAGGCCCTCGCCCCTCACCATTTCGACTGGATGGCAAGGCTCCCGGCAACGCTTCAGCTGGAGAACGATATCCTTCTCGTTCATGGCACCCCCACCAGCGACACCGCCTATTTCCTTGAAACTGCCTCGACTGAAGGCCTGCGTCCTGCCACTCAGGCAGAAATTGTCGCCCGCACCGAGGGCACCGACGCCCGCCTCATCCTGTGCGGTCATACCCATATTCAGCGCGAGGTGGCATTCGGAGAAGGGAGACTGGCACTCAATCCCGGCAGCGTGGGCCTGCCTGCCTATGAGGATAACGAACCATTCCCTCATCAGATCAGCAATGCCTCGCCGCATGCACGTTACGCGCTGCTCAACGGCGCAAACGGCAACTGGACTGCCAGCTTCCATGCCGTCGCCTATGACTGGGAGCAGGCGGCTCAGATTGCAGAAAGAAATGGTCGGCCAGACTGGGCCAGGGCACTGCGTACGGGGCGCCTCTAGGACGGAGCGGCGCGCCGGTCCTGCGTGATTTCATAGACAAGCATCAGATAGCCGTCGCGCTCGAAGCTCTCGACATAATGCATACCGATACTGCCCAGAACGATACGCGAGGGCATGTTGTCCTCACGGGTCACCCCCACCACGCGCTCGATTCCGGCATCAAGCGCAAAGCGCAGTGCGGCACCAGCCGCCTCACGGGCAATACCGCGCCCTGCAGCCTCGGGCACGAGCGCAAAGCGCAGACCGAGTCCGCGACCATCGGGGCGCTCATGGAGTCCTGTGATCCCGACAAAGCGGTCATTTTCACGAATGGTAAAAATGCCAATCCCCCGCTTCGCCCAGAAAGCGAGGTCATCGGCCATTTCATCCTCGACCTGCTGGAGTGAGCGCACCCCACCCAGCATGCGACCGAAAGAGGCGCCATTGGTCTTGAGACGGATCATGTCCTGCATGTCGCGCCAGTTGACCGGCTGCAGGACAAGACGTTGGGTGCGGATCTGACGACCCAGCATCACGACCCGGCTCCAGACATGACATCAGGAGAAGAGATGTCAGAGAAACGCCACTCCGACATCCTCATCCCTTAGCGTGCGATGGGGCGGTACTTGATGCGGCTCGGCTCGGTCGAATCCGGGCCAAGGCGGCGACGCTTGTCTTCTTCATAATCCTGGAAGTTACCCTCGAACCACTCGACATGGCTATCGCCCTCAAAGGCGAGGATATGCGTGGCCAGACGATCGAGGAACCAGCGATCATGCGAGATGACCACAGCGCAGCCTGCGAATTCGGCCAGAGCGTCTTCGAGCGCACGCAGCGTGTCGACATCGAGATCGTTTGTCGGTTCGTCGAGCAGAATGACATTGCTGTCCTTCTTGAGCATCTTGGCAAGATGCACGCGATTACGCTCACCACCCGAGAGCACACCCACGCGCTTCTGCTGATCGGAGCCCTTGAAGTTGAAGGCACCGACATAGGCGCGCGACGGCACCGTGCGCTTGCCCAGCTGGATGACATCCGTGCCGCCCGAGATCTCTTCCCAGACCGTCTTGCTGTCATCGAGCGAGTCGCGTGACTGGTCGACATAGCCCAGCTTGACCGTGTCACCGATCTTGAGGGAGCCGCCATCAGGCTGATCCTGACCGGTGATCATCTTGAACAGCGTGGACTTACCCGCACCGTTCGGCCCGATCACACCCACGATGCCACCCGGCGGCAGCTTGAAGTTCAGCCCGTCGATCAGCAGACGATCGCCAAAACCCTTGGAGAGGTTTTCGGCCTCGATCACCGTGCCGCCCAGACGGGGGCCGGGGGTGATGACAATATCGGCCGTGCCACCGGCACGCTCCTGACTGGCGGCCAGCATTTCCTCGTATTTGGTGATACGGGCCTTGCTCTTGGCCTGACGGGCCTTGGGCGAGGCGCTGATCCATTCCTGCTCGGCGGCAAGAGCGCGCTGGCGCGAGCTTTCTTCCTTCTCTTCCTGGGCAAGGCGCTTGCGCTTCTGGGTCAGCCAGGAGGAGTAATTGCCTTCGAACGGATAACCACGGCCACGCTCGATTTCGAGAATCCAGTTCGTGACATTGTCGAGGAAGTAGCGGTCATGGGTGATGACCATGACGGTGCCCTGATAATCGCGCAGGGTCTTTTCGAGCCAGGCCACGCTCTCGGCATCGAGATGGTTGGTCGGTTCGTCAAGCAGCAGCAGATCGGGCTTTTCGAGCAGCAGGCGGCACAGCGCCACGCGACGACGCTCACCACCGGAAAGCATGGTGACAGGGCTGTCGGCAGACGGGCAACGCAGGGCTTCAAGAGCGATCTCGAGCTTGCGATCCAGCTCCCAGCCGTCGCCGGCGTCGATCTTTTCCTGCAATTCGGCCTGTTCGGCCAGAAGAGCGGTCATCTCGTCATCGGTCATCGGCTCGGCGAAAGCCATCGAGATCTCGTTGAAACGATCGACAGCGTGCTTCAGATCGCCAAAGCCGAGCGCCACGTTCTCACCAACGGTCAGGGACTCGTCGAGCTTGGGCTCCTGCTCCAGATAGCCGATGCGCGCGCCTTCTGCGCCCCAGGCCTCACCACCATATTCCTTCTCGATGCCGGCCATGATCTTGAGCAGAGTCGATTTACCGGCGCCGTTAACACCGAGCACACCGATCTTGACGCCGGGGAGGAAGGACAGGGTGATGCCCTTGAAGACTTCACGCCCCCCGGGATAGGCCTTCGTCAGGTCCTTCATGACATAGACATACTGATAGGCGGCCATGACGGATCTCCTGATGAAATGGTCGGTCGGAAAAGACGAGAACGCGGCTCGAATGCGCTCCATGATGGAGCGAGACCCCTGCGCCCGGCAGGACTCGAACCCGCAACCAAGCCGTTATGAGCGGCCTGCTCTAACCAATTGAGCTACAGGCGCATAGGATAGGCTGGAAATCGCGCAATTCGGGGCTTTTTGCAAGATGACGGGGCAAAGAAATCCGTGTTCGCCCCAATTTAGCAGTGACAGGACGGCTTCGTGCTGACATGGCTGGCCCCCGACAGGTGCCGCTATGGCTGTCAGCCCGCCTGACATGGCTGAAGGAGCAGAATGGATGACCACCGAAACTCCCCGCCCCGTTCCGACGGAACCCCTCAGACCACGCGTTGCCATACGCTATTGCACGCAATGCAACTGGATGCTGCGCTCTGCCTGGATCGCGCAGGAACTTCTGTCCAGCTTCGGCACCGATCTTGGCGAGGTGGCGCTTGTGCCAGATACCGGGGGGCATTTCAGCATTACGGTCGGTGACGTTCTGATCTGGGAGCGCAAGCGCGATGGCGGCTTTCCAGGGCCCAAGGATATCAAGCAGCGCCTGCGCGATGTCATCGCCCCGGAACGCGATCTGGGTCATGTCGATCGCTAGAACAGCATCGCGAAAGTAATGTAGAAACGGCGCACCGTGACAATTATAACAACATGACCGGTACATAACGTTACGGCATCTGGGCAGGACAGAAATGAACGGCTAAGATCATGCCATAATTTCAACCCCACCAGGAAATGAAGTGATGGACGTCACCAAGATCTCCCCCGGCAAGTCTGTTCCCGATGACATCAATGTCGTGATCGAAATTCCGCAGGGCTCTTCTGTCAAATACGAAGTCGACAAGGAAAGCGGCGCGGTATTTGTGGATCGTTTTCTGTTCACACCGATGAATTACCCGGCAGCCTACGGTTTCATCCCCAATACGCTGGCTGCTGATGGTGATCCGGCCGATGCCCTCGTTCTGGCCCCCGGCCCGATCGTTCCGGGTGCTGTCATCCGTGCGCGCCCGATCGGCATGCTGAAGATGGAAGATGAGAGCGGACAGGATGAGAAGATCATCTGCGTGCCTCACGACAAGATCCACACGCAGTACACCGACGTGAAGACGATCAACGATCTGCCCGAAATCACACTGAAGGCGATCGGTCATTTCTTTGAGCGTTACAAGGATCTCGAGCCGAACAAATGGGTGAAAGTCTCTGGCTGGGAAGGCCCTGAAGAGGCAAAGAAGGCTATTATCGCTGCTCTTGAAGCCGCCAAGTAAAGCCGACACGCTGTAATAAACAGTGACCGGAAAGACACAGCGTCTTTCCGGTTTTTCTACTCACAGGGCTGTGAGTGGAAAACGGGGCCTCGGCCCGTTGCCAATTCTAAATCATATGTAATAAAAAGGTCATGTTGGGATCAGGAATAACCCCCTCCTCCCATCCTGTAACGGAACTTTGCGTTTTCCATCCGACTGGCGGACTGCCCTCATGTCTCTTCCCCGTATCTCCATCAAGGCGCTGGGTGTGGTCACCACAGCTCTTGCCACGTTCTCTGCCATCCCCGCAGCCCAGGCACAGTCGCCTCTGGCTGGTGGCGCCCCGAACGGTACGGGCCTTGCTCCCGCCGTGCGCGTTTCGAGTCCGATCGGCACATATAACCTGCAGAACTCGTCAGTTCCTCCGCTGCCGCACCCCGAAGCGATCTTCGATGATCCGTGGGGCTGGAACACCTGGCTGCGTGAGCATGGCGTGGCGATCCTGCTGGATACGACCAATGAATTTGCAGGCGCAATCACGAGCCCGACCAAGGGTCTGGGCCTGCGTCAGGGCAGCAGCAATGCCGGTCAGTACGGCTTTGAAAACGATATCGACTGGGAAAAGCTCGCTGGCATTCGCGGCTTTTCAACCCATGCCGTGTTCGTAGGCCGTTACGGCATTCCTGCCAGCCGCATGTTTGGTGACAATCTGAACCCCAGCCAGGAAATCTATGGCGGCGGCGGCAACGTGGTTGTCCACCTTGTCTATATCTATGGTGAAGAAACCCTGTTCAACGGTCATCTCGACATCGCAGCCGGTCGCATTCCGCTGCTGACGGATTTCTCGTCGAACCCCCTCTACTGCAACTTCATGAACAATGCTTTCTGCGGTAACCCGAAAGCATCGTCCGATAATACCAGCCATTCATCCTATCCGGATTCAAACTGGGCTGCCCGTGTACGTGTGCGTCCGTCGCAATACACCTATATTCAGGCAGGCGTGTATTTCAACACGATGGGTATCTACGGCGTCAAACAGATGCGCACCGGCTTCAAGTGGAACGGCGCGGATATCAATGGTGAAGCAGCACCGGTCGAAGCCGGTTGGGAACCCATCTTTGGCAAGGACAAGCTGCCCGGTCACTACAAAATCGGTGGCATTGTCGATACGGCGCCCCATCCTGACGTGCTGTACGATATCAACGACAATTACTGGGCTGTGACGGGTCAGGCCCGCAAGGTGCATAACAACTCGTGGTCTGCCTATGCCCTGGCCGACCAGATGATCATGCGCCACAAGGGCAATGGCCCTGACGCCGGCATCACCCTGCTAGGTGTGTTCTACAACAACTCACCCGTCACCCAGACGCGTGAACGTCAGTACTCGATCGGTGTGCTGGATCGCGGTTTCTGGAAATCCCGCCCGCTGGACGCCTGGGGTGTGAACTTCAGCTACATCCAGGTTTCGAAGAAGGTGAAGACCGCGCAGGAAATCCAGCAGAGCCTGGGCTATCAGACCCTGCTCAACGGCTCTTTCTTCCCGCAGACCAACGGTATGGTAATCGAAGCGATGTATCAGATCCGCGTCTGGCGCGGCATCACCTTCGCTCCTGACTTCCAGTACTTCATCCGCCCGGGTGCCCAGCAGGGTCTGAAGGATGCAGCGACGCTTGGCTTCAAGTCGCACATCGAAATCTTCTGACCCATCCCCCTGCCCCGGCCTGCCGGGGCAGAAATACAGGTTTCACCCGAACGCCCTGAAGGCTTCTGTCAGTTGACGATGGAGCCTATCAGGGCGTCGTAGTTTGCAAGATAGCCATCAAGCGACAATTCAGACTCGGCGAAATGCCGCGCGCCCTGCCTGAGTGTGGCGGCGAGACTGCGGTCTTCGAGAATCTCGAGAATGGAATCGGCAATACGATCCGGCTCCAGGAACGGCGCCAGAAGCCCGTTGTGCCTGTCGGTAACAAATTCCTCAACCGAGGCCGTCTGGCTGCCTACAATCGCGCAGCCCGTGGCCATGGCCTCTCGCAGGGACCAGGAGGCGACAAACGGGTAGGTAAGATAGACATGCGCATCGGACCGTTTGAGCGCGGTGCGGAAAATGTCGTAATCGACCTTGCCCATGAAATGTACCCGATCAAGATCGAGCCGTGAGGCCACTTCATTGAGGAACACATTGCGCCAGCTACCCGCCTCGACCGGCGGCGGGGCGCCATAGCTCGTGCCATCACCGCCAATCAGCACGACCCGGGCATCGGGACGCTCAGCAAGAATACGCGGCAGGGCGCGCATGAAACTGTGAAAACCACGATAAGGTTCGAGATTGCGCGCCACGAAGGTGATCAGCCTGTCCTGCGGACGAATGACATGCGGACCAATCGCGACATCACGCTCGAAAATCGCCGGCTCAGGCGCACAGAGATCCAGATTCACACCCTCACGCAGAAGACTGATGCGGTTTTGCGCCCAGTCCGGATAGGTACTTTTCTGGAAAAGGGTCGGGGTCTGGCCATACTGATTGAGGTTCAGCGCCAGAAGATTGATGGCGTTCTTGACGCGCACATTCGGAAAGAGGTCTGGCCGGGGTGGGAATTCCGGGTCGAAATCGACGTCATTCCGGTCTGTATGGTAGAAGAACTCGAAATAACCGAGAATTGGCGTTGTCGGAAAAACATCGACAATATTCAGCAACTCGCCCCAGCCATGATGGCCGATGATGATATCGGGTGTGTAGCCAAGCCCCTTGAGCGTCTGGGCAGCACGCGCCACCGCCTCGGCCCGGATCAGTCCCATTTCCAGTTCGCGCAATGAGGGATGGGTATTTTGTGAGACGGCCCTGTCCTGCCGATACAACACACGCCTCACACCGGGAAGCGCTCCCTCATTGGCCTCGGAAATAAAGACGATCTCGTGCTCGCCCTGCGCGTGCAGATGCCGGACCAGATGGAGAAACTGGCCGGGGAAATTCTGATGCACGAACAGGAAACGCACGACCGACAGACTTTCAATTGCTCGACATGAAAGAGCGGTCCTCTTCCTGCCGTGATTCCGGTAGCGGGCTCAAGCCCCCTGCCAGACACGCCCATGACCAGGCAAATGGGGGCTCTCATGCCATCGCTGCCTGGCAGAGAGCCTCTTGATATCAGGCTTACGAGGCCTTGCGACGAGGTGAGGCCTTCTTGGCGCCCTTGCCCGAGGCAGCGGCGCTCGTGCCAGCGTCACGGGGAAGGATTTCCAGGTGGAAAGCCTCAAGCGGTGCCAGTGACTCAGCTTCCAGCGTTTCTCCGCCGGACACAGGGCCAAGCCGCGTGCCATCGGTGAAGGTCGCGCTCAGAACGATGTCGAACTTGTCTTCAGCGCCATTCTTCAGGCGAACACACAAACCAAGGATCGGCAGCGCCATGCCGCGCGAGCCGCAATACTGACCCGCTTCAGCCCAGGGAGACAACCAGCCTTTGCCAAGCACTGCCTGGTATTCGATATCTTCCGGCGCGATCTGGCTCTGCGGTGCAATGCCAAAACCCTCGATCCAGTTCTGACTGCCGGGCTCACCCATCCATTCGCCAATCGCGGCAAGAACATCGCCGCGACGCTGAACATGGGCTGCGACTTCAGGTTTGAAGTCAGGATGAGAGGCCTGCGCCACGGCGCCGGGCTGAGCCGCAACAGCGGTCTGAGATGCAGCTGCGGCACCAGCTGATGCGACCGGCTCACCCGAAAGACGGGCAACCTGGATGCCCGGCGCAGGCAGGGTGCTGTCGGGCGCCTGATAGGTCGTGACGAGAATCTGCGCCGGACCGCGTGACACACGCACCAGAGCGGCACCCGCCCCTGCACCATGGCTTGCGCTGATCACCCCGTCATCGTCGATCGTGGTGATGGACACGACACCTGCCGGCATGTTGGGCGCCTGGGTGACCGTAACCGCCGGATAGCCATTGACGCAGTGCGCGGCACTTTCAGGCGGCAGGAAAACACAATACAGCCCCGCATCGAATGTCATCAGAGATCCATGGACCTTGAGCTGAACTACCTGATCCTGCCCCGGAGAACTCGTCGAGTTAGACATCTATACTTACTCACCACTTATTTGAGCTTGGACAAAAGATACAGGCACACCGAACCTGACCACATTTCGTTAAGAAATCTCACGAGCTATATCAGCTAATATGCAATTATTAAAGTCGCATCCTTTAATGTGATAAGTGTAGCAAGAAATTACTCAATAATGGCACAGGCATCCCGAGTGGCACCACTGCCCCCCTGCCTGACTTCTGAATACGCTCCGATTGCGCCCCCAGATCGAAACTTACCGCCCTCAATCCGGCATTCCACAGATTGGAAAGAGCAAAACACCAGGTCTCCGGCCAGACTGACGGAATGAGACCAAGGTCGCATTCAAAAGACTCGATCAGACGCGTCGCCTCGTCTTCACGATACTCGCCCGTAATCATCACATGGCCTGTCGCCATCAGGCGGTCGTCGTCGATTGTATAACCGGCGACGACATAATCCAGCGGCAGATTACGATTCGCCGCGTCCTGGGCCAGTTGCAACAGAATCTCGAAGCCCTTCTCCCGCCCTATGGCTCCGGGCACACAGATACGACGGCGGTGGCCGTCACGGGGCCGTGCAGGCTTGAGTGGGGGGTAATGTCCCGTTTCGAGCGGTTCGAGCGTGACATCCAGCCCGGGGAAATGACGTCGCATACGTCTCTGCAGATCATGCGAGCTGGCAAAGACCGCGCGTGCACCACGCAGCATGTCATTGGAGCGCCCAACCAGCTCAGACACAGACAGATCGGAGTCGATCAGTGTGCCCTGCTGGGCCACGCAGCTCTCGCACCCGGCAAGAGAGGGCTCTCCGCAATAATGATGGTTCGGGCCGACGAGGCAGATTCGCGGACAGAACCAGACATAATCGTGCAGCACGATGTCCCATTGCAGATCGAGCGCCGACGCCAGCGTCTTCATGCCGGGAGCGTGACCAAGAAGATGATGCCACTCGATACGGCCAATCTGCATGCGACGCAGGACCGTCACGAGGTCGGACCATTCATAGGGAAGGCTGAAAACGAGATTGGTGACATCGCCACCGCAATCCTCGATCCGGCATCCTTTCAGATGCGGTCGCAGGATCAGCACTTGCGTGCCCTCTTTTTCCGCCTCGACGCGTCGCTGTTGCACCACACGCTCAACCCCGCCACCGGAATCATGCGAGACCATCATGAGGCACTGCTTCATGGACCGGCGCCGGGCGAGCATACGCACCAGCCCGACATTACGCCTGACCGGCGCCAGAGGGTCGGCATCGACGAACTGCCTAACGAGCCTGTCATACCCGGGATGCAACTTGTTGAGCATGCGCAAATTACGATCGAGCAGCAGGGTGCGCGTCCGCCCGAACGACACCGAACCTACATGACGTACAAAAAGGTCTGTCGCCGCAATGTTACGCCAGCCGAGTTCGGCCGCACGGCAACAGAAATCATTCTCCTCCCCGTAACCCTGCGCGAAAATCTCGACGTTCAGAAGACCGGTCTGGGCCAGACAATCCCCCCTGATCGCCATGCAAAATCCATGACCTGTCGGCAGATCGATCAATCCGGTCTGCGGCAGCGACGCAAAGATCTGGTCGAAACCCTGACCGGTTTTCGGATCTGGTGTCGGGTTCGCCTTTGTCACCGATGGATAAGAGAGAATGGTCGCGTCATTGGAGAAGGGCGTGACCGTGCCTATCGCCGCGTCGCGATCCAGCCAGGCGCGCAGTCGCCCGATCCCACCAGCGGGCAGAAGCGCATCGCTGTTCAGCAGGATCACGTCACGTCCTGCTGCGCAGGCGAGCCCCGCATTGGCGCTGACCGTGAAGCCGTGATTCTGCTCATGACGGATCAGCGTGATAGCGCCACGGGCAGCGAACTCGTCGAGGCAGAACGAGAGTTCCGGCTCGGGAGACGCGTCATCCACGACGAGACACTCGATATCGTCACCCTGCTGCGCCAGCACAGCGTCAATGCAGGCGCGTGTCAGAGCCACATCGCGATAGGCTGGAATGATGACGAGACAGCCCGTGGGACGCGCCGCAACACGGGGCTTCTTTCGTCGGGTGGTGCGCGCAGGACGTGTGGTGGGTTCCTCCTTCCTGTCCAGCAGCGACATGACCGCAGGCCCAATCGGGCTCCCGGTCAGAGGCTGACCGTAGCGATCGAGGATACGGATGTCGCGTGAAGGAAGATTCGCCAAGGGAATGTCAAAATGACGTGGTCTGGCGAGCGGCTTCTCCAGCTTGGCTCCCTGCTCAAGCTCAGACGCCGTCAGTTCGATACGCTCTGCGCCGGTATCGATCACGACATGAGGGGTGAAATCAGGATCGGCAGGATACCAGATCCAGCCTTCCAGACGGTGGTGAGCGACCGTTGCAAAACCCTGCAACGTACGGATTGCACCCAGCGCGATCGGAGCGCCGTAGAGTGCTTGTCCTTGGGACGACACGGTTAATTGGCTGGCTCGCATCCAGCTGTCGGGCAGGGTAAACGGCAGGACCACATCCTGCGCGACGCATTCCCCATCAAGCCATATCATCACCGGATTGGGGCACTGGCCCATGACGATGCCGTCATTGCTGGTAGCACACCACCCCGGACGACCCGAATAGGGTAGAAAACGCTGAACCCATGGAAAGGCCTCGGGCGCAGGCGCATAATTTGAGAGCATTCTCTCAAAGACCGAAACCGCCTCCGCCATCCGGCCAAGATGAGACAGGGCGATGGCCTGCCCAACCAGCGCCTTGCGCATGATGAAGCGTTCGGTAATCCAGACCATCGCGTCATGGGCGGCCGCCCAGCGACCGGCAGACAACAAGGCCATGCCGAAAGCGAAAATGACGTTAGGATCGTGACGGGCCATGCGAGCCGCACGGCCCAGCCAGTAGAGACCTGTGTTCTGGTCCCCTGCCTGAACGGCATCGGTCCCGCGGCGATAGGCTTCCTGAGCACGCGCGTCATGCCAACGCTGCCAGTCTGCCCGATCCTTGTCAGTTATGACATGACCAAAGCCCGATCGAACGGGAGGGGGCCGCCTAGTGGGCAGGTGTCTGCCCTCCTGGGCGTGTGCCCAGCCGTCGTTCAAGCTTTGCCAGCTCGGGCGAGGCTTCGTCTACACCCTGAGACTGCGCACGCTCTAGCCAGATACGGGCTTCGACCGGATTGACCTCGCCTGCCAGACCTCTCTTGAGATACCGCCCCAGCATGAGCTGCCCCAGCGCATGACCCCGCTCTGCCGCAAGACGGAAGAAACGCTGTGCCTCACGACGATCAACTGGCACGTCATGTCCTCCTCCAAGCATCGCACCGGCCGAGAACATGGCCTCGACACTTCCGTGCTGCGCGGCTTCGACATAAAGGGAAAGTGCGCGCGCGTGGTCCCTGCCTTTCGGAACGCGCCCCGAAACAAAAAGCTGCGCAAGCAGGATCATCGCCTCAGTCATTCGGGCCTGTGCCGCTTTTTCAAGCCATTGCACTGCAGCTCCTGCATCCTCTCGCACGCCACGGCCCTCGAGATACATGCGGCCCAGCCAGTACTGGGCATTGACGACGCCATCTGCCGCACGCTGCATCCAGTAAGCAGCCCGCGCATCATCACGCTCGGTACCGACACCTTCGGCATAGCAGACGCCAACATTGAAGGCGCCGACCAGATCGCCGTTTTCCGCGGCCTGCAGAAAACGCTTCTGCATAGCGACCCGGCCTTCTTCCGACCCGATGCCCGTCAGGGCCAGATTGCCAAGATCGGCATCAGCCACACGATCGCCGCACTCTGCCGAAACACGGAACCATCTGGCGGCCTCGTCCGGATCGCGATGCACACCGGTACCGGTCAGATAGAGCAGACCCAGACCACGCGCCGCAGCGCCGTGCCCCAACTCGGCAGCGACCTGATACCAGGTGGCTGCCTCAAGATAATTCGGGGCCATTTCCTCGCCCCGGATGTGCAGATCGCCGAGCAGGGCCGCCGCCTCTGCATCGCCCCCCAAAGCAGCGCGACGCAGCCAGGTTTCGGCGCGATCCGGCCGACGAGCCAGCCCCTTTCCCTGCAGCAGATAAAGCGCGAAGCGTGTCTGCGCCTGAACGATGCCGCGCTCAGCCGCTTTCTCGAAATAGCGGGCTGCCGCAGCGAGATCCTGCGCCTGACCAATACCCTGCTCGTTGATCCAGGCCAGAAAATAAAACGCTGTCGCCAGACCTGCATCAGCCGCCTGCACCAGTTCGGCCGTGCCGCGCGCGAGATCTTCAGGTGATTTCGGGTCGGAATGAAGCGCCATACCAAGGCCGAGATGCCCCTGGGCCGATCCGGCAGAAGCGGATTTCTCATACCATTCCCGCGCCTCGGCAGGATTGCGCAATGATTCGGGGCCATTCGTCAGCACATAACCGAGAAGGGCCTGTGCGTCTGGCTGCCCCTCATTGGCGGCGAGACGGCTCCAATGGGCCGCCTGCTCCAAATCGGGAACGCGCTTGCGCTCCTTTCCATCACGCATGATGGTGGCGCGGTTTTCATCGAAGCCTTCAGGAAAGCCTACGAGATAGAGCGTGGCAAGCGTCAGGCGCGCCTGGACATGCCCGGCCTCCGCCGCCTTGCGCACCCATCTCGTGCCATCTTCGAGACTAGGTGGCGTACCCCAACCTTCGAGATAGGCCTTCCCGGTTCGGTACTGCGCTTCGACATTGCCCTGCTGGGCAAGCTGGCCCAGGGCCTTGAAGCCCTTGACCGCATCATCTCCGGACTCGAGCTGCGCGATTGCCTGCCTAAGACGAGCATCACGCGATATAACCGAGGCCAGCTTTTCCTTCAGAGCCAAACCACTCTCCTTCTCGCGGATATGCCGCCCTTGCCTAGCTGGGTTCGCGCATCCCGTTGGTAGCAGCGGGGATCACCTTACTGAAGAGATACTGGAGCACGGTGCGCTTGCCGACCTGAATATCTGCCGTAACCGGCATGCCCGGCGTCGGATGGAAGAAGGTCGGCACACCATGCAGTGTATAGCGGTCGATGCGCAACCTGACGCGATAGAAGCCGCTCTGCGACGGATCGTCATCACCACTGGGCGGCTGCCCTGCCGCTGCGCTCTTCATGTCACCCGCACTGAAACTGTCAGCACTGATCAGGCGCACCGTCCCTTCGGCACCGCCATACTGCGTGTAAGGGAAGGTCGAGAACTTCAGAAGCGCATGATCGCCCAGCTTGACGAAGCCTGCATCGTTACCTCGCAGCACTGACTCCATCTCGAGCGCTGCGCCGGTAGGCACGATCGACATCAGCATCTGGGCGGGCGAGATGACGGAGCCTACCGACAGCTTGGCAATATTGAGAATGACCCCGTCATCGGGCGCCTTGAGCACAACAAGCTTGTTGCGCAGGGCCGCCTTGTCATATTCGCCGACTGATTCATCAAGATGATGCTGCACTTCGGTCAGCTGCGTATAGACCTGCCCTTTCCAGTTCTGGACATACGCATCGCGTTCCGCCTGGGTCGCAGCAAGCTTGGCTTTGGTTGACGCTGCCGTCTGTTGCGCCTCGATCTGGGCCCGCTCGGCATCCATCAGTTCGCTCTGCGCCGCAAGCGTTGAGAGCTTGCTGCCAACCTGGTCGGCCTGCAGGCGGCGACGCATCTGGAGCACTTCATTTGCGACGCGACCGCGGCTCTGATGCATGGCGGCACTGGCAAGTGCGCCCGTCATCTGGCTTTGAAGGGCGGCAACTTCCTGATCAAACTGATTGATCTTGGCCGTGTATTCCGCATGACGGCGCTCATAGGCCGCTGCTTCACGCACCGAATAGCTGTCATTCAGATCAGGCGTGTAGGGCTTGCCATCTGCTTCTGCGTGAAGACGCGCCAGCGTCGCCTGATAGGAATCACGCTGCGCTTTCAGATTGACGATATCGGCCTTTGAAAGGGTCGGATCGAGATGGGCAAGAACCTGCCCCTTCTTCACATACTGACCGAGCTCGACATCGATTGAGCGGATGATCGACATTTCGAGCGGCTGGATGATCAGATCGCGATCCACCGCAACCAGCCTGCCTGGCGTGCTGACGACTTTGTTGAGGGGGAACACAGCCGACGCGATAAGCCCGGACATGAACAGCGCACCGACAATCCAGATGATATAGCGTGCCGTCGCAGTTGGCGGCATGTTGACCATCGCCGCACTGGGAGAATGGAATTCAAGCAACGCAAGCGGCATGCCCTGCTGGGCAAACGGATCATCGGCCTGACGTGGCACATGAGCCTGAACCTCACGGCTTTCGTCCTTACCGTTTTCGGGGACAATATCCTTGTTGCTCACGGCTTATTCCTCATCCATCAGCATGGGATCGTCATTCTGGTCGTTCCGGTTGGTCTGACCGCCATGACTGCGAGTTTCATGGCGATTCTGCTGTATCCAAAGCATGCGATAGATCTCACAGCGCTCGAGCAGCACTTCATGAGGGGCCACATCGACAACCTTGCCCTTGTCCATGACGCAGATCTGATGGCAATCAACCAGCGATGACAGGCGGTGAGACACGATCACCATCGTGCGGCCCTTGCCGATACGCTGCAAATTGGCATTGACCAGCGCTTCACTCTCCGGATCGAGGGCAGACGTCGCCTCGTCGAGAATCATGAGCTTCGGATCGCTGATGACGGCACGCGCAATGGCAAGACGCTGCCTCTGGCCGCCGGAGATATTGGTCGACCCTTCTTCGATCGGGGTGTCGTAACCTGCCGGCATGCGATCGATGAATTCCTCCGCACCGGCAAGGCGGGCTGCGCGAATGACGTCATCCATCGTATAACCGGGACGACCGGCAGTGATATTGTCACGCACCGAGCCACGGAACAGGAAGTTATCCTGAAGCACGACGCCGAACGAACGACGCAGATGGCTCAGATTGATTTCACGCAGCTCGACACCATCAAGACGCAGATAGCCGGTGTAATTGCGGCTGACGCCTTGCAGCAGACGCGTGACGGTCGACTTGCCCGATCCTGAACGCCCGACCAGCCCAAGCATGGTCCCCGCAGGGATTTCGAAATTGACGTCGTTAAGCGCCTTGATGCTCGATCCCGGATAGCTGAAATCAACCTGCGAGAAAGAGAGCGCCCCTTTGACAGGAGGCCTCAGGCCCGAGGTAAGCGCCTTGGTTTCGGTCGGCTGATTCAGCACCAGTCCGGCTTCACCGAGCGATGTCAGGACCTCGTTGACATCTTCAAGGATCTTAGCAAGCCCGACGAGGGGTTGCGCCACACGGCCGCCAAGCATCATGAATGCCATGAGAGCACCAGGCTGGATCGTGCTCGACCCGGAGAGAATGAGATAGGCGCCGACGAGAATGATACCGCGATTGATGAACAGATCGAGTGGCATCACCAAAGTGCTGGGCCAGTTCTGCATACGCCCTGCAGCCAGCTTCCAGCGAATGACATCGGCCGTTGTCTCGTCCCATTTTTCACGGCGCGTGGGCTCAAGGGCCATCGTCTTGACGGTACGGATACCTGCGACTGTCTCATAAAGAATGGAACTGCGTTCCATCTCTGCAAAGACGAGCTTGTTGTAGACCCGCGTCATGGGCGGAAGAAAGATCACGATGATCAGGCCGATAAGACCGGCACAGGCAACGGTCATCCAGGCCAGCGTGGCGCTCATGAAGAAGAGCAGCGGTAGAATGACGACGAGCGTGAACATGTCGAGAAATGTCGACATCAGCTTGCCGGTCAGAAAGTCACGGACCTTGTAGATGGCCATGTAGCGACCAAGAATACGCCCCGTCTGCTCGCGCTCATAGAATTCGAGCGGTAGCGCAAGAAGGCGATTGAAGGCATGCAGTGAAATGCGTGTGTCGACACGTGTGGTCATCACCAGCGTGAGTTCACGTCGCCCGTAATTCAGAAGTGTTTCGTAGAAGCTCAGGACGACGACGATGGCCGTAATGGAGACGAGGGTCGACATCGAATGGTAATTCACCACGCGGTCAATCACCTGCATCACGATCAGGGCCGGAAAGATCTGGAGAATCGACAGCACCATCGACGCGAACAGAATATCGCGCAGCGACTGCTTTTCGCGCATCACGACCTTGACGAACCACATCATGTCGAACGGCGCATCGGCTTCTGAAAGATCGCGACGACGCTTCACCAGAAGGATATCGCCTGTCCAGACCTGTGACAGACGCAGTTCATCGACAGCTACCGGGATGCTTCCCTCATCGCCGAGCGGATCGCGCAGCCACACGATGTTTTTCTCGGGATCAGCGCGCACCATCAGGGCGGCGGAACCATCGCGGAACATGAGAACAATCGGCGGCGTATTCTGCATACGCACGAGGAAGCGCCATTTGATGCGCATTCCCTTGGCAACGGCACCGTTATCATTCAGCCATCGCGCCAGAGCAGCCGGCGAAGGCGAGTCTTCACCAGGCTCGGCTGCAAAATCCCGGATGTCGAGATCCAGCCCGTGAAACTTTGCAGCCGCCATCGCGGCCCGCAGGCGGATATAAACGGGGTTCTGGGTTTCGCTGTTCGCAGCGAGGCCATCACGATGCTTCACGAAGCTTCCTCTTGTGTTCCACTTAGCCGCTCAGACTTCAGGCCGCCCGAATAGCGCGAAAACCCCTCCCCCTGTCGAGCAGGAATCTCCGTTTCTCATCTCAAGTCATCGAAATTGCCGAACTTCGCAACAAATCTCTTCATATTCCTTAACTGATATTGTGTAAATTCCTGACGAGGCTCGCTAAAAATACGTAATATCTAAAATATGTAACGTGCCTTGGCCAAAACATCACTTTCAAGCATTTGTCTGATCTGCCGCTGACGGTTATCCGCACATAAAATCACGACGAACGAGAATAACGGGCACTGTCCCCGCACACGATCAAGAAACAACTGGTTCAGTGCAGACAGAAGCGGGTTTTGTCCGGCGCAGCAGGCGCAGGAGGACGTATGCCCCATCCAGGAAGCCCGCACTGGTGCAACATCACGACTGACAAGCCACTCCCCAGCGAAGCCACCGACCGGCACAAGACGCAGGAGGGCGCCGCGACCTGGATCATGAAACGACGTCGTGCCTACTGCCTCTCCGGCTTCCTGGATCAACAGGGGGATACGCCCCGTTCCCGACATGGCTTTTCCTTCCTGACGCAGCGCAATGCAGAGTATAGCAATCGACTGCTACTCTGGACATAATCAGACGCCTCTGAAAAAAGCAGGCTGCTGCGGCTTTTCCTGCCCCAGTACCCCGATCGTGCCTGATCCTGACGACGAGACCAATAGCCATCATGACACGCCCCCATCTGCTCGATGCCCTGCGCGACCATGTCCTGCTTTGTGACGGAGGCATGGGCTCGCGCATCCAGATGCTCGATCTGGAAGTGGAGCGCGATTACTGGGGGCAGGAGAACTGCACCGAGATTCTCACCCTGTCACGCCCGGAACTGATCCGCGAAATCCATCGCGGTTATTTCGAAGTCGGCGCCGACATGGTCGAGACGAACACCTTTGGTGGCTCGATCGTGACCCTTGCCGAATTCGGTCTGCAGGACAGGGCGCGCGAGATCAACCGGCGCTCGGCAGAACTTGCACGCGAAGCCGCCGAGACCTTCTGCGACGGGCGCCAGCGCTATGTGGTGGGCTCCATCGGGCCAGGCACCAAACTGCCCAGCCTTGCCAATATCGACTATGACACACTCGAAGCGGGCATCATCGAACAATGCCGCGGGCTGATCGATGGCGGGGTCGATGCCTTCCTGATCGAGACCTGCCAGGACACGTTGCAGATCAAGGCCGCCGTCAATGCGGCCAAGGCTGCACGCCGCGAACTCGGCTCGGATGCACCGATCTTCGTTCAGGTAACGGTTGAGACGACCGGTACATTGCTTGTCGGCCCGGATATCGCCGCAGCCGCCACCACCATTCATGCCCTCGACGTCCCCCTGATCGGCATGAACTGCGCCACAGGTCCGCAGGAAATGGCCGAGCATGTCAAATGGCTGTCGGAAAACTGGCCGGGCCTGATTTCGATCCAGCCCAATGCAGGCCTTCCCGAACTGGTCAACGGCACCACCCATTACCCGCTTTCGCCAGGCGAGATGGCAAGCTGGGTCGATCGCTTCATCACGGAAGACGGGCTGAATCTCGTTGGCGGCTGCTGTGGCACCTCGACCCCTCATATCCAGGCTCTGGATGACATGCTGCGCCGGCGGGGCGGCAGCACCAGCCATCGCCCTGCCCCGGTCAAGCGTCTGCACCACTGGGTGCCGTCCGTGGCGAGCCTCTACAGCCAGACGCCGTTGCGTCAGGAAAACTCCTATTTCTCGATCGGTGAGCGTTGCAACGCCAATGGATCGAAGAAATGGCGCGAATTGCAGGAAGCCGGTGACTGGGATGGCTGCGTGGCTGTAGGCCGCGAGCAGGCTGCTGAAGGGTCGAACGCGCTCGATCTCTGCACCGCCTTTGTCGGTCGCAACGAAATCGCCGAGATGAACGAGGTCGTCACACGCTTCACCTCCTCCGTGAATGCGCCGCTGGTAATCGATTCAACCGAGACGCCGGTCATTGAGGCAGCCCTCAAGCTGCATGGCGGCAAGCCCATCATCAACTCGATCAATTTCGAGGATGGCGAGGGACATGCAGAAGACCGCATGATCCTGGCGCGCAAATTCGGCGCTGCCGTCATTGCGCTCACGATTGATGAAGTCGGCATGGCCAAGACGCCGGAAGACAAGCTGCGCATTGCCGAGCGCCTGGTCGATTTCGCCTGCACAAAGCACGGTCTGCCACAATCCGATCTGATGATCGATCCGCTGACATTCACCATCGCCACGGGTGTGGAAGACGATCGCAAGCTGGGTGTGTGGACGCTGGAAGGCATCCGGATGATCCGCGAGCGCTTCCCCGATATCCAGATCATTCTCGGTCTGTCGAATATCTCCTTCGGCCTCAATCCGGCTGCGCGTGCCGTACTGAACTCGGTTTTCCTGGATCACGCCGTGAAAGCGGGCATGACGGGCGCCATCGTGCATGTCAGCAAGATCCGCCCGCTGCATCTGATCGCCGCCGAGGAAGTAAAGGTCGCGGAAGATCTGATCTTTGATCGCCGCACCGAGAATTACGATCCGCTGCAGAAGCTGCTCGAGCTTTTTGCCGGTCGCAAGGCAGCCGATGCCGTGCAGAAGCGTCGTGCCGAGACCCCGGCTGAACGCCTGAAAGACCGCATTGTCGATGGTGACCGCAAGGGCATCGAAGACGATTTGGCAGCCGCAATGGAAGAAATGCCGCCGCTCGACATCATCAATACCGTGCTGCTGGATGGCATGAAGGTGGTTGGCGAATTGTTTGGCGCCGGCAAGATGCAGCTTCCCTTCGTTCTGCAATCGGCTGAGACCATGAAGACCGCCGTCGCCTGGCTCGAACCCTATATGGAGCGCGTCGAAGGTCAGGCGCGTGGCACCATGGTGCTCGCCACGGTCAAGGGCGACGTGCATGATATCGGCAAGAACCTTGTCGATATCATCCTGACCAATAACGGCTATCGCGTCATCAATCTGGGCATCAAGGTGCCTCTGGCTGACATGATTGCAGCCACGAAAGAGCATAATGCCCATGCCATCGGCATGTCGGGACTACTGGTCAAATCGACCGTAATCATGCGCGAAAACCTTGAGGAAATGGCCCGTCAGGGCATCGATGTTCCGGTGTTTCTTGGTGGCGCCGCCCTGACACGTAATTATGTCGAAGAGGAATGTGCCCGCTCTTATGGCAGCGACGCCCCCGGTCGTGTGGCCTATGCCCGCGATGCCTTCGATGGTCTCTCTCTGATGGACAAGGTCGTGAACAACCAGTTCGACGACTATCTGACCGCCATCCAGACGCGGCGCGCAGGCAAGAGCCAGAGAAAGACCGAACGCGCCCCTGAAATTGCGGAGACACGCGGCTTCACCCCCATCGACCCGGAGCAGGCCCGCGCCCGTCGTGCCCGGGTTGCAGGATCGGTCCCCGTATCGACCCCACCCTTCTGGGGGGCTCGCGTCGTGGAATCAGCCCCAGCTGCGGTTCTGCCCTTTCTGAATGAACGCTCGCTCTACCAGTTCCAGTGGGGCTTCAGAAAACAGGGTCGCTCGCTCGACGAGTTCATGACCTATGCCAAGCAGGAGCTGCGCCCGGTTCTAAAGCGGATGCTCGCTTTGTGTGCCGACGAGCAGATCCTCAAGCCTCAGGCCATTTACGGCTACTGGAAAGCCGCAGGTGATGGCAATGATCTCGTCTTGTTTGAAGAGGACGGCACGACCGAAGCCGCACGCTTCACCCTGCCGCGCCAGCCTCGCGAGGATGGCGAGTGCATCGCCGATTTTGTGCGCGATATCGGCGAGCAGGAGCGCGACGTGATCGGGCTGCAGGTCGTCACAGTAGGGCAGAAGGCCTCAGACCTCGCCCGTGACTGGTTTGAGGCCAATCGCTATCAGGATTACCTCTATCTGCACGGTCTCTCGGTCGAGATGGCCGAAGCCATGGCGGAATATACGCATAAGCGAATTCGCGCCGAGCTTGGCTTTGCCGCCGAAGACGACCGCGACATGGAAAAGATGCTCGCACAATCCTATCGAGGCTCGCGCTACTCCTTCGGCTATCCGGCCTGCCCGCGTCTGGAAGACCAGGAACCGATCCTGAAGCTGCTGGGGGCCGAGCGTATCGGCGTGTCCCTCTCGGACGGCTATCAGCTGCACCCGGAGCAATCGACCTCCGCGCTCGTCATCCTCAACCCGAGGGCAAAATATTTCACGGTCTGACCGGATGGTGATGCCGGGTTTATCCCCGGCATCGGCAATACTGTTCCCCCACTGAATAACGGGCGCAATCAGACACATCACTGCCCTGATTGCGCCGCCCCTCGCGAGGGGAAAGAGCAAAAAAAAAGGGATCGCGATGTCGGAGAGGTTTGCAGAACTCTATACCCCTGAAGTCAGGGCGCGTGCCGATCGCATCGCTGAGTTTCTGGCCCTGACCAGTGTGGATGACGCACCCAACAGGATCGATCTCATCTGCCTTGCCGGTAATGGCGTTCTGGCCTGTGTCGATCATGCCGCCAGCCTTGCCCGTCATCATGGCTGCCTTCTGCTGATAACAGGAGGCGTCGGACACTCGACCCCGCCTTTGACGGCCGCTCTCGCTGCGAGGCTGGACTGCGCACCATCAGCCCTAGCCGGACTTTCGGAAGCCGAGCTGGTCTCGCGTCTCATCACGGCCGACGCCCTCGTCCCACGCGATCAGATCATTCTGGAAACCCGTTCGACCAATACGGGCGAAAATGCTGCCTTCACGCGCGACACGCTGGAGGAGCTCGGTCTTACGCCCCACCATATCGAGCTGATCCAGGATCCGCTGCTTCAGCGACGTACTGAAGCGACGTTCCGCCATGTCTGGCAGGACAAGCAGACACGCTTCTTTTCCTCTCCCCCCTTTGTGCCACGGCTCGGTGAGGCACTGACAACAGCGTCATGGACGGAAGAGCGCTACCTGTCCCTGCTGCTTGGCGAGATTCCTCGCCTGCATGATACGCCCGATGGCTATGGTCCGAACGGCAAAGGCTTTATCGGCCATGTCGAGGTGCCACAGGATATTCTGGTGCAGCATCAAGCATTGGCGGAAGTTTTCAGCGGCCAGACTGGCCGCTGATCCGGATGGGGGGGCACGCGATCAGGCGTCCCCCAAGCGGTTTTCAGTAGGCGTAAGCCAGACCTGCACGCAGGGTCAGGCCATTCTGTATGCCACTGGATGTAGCGTTCCCAGTAACAAGACCATCAACAACATTCTGATAGCTATAGCGGTCTGAGTCATGACCGTAAGAGGTATAGGCATAATCCCCTCCTGCGGTCAGATGCCAATGACGGGTTACACGATAATCCGCGCCAAGACTGCCTTCCCAACGTGGACGAGTAGCCGATGTGGTCGTGCGGAACGCCAGAGTATTGAGAATCTCGGCCCAGCCGAAACGACCACGAAGAACAAGGCGATCAGTCAGGGCATAATCGGCATTCAGGCCAAGGCCCACGAAAAACGCGTTCTGCCCTCCAAAAGACGAGTAGCCGTAACTGTCATAACCTCCCTGCACGAAAGGCGTGACAAGTGCCTTGTCATTTAGGAACAGAAACCCTTTGCCGATCTCGCCGCGTGTATAGGTCGAACGCGCATCCTCTCCGCCGCCCACCCGCCAGGAATCCTGACCGTAGGAGGAGGTGTAGCTATGAGCGTATTTATCGTTGCGCGTCCCAGATCCGAGACGAAAAAGTGCTGAGGCATACACATTCTTGACACGTCCCAGATCAATCATGCCCGAGGCATCGACCTGAAAGCCGGGAACCCAGCCGATACGCCGCGAGCGGGACTGCGAGCTGGAGTTGTATGGGCGATACCACTGGCTGCCAGTCGTTTGAGACTGTGAACCATAGCCGCCAACGAGATTGTCGAAAATGCCTGCCATCGAGAGACCAACCTCGCGATTGACCGCAACAACCGGAAGCGGATCAGCAAGTGCTGTCGAGACAGTCAGACAGGACGCGAGAGAGAGCATGAGGCCAGAGAGTTTGCGCATGAAAGTTCCAGAGAGAAACAAAATGTATCTCCCTGAAACTCAGCGGCTGCGTCTCGTCAATGTCCCGCAGGCAGGATCAGGCGAAAGTCATCATTCGTTATAAAAAGGATAATCCGTATATCCTTCTTCACCCCTGCTGTACCAGGTCTTGATATTGTCCTGCTCGATAGGAAGATTTTCCTTCAGTCGATGAGGAAGATCAGGGTTTGCAATGAATTTACGACCGAATGCAATGGCATCTGCCGTGCCGTCTGCAACAGTCTCGATCGCTTCCTCTCTTGTATAGTCCTGATTCAGGACCAGAGGGTTCCTGAATACTTTTCGGATCGCTCCATGCAGCTTCGGCTGATCGGTCTTGCCAAAAGTGCCATTCGGGCCGGGTTCGCGCAGTTCGAGGAAGCCGATTCCCAGATCATTGAGCGTCTTTGCCGCCGGGACAAAAACGGACTCAGGGGCGCTGTCGATGCATCCCTGCGTATCGCCGTTGGGTGAAAGGCGCACCGAAGTCCGGTCTGCTCCGATCGTGGCAATAACGCGCTCGGTGACTTCACGCAGGAAGCGAATGCGATTTTCGGGTGAGCCACCATACTCATCCTCACGATGATTGGTGCCGTCACGCAGGAATTCGTCGATCAGATAGCCGTTGGCGGCATGAATCTGCACGCCATCGAACCCGGCCTCGATCGCATTGCGCGAAGCGACTTCGTATTCGCCCAGAATACGCGTGATATCATCCTTCGTCAGCGCTCGCGCCTGCTCGGGATCCTGCTTGCCGTCATAGGTATGAAGCGGGGCTGGCGCCGAGGTGGGCGAGCTCGAGACAGGCTGCTGACCGGTCACGCTGGAATGCACCATACGCCCCATATGCCAGAGCTGAACGACAATCTTGCCGCCCTTATCATGCACCGCCTTGGTGATCGGCTTCCATGCCTCTACCTGCTCGGCGGACCAGATGCCGGGAGCGTAAGGCCAGCCAAGCCCCTCACGGCTGATACCTGTCGCCTCGGAGATGATAAGTCCTGCTGTGGCACGCTGTGCATAATACTCGGCCATGATCGGCGTCGGCACGTGCTCGCGTGTACCGCGGCCGCGCGTCAGCGGCGACATGAGTATGCGGTTCTTCGCGTCGATGGCGCCAAGCTGGATCGGATCGAACAGAGTTGTCATAATGCTGTGTCCTCATGAACCCGTGGGGGGTTTAATTCGACTTTGATCGAACAATATCAGGAATGGGGATGCGTCTGTCTCAAGACAACCCCTCCCCCGCATTTTTTGGAACCGGACGACGCCGATGGCTGACTATGACCACCCCGCTTCAGAAAGCCTGACCCTGCTGGGAGTCCTGCGCGGTCTGGCCGACCCGATCCGTCTAGAAATCGTTCAGCACCTCGGTTCGGTTCCCGAAGCCAGTTGCGCTGCACTGCTTGGTGATCGCCCCCGATCGAGCATGTCGCATCATTTTCAGGTACTCAGGGAGAGCGGCCTGCTGCATACGCGCATCCAGGGCGTGCAGCATTTCAACTCGCTGCGTAAAGCAGATCTCGATCTGCGCTTTCCTGGCCTCATGGATGCCATTCTGGCGGGATAAACGCCTGCCAGCCCCACAATAAGAACAACAGGCGCCCAGGCGCGAAAGGCCCGAGTGAATGCCCCGTTTCCTGCTTTCCTGGCACGGTACGATCCTCTGTCACGAAGAGGCCCGTCTTTTCTGTGCCCCTCTGGCAGATGTCGCGAGCGGGCGCGCACGCCCCGTCCTTGTCAGCCAGTGCAACGAGATGGTCGAAGGGCCCTGTTCACTCACGGTTGTTACCGATGTCGTGTCCGATCCTGAAGGCGTCATCGCGCTTCGAGCGGGGCAGACCTATCTGACTGCCAACCCTGATAACACCATGCGCCTGAGCGATGCCTGCGACGACTGGGAGCACTATCTGCCTGTGTCTCTCGAGACGCTCGATCCGCTCGATGCCCTTACCTCCCGGCGCTGGCTGGATGATCAGATCCGCATCATCCGACCTCGCCTCGACTCTTTCAGGATATCAATCAGCGATGTGCCTTGTGACCCGCGCGGCTTCACCATGGAGCCGGATGGGGCAATACGCCACCCGGCGATACCGCACCCTCTGCGCCCCTGGCCGAATGCCATGGCCGGACGAGCCCTCTCTGCGGTTCTCCTGGCTCTGGCGCAAGGAGACACAGGGCGAAAGACAATCTGGGCACAATGGCCCGATCTGGCGCGACAGGTCACACTGACGCTCGCTGAACCCGATCATCCAGCCCATCTCTATTATCTTGCCCGCCTCTGTACGTTGCTGGGCCTTCTCGATGAAGCCGATCTCTGCCTTCAGGCCCTGTCTGGTGCCATGAATGAGGCGGATCGTCTCTGGGCAAGCTCGATCGTGGCGGCAGCCGCAGACGATGATGAGACAGCAGCTCGTCTTCTGGCTGAGGCCTTCACAAAGGCGGCCGGGACACGTCACGACACGGCTGCGATCGCCCCTCATACCGCTCGGATCCTTGCGGGCAACCTCACCCATCGGTCGATACTGCGCGGATCAGCAACGCTGCTTCAGGTCAGGTTTGACGGGGCTTTCGATCTGGCTCTCATGCCCGGCAAGCTCCCCCCCGATGCCGATTATCACCTTCGTGCGGATTATTATCATGCGCTGGAAGAGGTTTGGTCCGCCTGCCCGCAAACCGGGCGTGATGGCTTTCTTGCGCAGGAAGAGCGCCTGAATGGGGTCTCACACGCGCTGCTGGTCATTCAGGGACACAATCACTGGCTCAAGGGCGCGTGGGAAGCAGCAGATGCCTGCTACGATCAGGCCAGACTGCGTGCCATCGAGGACGGTTTCAGGTTCATTCATTTCAACTGCGGTGCCTATTCATGGCTGACCGATACAGAACGTCCCCCCGAGCCCGATCCTCTCAGCGTCCAGAACTGGCGTTGGCATCATGCAGCCAATGCCGCCGTTGAGCCGCAGCTTTGCCTCGTCGCAGGATGCGACGCCTCGTATTTTCGCTTCGTGCCCAAGTTTCTGGCATCCCTGGTCAATGCGCTGGAGAAAGCACCTACCCCTCCCCGCATTCATCTCGTACTTGGCCTCTCAAGCCCTACCGGCAAACAACTGGATTTTCTGACCCAGTGCAGCGCCTCGCTGGCGGCGTCGGGCAGTTCTCTGGCGCTGAGTTTCGCCCATGGGCAGCTGACGCATCCTGACGGTGCCAGTTACGCCAGCCTGCGTTATCTGCTCATGCCGGAAATCGTGAAGCGTCAATCATGCCCCGTTTTGACGCTCGATATAGACGCGATGATCCCGTCAGATTTTCCGGATCTCATTGCGACGCTGCAGGCAGATTTCGATTATGGCTTTCGTCTCTATGCTTTCGACAGGGCCGGTCATCAGTATTTTGGCGAACCATGGGGCTTTGGTGCCGGCGTTTCCTATTTCGGCGAGACGGATCATCTTCCGGTGATTGCACAGGCGCTGCACGACTACCTCGTGAAGGCCTATCGCTCGGCAAATCCCACCAACTGGTGCGTCGATCAATGTGCCCTGTCAGCGGTCTATCATCGCCACATCGCCCCGCGATGGGACAGCCTGCGCATTCGCTTCATGGATGACGATCCGGCCATCGTGATCATGCCGCACCATGTCGGCATGGACAAAAGAAGCTTTGGCGCCTGGGAAGGCATTGTCGACATGGACCCCGTTTTCACCAGGCTGGGCATGAACCCGGACCATGCCCGCCTGCTGGGGCGCCCCGCCTGAGCATACGAATGCCCGCCCTGAAAGCGATCAGGGGGTGAGGGCGAACTGCGCCGTGACCTGGTTGCTTTCAGGGTTCCAGATCACGATCCGGTCGCCCTGAGGCCCGTTTATCTGTACTGCAACAGACCCGTCCGGCCTGACGGCTTCAGCAACGATCCGGCCACCCCCGCCATAGATGAAACGGGGGGCTTCTCCCGGGGCATGACTGACGGCCATGACCGAGGCAGAACCTTGCGTAGCCATCACCGGCTTGTGGTGCCCCGGTGCCATGGCGCGATGCACGATCACCCCGATCAGGCCTGCCGTACCCAGGACGATCAGCACGCCCATGATAATGACAGCCGCCATGAGTGTGCGAGAAACCTTGGGCGGAGGCGTATCCATGGCGACAGACGATCCTGTTTGCTAAAGGGGCGCATGACCGATGCCAGCGCCAACATGCCCACCCGATTCGATTTCATCGTGACGCCTGAACAGGCGGGGCAGCGCCTCGACCGTTTTCTGGCCGATGGCATCGGTTCCCTCTCCCGCTCGCGCGTAAAATCCCTGATCGAAGCCGGGCAGGTTTTCTGCGATGGGGCCATCATACGCGAGCCTTCGGAAACCACCAGAGCCGGGCGACAATTCACCCTTGTCGTACCACCGGCTGCCCCTGCTCGCCCCCAGGCCGAAGACCACGCCCTGCCCATTATCTTTGAAGATCGCGATCTGATCGTACTCGACAAGCCGGCAGGGCTGGTCGTGCATCCGGCGCCCGGCAACGAGACCGGCACGCTGGTAAATGCGCTTCTCGGCCATTGCGGCGATGATCTTGAAGGTATCGGCGGCGAAAAACGCCCGGGAATCGTGCATCGCCTCGACAAGGATACCTCAGGGCTGATGGTCGTCGCCAAGACGCCGATGGCCCATAACGCACTGTCGGAAGCCTTCGCCGCGCGCGATATCGACCGCTCCTACCTTGCCCTTGCCTGGGGGCTTCTGCCATCCGAAATCAGCTATGATGGCGCCATCGGGCGTGACAAGCGTGACCGCAAACGCATGACCGTAGTGACCCAAGGCGGCAAACATGCCCTGACGCATGTGCGCTGCCTCGAGGCCTTCGACGCGGCTGTGAGCCTGGTGAGCTGCAAGCTTGCGACCGGGCGAACGCATCAGATCAGGGTTCATCTTTCCCAAGCCGGCCATCCGCTTCTGGGCGATCCGGTCTATCTGCGACGCATTCCCGCAGCCTCGCGGGGGCTGGATGAAACCGCACGCCGCGCAGCACTCGATTTTCCCCGTCAGGCGCTCCACGCGGCACGGCTTGGCTTTACCCACCCACGCACGAAGGAAACACTGCTTTTTACCTCCGAACCCCCTGAGGATTTTCAGGGTTTGCTGCGAACCCTGCGTGGGGGTTAATTAGGAGTAATGTGGTACGTTTTCTTGACAGCAAAAACGGGGTATGATCTGCTCATAGTCAATCCGACGAAGTGACGCGCCGCCGGAATGGACGTACCGCCTGGCATCGCTCATGCTGAGGGTGCTGCGCGGGGACGAAAATCCTTCCCTAACCAAGCGTCACCCGGTGACGGGAACTCTGACGGGCACACCCCGTAGATAGTGTTCCACTTTGCACCGGGCGAAAGGAGTTGCAGCCCAATGGCCTCTTCCGCCGTTTTGTCCCTTGGTCCTGAAAGCAATCTGACACGCTATCTTCAGGAAATCCGTAAATTCCCCATCCTGACCCAGCAGGAAGAGGGCGAACTCGCCCGTCGCTGGCGCGACCATGAGGAAGATGCCGCAGCCCACAAGCTCGTCACTTCTCATCTTCGTCTCGTCGCCAAGATCGCCATGGGCTATCGTGGCTATGGCCTGCCGCTGAATGAACTGATCAGCGAAGGCAATATCGGCATGATGCAGGCAGTCAAACGCTTTGATCCTGACCGTGGCTTCCGTCTCGCTACTTATGCGATGTGGTGGATCCGCGCGGCGATGCAAGAGTATATCTTGCATAGCTGGTCGCTTGTGAAAATGGGCACCACAGCATCCCAGAAGAAACTGTTCTTCAATCTGCGTCGCCTCAAGGGGCAGATGCAGGCCATTGATGACGGTGACCTCAAGCCGGAACAGGTCGACAAGATCGCCACGACGCTTGGCGTACCCGAACAGGATGTGGTGTCGATGAACCAGCGTCTGTCTGCGCCCGATCACAGCCTGAACGCCCCTCTTCGCAGCGACAGCGAGGGTGAGTGGCAGGACTGGCTGGTCGATGATCAGGAGAGCCAGGAAACCACTCTGGGCGAAGCAGAGGAAATGAGTGGCCGTCAGGCGCTCCTGACCGAAGCTATGAAGTCTCTCAACGAGCGCGAGCGTCATATCCTGACCGAGCGCCGTTTGAAGGATGACCCTTCAACACTCGAAGAACTCTCCCACGAATATGGTGTCTCGCGTGAGCGTATCCGCCAGATCGAGGCACGGGCCTTCGAGAAACTGCAAAAAGCCATGGCGGCCGAAGTCGAACTGCGTCGCCGTCAGGACGAAGGCATTTCGCTTCGCGATCCTGTGACCAATTGAGATGAAGGCGGGGCATCACCGAAAAAGCTGGTGGCCCGCCTTTCGCCTTGAGACGGCTTACCGTGGTCGAGATCGGGCCGCGTGACCCGGCAGGCTCTGCTCTGGGCTGAAATGCTGGCCCTCTTTGCTGGCGGTCCCCTCGTCATTCTGGCTCTCAGACGCCCAGGCATTCTGTTCGCAGCCCTGTGGCTCGGCGCCCTGCTTGCCTTGTTCGTAACGCGCCATCAATTACCTCACCCTCATCAGCCAGGGCGGGAAGTGAAGGCGATCCTTCTGCGCTTTGGCCTGCTTGGGCCGGTCCTGACACTTTGTGCATGGTGGCTCTGGCCTGCTCATTTCCTCGATTTGCCGCGCCACAGACCCGGATTCTGGCTGCTGATCCTGCTGCTCTACCCGTTGCTCTCGGTTTGGCCACAGGAGATGCTTTATCGTGCCTTTCTGTTTACCCGTTACGCCCCCGTGCTGCGCACGGCCTCGGCGCGCATCGCCGCCAGCGCCGCCGCTTTCGGCTTTGCCCATGTCATTTTTCTGAACTGGATTGCCATTGTCCTGACTGTGGCTGGCGGGGCGCTTTTCGCGATGGACTACGAGCGCCACCGCTCCCTGCGCCTCTCCTGTCTTGAGCATAGTCTTTATGGATGCCTGATCTTCACCATCGGCATGGGCCGGTTTTTCTATACCGGCGCTGCCTGGCACCATGGCTGATGGCGTTCATCCCGGCTCAAGCCCTGCCTCCTGACGCACGCGTTCCTGCAGCACCACGAAATCGCGCTCTGCATCTCCTGCACTGATGGCCCCGATCAAACGGTCACGCATGATCGAAGCGATAGGCAGCGGGACGCCCTGCTCGCCCCCGGCTTCGAGGAACATCTTCACATCCTTGAGGCCCAGCGTGACAGGAGCACCCGGGTGATCATAGCTTCGATCAATCATCAGTCTGCCGTAGTTCCTGTGCACCGGGGCTGTGTAGAAGCTGTTGGTCATGATCTCGAACACCAGACCAGGGTCGGTGCCCAGCTTCTCGTTGACTGTGAACACCTCAGCCATCTGCTCGATCGTGGAATAGATCATGAAGTTCAGCGATAACTTGACCAGATTGGCCTGGAGCGGATCGGAACCTGCATTGAATGTTCTTTGCCCAAGGCAGGCAAAGAGCGTGCTGGCCCTTTCGATCTGATCGGTAGCGCCGGAAGCGATGATGAAAAGAGAGCCGTCTGCGGCAGCTGGCGGTCGACCGAGAACATTCGCGCTGATATAGGCCTGCCCGCGCTCTGCGTGGCCGTCGCGCAGGCGCCTTGCCTGAGCTAGGGAAAGCGTGCTGCAGCAGATATGCAGACCGTTCTCACGCAGGCCCTCGGCAATGCCCTGATCGCCGAATGTCGCGCTCTCTGTCGTGGCATCGTCGAACAGCATGGAGAAAACGATCTCCGAGCGGCGCGCCACTTCGGCAGGATTCTCTGCCCGAAAGGCGCCTTTGGCAACGAGCGCATCTGCCTTGCTGGATGTCCGATTCCAGACGCTCAGACTATGCCCCTCGTTCAGAAGGCGGGTGGCCATGGCCTGACCCATGGCGCCCAATCCAATAAACCCGATTTTCATGACGTGTCTCCTTGCTATGCCGACGCTTCAGATGCGTAAGATCATGCGCCGAGGAAGGTTTTATCGGACTGCGCTCTGGCATTCTTGCGCCTCTGCGCCATAGATCGACTCATGTGCGCCAATCTCTCCATCACCCCGCCTGACGCGGCTCGCGACGATTCCTGGTTCTGGCTGCATGGTGGCAGCCTCACGCAGGACACGCGACGGATCGCACCACGCCATCACCATGCGCGCGGGCAGATTCTGGGCCTTGCAAGCGGCGTGATGGTGTTTCGGACAAACCGCGCCTGCTGGTCGGTCGGCCCGGGGCAGGTGCTCTGGCTGCCACCGGATCTGCCCCACGAAGCCCGCTCGCATGGCGCAATGGCCGGATGGACGCTCTATCTCCATCCCTCCCGCTGCACCGACCTGCCCGATACACCTTTTCTTGCCGAAGGCACGCCCCTTCTCAATGCCCAGGCAGAGCGCCTTGCACAGACCACACAAGAGGGAAAGACCAGCCTCGTCACAACACGTCTGGCCGAGAGCTTCTGGGATGAGTGGATCGCCCTGCCTCGACGCCTTTCCGGGCTGCCGATCCCCTCTGATCCACGACTGCGACGTGTGACCGACCATCTGGAAATGGCACCGGGCGACAGACGCTCCCAATCCGAATGGGCGGCGCTTGCCGGCATGTCGCTGCGCTCTTTCGTCCGGCATTTCAGAGCGGATACCGGGGCTGGCTTTGCCGTCTGGCTGCAGAAAAGACGCATGATCGACGCCCAGCAGAGACTGGCGCGTGGCGAGCGCGTGACCGATGTGGCGCTTGCGGTTGGGTATGAAAGTATCGGTGCCTTTTCGGCCAGCTTCAGACGCAGCACCGGCTGCCGACCCAGCCGGTTTGCGGTAGCGCAGGCTGCTCCCCCTGATGACAAGCGAACATCCGGGTGAGGCCATGCCGCGACGCCCCGCCTGCCGGACATGAGCCAGTCAGGTAGCCCAGCCAAGCCATCCACCGCCATGGCGCTCTTCAGGAGCGCGCATCAGCGTTCCGTTGAAAAGATTTTCCTATCACACAAATCAGAACGATCTGTTTTGCTTTAATAACGCGCCGTGACAGGGTGACCTTGCTCTCACTGAGATCAAGATTTTTCGGAGACAGGTTCATGGCAAGAATAGATTCATCCATTCGTCCCTTTTCAACCGACGCCTATTGCCGCGGTAATTTCCTGACCGTTTCAGATCAGGACCTCAAGGGAAAATGGTCTGTTGTTTTCTTCTATCCGGCTGATTTCACCTTTGTGTGCCCGACGGAACTTGAGGATCTGGCTGACAACTACGCCGAATTCCAGAAGCTGGGCGTTGAAATCTATTCGGTATCGACCGACAAGCATTTCACTCACAAGGCATGGCACGACACCTCGCCAGCCATCGGCAAGATCGACTACGTCATGCTCGCCGATCCGACAGGCACCATTGCGCGCAATTTCGATGTGATGATCGAAGAGGCTGGCGTTGCAGACCGGGCAAGCTTCCTGATCAACCCCGAGGGGCGCATCCAGTATATCGAGATCACTTCGGGCGGGGTGGGGCGCAGCGCGACCGCACTGCTCGACAAGATCCGGGCCGCACAATATGTCGCCGCCCATCCTGGCGAAGTCTGCCCGGCGAAGTGGAAAGAAGGCGATCAGTCACTGGCGCCCTCGCTCGATCTCATCGGCAAGATCTGATCCGCTTTCACGACACCACGCCCTCTTTCACTTTCCGGCGCCACAGAGATTGCGGCGCGGCGTGCCTCGCGCACGCCCCGCAATCCGGGGCTTCACCCGTCGCCTCTTTTCAGGACAGAATTCCATGCTCGACACGACGATCAAGGACCAGCTGCGCAGCTATCTGACCAATCTGCGCCACGATATCACGCTTGAAGCCTCGCTCGATGACAGCGCCAAGTCACAGGAAATGTTCGCGCTGGTCGAGGATATCGCAGCCCTTTCCGACCGCATCGCCGTCAGGCTGGTTCCGGAGGCACCGCGCGCACCCGCTTTTCGTATCCGTCGGACAGACGGCGAAGAGGCGGTGAGTTTTGCGGCCATCCCCATGGGCCATGAATTCACGTCACTCGTGCTCGCCCTGCTGCAGATCGGTGGCCATCCGCCAAAGATCGAGGCAGAAACGGCCGATCAGATCCGCAGCCTGAGAGGCCCGCTGCGCTTTGAGACCTACATGTCGCTGTCGTGCCAGAACTGCCCGGATGTCGTGCAGGCACTCAACGCCATGGCCGCGCTCAACCCGGCTATCGACCATACGGCGATTGACGGCGCGCTGTTCCAGAAGGAAGTCACCGAGCGCAACATCATGACCGTGCCGCAGATCTATCTGAATGGCGAGCCTTTTGCTTCTGGTCGTATGGATGTGGAGGCCATCATCTCGAAGCTCGACACAGGCTCGGCCTCGCGCAAGGCCGAACAGCTCTCGGAGAAAGCGCCTTTCGAGGTGCTGATCGTGGGCGCCGGTCCGGCCGGTGCGGCGGCAGCTGTCTATGATGCCCGCAAGGGTATCCGCACAGGCATCGTCGGTGAGCGCTTCGGCGGTCAGGTGCTGGATACAATGGCCATCGAGAACTACATCTCGGTGCCGGAAACCGAAGGGCCGAAGCTGGCTGCGGCGCTGGAAAAACATGTGCGCAGTTATGAGGTGGATATCACGACGGGCCAGCGTGCCTCAGCCCTCATCCCTGCGGCCGAACCGGGCGGCCTGCATGAAATCCGGTTCGAAAGCGGGGCCGTGATGCGCAGCCGCTCGATCATTCTGGCACCGGGTGCCCGCTGGCGCGCCATGAACGTGCCGGGTGAAGAGGCGTATCGCAACAAGGGTGTCGCCTATTGCCCGCATTGTGACGGCCCGCTTTTCAAGGGCAAGCGTGTGGCCGTGATCGGTGGTGGCAATAGTGGCGTCGAAGCCGCGATCGACCTTGCCGGCCTGGCCTCGGAAGTGACGCTGCTTGAATTTGCCGATGTGCTGCGCGCCGACTCAGTGCTGCAGGACAAGCTGTTCAGTCTGCCCAATGTTCGCGTCATCATGAATGCCCAGACCACCGAGGTCGAAGGCGATGGCACGCGCGTCACAGCTCTGGCCTATCGTGACCGCCCCACAGGCACGCCGCACAAGATCGCGCTGGAAGGGATTTTCGTTCAGATCGGTCTGGTACCGAACACCGAATGGCTGCAGGACAGCGTGATGCTGAGCGATCGCGGCGAGATCGTTGTCGATACGCATAACGCCACCTCCGTTCCCGGCATTTTTGCCGCCGGAGATGCCACGACGACGCCGTTCAAGCAGATCATCATCGCCACTGGCGAAGGGGCAAAAGCCGGCCTGTCAGCCTTTGACTATCTGATCCGCCTGCCTTCGGCAGCACCAATCGCCGCTGCCGCGGAATAGGCATAAAAAAAGCGGGCCTTCCGACCCGCTTTTTTCGTCTCAATCCTCGAAAGGATCGCGCATCAGAATGGTGTCGTCGCGCTCGGGGCTAGTCGAGAGCAGCGTGACCGGCGCCTCGATCAGTTCCTCGATACGGCGGATATATTTGATGGCTGCAGCAGGCAGATCGGCCCAGCTGCGCGCACCGAAAGTCGTTTCCTGCCAGCCGGGCATGGATTCGAAAACCGGCTTCAGACGGGCCTGGGCAGCGGGGCTGGAGGGGAAGGATGTGATCGTCTGGCCGTCGAGTTCATAACCGACGCAGATCTTCACTTCCTCGAACCCATCGAGCACATCGAGCTTGGTCAGCGCGATGCCGTTCACACCACCCACACGGGCAGCACGACGAACGAGCACGGCATCAAACCAGCCGCAGCGACGCGGACGGCCCGTTACGGTACCAAATTCACGCCCACGTTCGCCCAGCTTCTGGCCGACATCGTCGAAAAGCTCGGAGGGGAACGGTCCCTCACCCACGCGGGTCGTATAGGCCTTGGCAATACCCAGAACGAAACCGACCGTTCCCGGACCGACGCCGCTGCCGCTGGCAGCAACGGCGGCAACGGTGTTCGAACTGGTCACGAAGGGATAGGTGCCATGATCGACATCGAGCATGACGGCCTGCGCGCCCTCGAACAGGATGCGGCGGCCAGCACGACGCGCCTCATCCAGCCGCTCCCATACCGAGCAGGCGAAAGGCAGCACACGCGGCGCAAGCTTTGCCAGATGATCAAGAATTTCCTGCTTGGTGAAGGTCGCAGCACCCAGACCCGCGAGAAGCGTGTTGTGATGCAACAGGAGTTCATCGAGCTTCCAGTCGAGCGTTTCAGGCTCGGCCAGATCGCACAGACGGATGGCACGACGGGCCACCTTGTCCTCATAGGCCGGGCCGATACCGCGGCCGGTCGTGCCGATCTTGCGATCGCCACGCGCAGCCTCGCGGGCGCGATCTGTCGCAACATGCAGCGGCAGGATGAGCGGCACGTTATCAGCCACCCAGAGCGTTTCGGGATTGACCACCAGCCCCTGGGCCGACACGCGGTCGATTTCAGAAAGCAGGGCTTCGGGATCGACCACCACGCCATTGCCGATGACGCCGGTCTTGCCGCGTACGAGGCCGGAAGGCAGCAGGGAGAGCTTGTAGACCTGATCGCCCACCACGAGTGTATGACCGGCGTTGTGACCGCCCTGGAAGCGGACGACGATATCCGCACGGCTGGCCAGCCAGTCCACGATCTTTCCCTTGCCTTCGTCACCCCACTGGGTGCCGATGACGGTGACGTTGGACATGCTCTTATCCCTTTACAGCGTGATGAGTTCGTCAGCGACGAAAATGAAAGTGCAATTGAGGCGACGGGCCTCGGCAGGCAGATCGTCGACCGTGTCGAGACCGGCTACCGTGGCATAGCCCTCTGCGCGCAGGCGGGCCGCGCCAGCTGAGTCCTGCATTTCAGCGGCCACATAGACGCGCGGACGCAGGACGATCGGCCGGGCGGCACGAAGCAGGATTTCAGGACGGAAGGTGAGACCGCAAGCCGGTTCCTCACCCTGTGCCTGATACCGTCCGCCACGCCCCAGTTCTTCCCGCTGGCTCCTGGCGAAAACGGTCATGCAGATACCGGTGTGATACTGCCAGCCGCGAAACTCGGCTGGATCGACCGTCAGACGCAGTTGCGGCGCACGCATATGCAGGGCGCGCACAACGGCGACCAGCCGATCGGCGTGCAGCCTGATTTCAGGAGGCAGATCGATCGTCTCGAGAATGGCCAGTGCCGCATCCGAAGGACCACATGCCTCGACAAGAGCGGTCAGCACCGAAGCCACCGGCCCGCCAAGCTCGGCAACAGCAGCAATGTCCTTGCGATCAAGCGCATGCACCAGCGCAGCACGTCGGGCCCCTGTATAGCCCGACAGGCCGACCAGTGCCTGAACCAGCGCCGGGCAGGAGAGATCGAAGGAGTATTCCTCGACACCCAGCTTCTCGAGCGCCTCTGCGGCAATCAGCACAACTTCGCAATCGGCTTCGACGGAATCAGCCCCGATCAGCTCGATCCCGGCCTGACTGATCTGACGCTGGCCTTCACGGCCTGGCGTGCCGACCAGAATGCATGACCCGGCATAGGAGAGGCGCAGCGGACGCGCCGTTGCTGCCAGACGCGTTGCGGCAATGCGTGCAATCTGTGTGGTCATGTCCGGGCGCAGCGCCATCATACGACGCGATTCCGGGTCCATCAGGCGAAAAGTCTGTTCCTCGAGCGCCTGACCGGCACCATGCAGCAGAGATGTCTCGAATTCGAGCAAGGGCGGGCGGACGCGCTCATAGCCATGAGCGGCGAACACTTCCATCACGGATTCGATCCCCTGCGCCTCGGCCTCGGCCTCGTGCTGCAGCAGGTCGATAAACCCCGAGGGGAGAAGGGCTGTATCGGGCTCGTCGGTCAGTTTCATACGCTGTATTCCATCCTGACGCTTTCATAGGCCCAGTCGAGCCACGGGAGAAGCGCCTCGATATCGTCGGTCTCGACCGTGGCCCCACCCCAGATCCGCAGGCCCGGCGGCGCATCGCGATACGAGGCGAGATCGAAACCCGCCCCTTCATCCGCAATCAGGCCAGTCAGGGTCTTCACGATCTTCTGCTGGGTTGCGATATCCTGTTCGGCAAACCAGGGGGCGACGATGCGCAGACAGATCGACGTGGTCGAACGCTGGCTGGGCTCGGCGGCAAGGAATTCCACCCAGTCGGTCTGCGCGACCCAGCGCGCAACGGCCTCGAAATTGGCCCGGGAACGGATCTTGAGCGCCTTGAGACCGCCAATGGCATCGGCCCATCTCAGCCCGTCCAGCGCATCTTCAACACACAGCATCGAGGGCGTATTGATCGTGTCGCCCGAGAAGATCGCGTCGATCAGCCCCTTCTTGTTGGTAAGGCGAAAGATCTTGGGAAGCGGGCGTGGCGAGGCCTGTTCGAGCCGGGCAACGGCACGGGGGCTGAGCGCGATCATGCCGTGAGCGGCCTCTCCACCCAGCGCCTTCTGCCACGACCAGGTCACGACATCGAGACGATCCCATGGCAGATCCATGGCAAAAGCAGCCGAGGTCGCATCGCAGATTACAAGTCCGTCGTGCTGCGCCGGAATGGCATCTGCCCCCGGCACACAGACCCCAGAAGTGGTGCCATTCCAGGTCAGGACCACGTCATGCGACCAGTCGACCG
Organism: Asaia spathodeae NBRC 105894; assembly: GCF_025994195.1. NCBI lineage: Bacteria > Pseudomonadati > Pseudomonadota > Alphaproteobacteria > Acetobacterales > Acetobacteraceae > Asaia > Asaia spathodeae. The sequence goes on along the minus strand of NZ_BAPY01000072.1, from coordinate 74,403 downwards.
TCGATAGATCAGGCAGCGCCCCATAAGGCGCTTCATGCACCGTCAGGGCGTCGAGCTTGAGCACGTCGCGCAGATCCTGCGCCCAGAGCCCGGAGAAACTCTCGAATGACAGCACATCGACGGGGCGTTCGCCCGCCAGGGCCCAGAGGATCATTTCGACGGCACCGGTATCCGATGCAGGCACGATCCCGATCTTCCAGTCGCCCGGGGCCTCAAGCAGGCTATGCGAGCGGTCGATGACTTCCTTGAGCCGCGCCCTGCCCTCTGGCGCGCGATGCGACCGCCCGAGCAGCGCGCCATCGAGCGCGTTCAGCGTCCAGCCCGGGCGCTTTGCGCAAGGGCCTGACGAAAAGAACGGTCGGGCGGGTTTTCTGACAGGGCGTTGGGGCATGATGAGTCCGGCAAACTGAAAGAAAGTTCGCGAGATATGCCGGAGGCAGGCCCAAAGGCGCAAGTCATGGCCCGGTCAATAGCATGTTTTCGATGAAAAATATGGTACGAGAGGGGGGATTCGAACCCCCATGCCTTGCGGCGGTCGATTTTGAGCCGACTACGTCTACCGTTCCGTCACTCTCGCATGATGGGCGAATTGTTAGCGAGGTTCAGGAAAAAAGGCAACGGATACCCGGCAGGGTCACAAATCGAAACGCCTCGACCCGGCCAGCAGATGCGCAAACCCTGTTGACGCCACTGGAGATGAAAACAGGAAGCCCTGACCTGTAGGGCAGCCGATGCGGCGCAACAGGGCAAGCTGGGCCTCGGTCTCGATCCCCTCGGCCACCACATCGACCGATACCGCCTCACCAAAACGAATGATCGCCTCGACAATCACCTCCATGGATGATTCAGAGCAGATCTTGCGAATGAAACTGCGATCGATCTTGATGGACGAGACGGGAAAATCCCGCAGGAAGCCGAGAGACGAATAGCCCGTACCAAAATCATCAAGCGTGATCCGCACGCCTGCCCGGCGCAACAGCGCCAGAGCACGATGAATGTAATGCTCACTGTTCTGGTAGAGAACATGCTCGGTCAGTTCGAGCTCGATCAGTCTGGCAGACAGTCCGTGGCTATCGAGCCGCGCCAGAAGCTTTTCGGCGTAATCGTCCTGCATGAATTCGACCGGCGCGACATTGATCGAAATCGGCGGCGGCATGAGCCCCGCGCTGCGCCACAGGGCGATATCCTCGAAAACACATTCCTGAACACGCGCCGAAACACGGCTCGCCAGATCATAATTGCGGAAAATCTCTGGAAATGCGTCAGGACCGCTGGAGAGATCGCTACGTCCATGCCAGCGCATCAGGGCCTCGGCCCCCGTGATGTGACCGTCGGACAATCTGACCTTTGCCTGATAGGCAGGGTAGATCTGGTCCTGATCCAGCATCTGTCGCACAGAATTGGTCTGGGCAGTCACGCCATTGCCGCGCTGCGCCATGCCGACATGGTAGAGGCGAAAACCGCCTCGTCCATGCGCCTTGACATCATGGAGCGCAAGCAGGGCTGCCTGCCTGAGTTGCGAGAACCCCTCGCCGTCCTGGGGATAAAGCGCCGCACCGATGCTGAGGCCGAATCTCACCTGCCTGTTGCCAAGCCTGAGTGGCAGATCGATGAAACTGAGCAGGGCCTGGGCATGTCCGGCCAAGGTCGATGCGGAGACATCGCCCGTCAGAAGCGCCGAAAACTCATCATCACCCGTACGCGCTGCGTCGCCCTCATGGGCGGTTACGAGGCTAAGCCGGTCAGCGACGAGCTTCAGCACCTGATCGCCGACATCACGCCCGTAGACATCGTTCAGATCGCCCAGATAGTCGATATCGACAAGCAGAAACCCAAGCGTCTGACCTTCCGCTGCGGCCAATGCCAGCGCCTGTTCGAAACGCAGATCAAAGCCAGCGCGATCGCAAAGCCCGGTCAGCTCATCCTTGCCATCCCGCCCGACAGCCCGCGCTGCCAGTTCCCTGCCAAGAGTGCGAAAAGCCCTGCGCGCCGTGTAGGAGGCCGATCGCGCTGCCAGAAGAGACGATGCATGCTCTTTCTCGCGCTCCTCACACGGCTCGTCAGCAGGTTCAGCAGATGGGCCGGGGCTCACAAGTGGCATTGTGACGTCGGGACGCGTGGGAAGCGTATCGAGCCCGGTATCGATCTGAACGCCTGGTAATGCCCGCGCCGGACCACCAACGGGCACTTCGCTCCGGGAAAGGCGGGGAAGAAGGAGAGGAAAATCGGGTTCCGGATGGCAGAACAAAATCCAGCCACCGCCCTCCGTATCGCCCATTTTCTGCCAGTGGAGGTTGGTCCTGACAGGAGCCCCTCCGGAATGCCGAAGCGTTACATTATCATGGACGCAGCACTCAGCCGGAGCGACGCAGTGTTCGGGAAGGCAGGAAACTGGCCCGGAGGTTTCAAGCAGATCCGTCCAGACGACAGCACCGCATCTGGTATCGATCCCTGAAAACCTTTCCCAGCTGCGATTGAGATAGGAGATTCTTCCATCGGCCTCGACATGACAGACGAGCAGAGGGAGCCAGTCGAGCACATGCCCGGCGCGATCCGGTCTTGTCTCCCCAGTCACTCCTCTCATATGCGCCATGCCCTTTCGACCCATTCGAACCGGACCCGTCGCCCGAGAGAAAGCCTTAAGGGACTATAGGTCTGGATTGATGACCAGAACGTAACTTCCAAATGCGCCACCATGTGGCGATTAACGCCTTGTTTTCACTGCGCTACCCGCGACATACCGCATAAAAACCATCAACGCACCCACTCTTTGGGAAAGATCTCCCGCATCAGGCAACATACTGATATCGCGGGAGTTCTCTTCCGGTTGCGTCAGCTGTTCAGTCTTTGATGCCCCCCATGAGGCGGATGTTCTGCAAAGCGGCACCAGCAGCGCCCTTGCCCAGATTATCGAGACTGGCCGTCAGCAGCACATGCCGCCATTTCTCGTTGCCATGCACACGCAGCGCCATCTCGTCGCGATCGGCCAGAGCTGCGGCGTCTAGACGGGCCAGATCGGCCGAAGCCAGAGAGACGTAGTCCGATCCTTCGTAATAGGCGCGCAGGCAGGCCTCGATGTCGGAGACGCGCACATAGCCGGGCAGATCGGCCAGCTGCAGCGGAATCGAAACGATCATGCCTTGCGCGAAATGACCGATCGAGGGCACGAAGAGCGGACGGCGTTTCAGACCCGCATAAGCCATGATCTCGGGTACATGCTTGTGCTCGAGCCCAAGCCCGTACAATTCGAAAGCGGGACCACCATGCGCTTCATGGGCCTCGATCTCGCTGCGACCGCCACCGCTATAGCCGCTGACGGCATTGATGGTGATCGGGTGATCGGCGGGCACCAGTCCGGCATCGACCAGAGGGCGCAGCAACCCGATCACACCGGTCGGGTAGCATCCGGGATTGGCAACGTGACGGGCCGAAGCGATACGGTCGGCCTGAGCCGAGTCGAGTTCGGGAAAGCCATATTCCCAATCTGCGGCAACGCGATGAGCGGTGCTGGCATCAAGGATTTTCACATTATCGAGACCGGCAGCCAGCGCTACCGCCTCGCGCGCCGCATCATCGGGAAGGCACAGCACGACAATATCGGCTGCCTGCATCATCTCGAGGCGTGCCTGCGGGTCTTTGCGCTTTGCAGGATCGATGGAGAGAACCTCGACTGGCAGGGCGCGCAGGCGGTCCCTAATGCCCAGCCCGGTCGTTCCTGCCTCACCGTCGATGAAGACCCGTGTCATCAATTCATTCCTTCACTAAAATATTCCATCTGGACGAAGTAAGCATTTACATGGCTTTGTCCAATGCATGATGGATAAAGATAAACTTTCACCCCAAGGTTTTTCTCAAATAGGTGAGCCACCGCTCCTGCATGGTGGCAAGCTCAAGGACCGCCATATTGCCATGATTGCCCTTGGCGGTGTCATCGGCGCGGGTCTCTTCATAGGCAGTTCTGCCGCCATTGCTGCTGCCGGGCCTGCTATCCTGCTCACCTATATGGGCACCGGTCTTCTGGTTGTCATCGTGATTCGCATGCTGGGCGAGATGCTGCTGGCGCGCCCCGGTATCGGCACTTTCATCGACTGCATTCGCACGGCTCATGGCAACTGGGCAGGGTTCCTGTCCGGCTGGCTGTACTGGCTGTTCTGGGTGGTCACGATCGGCGCCGAAGCCATTGGCGGGGCCATCGCCATGCAGGACTGGGTCAATCTGCCCGTCTGGGTTCTGGCGCCCTTTCTCATCATCGCCGTCAACCTGATCAATCTCGTTTCGGTGCGCGTATTCGGCGAATGCGAATTCTGGCTTTCTCTCATCAAGGTGGCCACCATTATTGCCTTCTGCGCGCTCGGCCTGCTCAGCCTCAGCCATTTCGTCGGGCCGCATCCGAAGATTATTCATAATGTCTTCAACCATGATGGGCTCTTTCCGCATGGCTGGGGAGCCATTCTCGCAACGGTCCCGACCGTACTGTTCTCGATGATCGGCTCTGAATCCGCGACGGTTGCCGCTGCGGAGTCAGAGAATGCGGAAGAAAACCTTGCGCGCGTCACCCGCACCATCGGCGTGCGTGTCACGCTTTTCTATCTGCTCTCTGTCGTGCTCATCCTGACACTCGTGCCATGGACGTCGATCGAACCCGGCTATTCGCCCTTCGTGACCGTCATGCGTCATATCGGCGTACCCGGCGCGGCGACACTGATGCAGATCGTGGTTTTCACAGCCATTCTCTCCTGCCTGAATTCGAGCATCTACATCACATCGCGCACCCTGCTGGGCCTCGCGGAACTGCACGACGCCCCCAAATGGTTCGCAACCCTCTCGCGCAGCCATGTGCCTCAGCGCGCCGTCACTTTCTCGAGCCTTATCGGGCTTGTGGTCGCCTTCTGCTCGATCCTCTCTCCCAAGCTGATCTTCGCCTTCCTGCTTGGCGCAACCGGCGCGGTCATGCTGCTGATCTACGGGCTGATCGTGTCGTCCCATCGCGTCTTCCGTCTGGCCGACCCGCAGAACCGCGTCTTCACCCTGCCCTTCGGCACAGTACTCAATCTTGGCACGCTTGCTGCCATCGGTCTGGTGGTCATTGCCATGCTGGTACAGGCAGACGGACGTCAGACCATCATTGCCAGCCTCGTGAGCGTTGCGGCCATCCTTGGGCTGTATGCCTTGTGCCGCAAAGGCAGATAAGCCAGAGTTCCGTTTCCCCCTTTTTCAGGATGACCGGTATGACACCTCGTTCCACCCTCGCCCTCATCCTGACAGGGCTGGCCCTGACACCGGTCGCTGCAGTGCATGCGCAAAATGCGTCTGACGCTGCGACGGCACTGCCATCGGCTGCAGTTCTGGCCTCACCTGCCCGCCCCGATGCCGATCGCGCCAAGGATGCCCAGCGCAAGCCTTTCGATCTGCTCGCCCTCACGCCGCTGCCCAAGGGCGCGGCAGTTGCCGATCTGATGCCCGGAAGCGGTTACTTCACCCGGCTGCTCAGTCTCGAACTCGGCGCGTCAGGCCATGTCTATGCGGTCATTCCCGCCGAAATGGTGGCGCGCCATCCGCAGATACCGCAAATGGCACAGGCCATTGCCGCCAATCCTGCTTTTGCCAATGTCTCGGTGGTTGTCACACCGATCGTCGATTTCAAGGTAGCCCAGCCCCTTGACCTTGTCTGGACCTCGCAGAACTACCATGACGTCTATGGCGGGATGGGGCCGGAAACAGCCCTGCATATGGATCAGGCGATCTATCAGGCTCTCAAGCCGGGGGGGATTTTCATGGTGATCGATCATGTTGCCCTGGCTGGCACAGGGACAACCGCCCCCACAACACTGCATCGCATCGACCCCGATCTCATCGTCAAGCAGGTTGAGTCGGCCGGTTTCCGTCTCGTTACCAGCAGCCCTGCGCTGCACAACCCTGGCGATACCCACACCCTGCCGGTCTTCGACAAGTCGATCCGCGGGTGTACCGATCAGGTTGTGCTGAAATTCCAGAAGCCTCTGAAGCAGGATCACGATAACTGAGCCGAAACTCTTCCGAGGCAGGTGACCTGCGGAGCGGGCGCAGCCTATAATCTGCGTCGTCCATTCCGAGACCGGAGCCTGTCTTGAACGCTGCAGAAGAACTCGACCGCCTTCTTTCCATCATGATCCGTCTGCGCGATCCGCAAACAGGCTGTGCCTGGGACAGGGTACAGACACACGAGACCATTGCTCCCTTCGCCATTGAAGAAGCCTATGAAGTCATGGATGCGATCGCCCGGGAGGACTGGCAGGCGCTTCCTGACGAACTCGGTGATCTGCTGCTCCAGGTCGTCTACCAGGCGCGTATTGCCGAAGAGGCCGGACGGTTCGATTTTGCAGAAGTCGCGCGCCAGATCAGCGACAAGATGGTGCGCCGTCATCCTCATGTCTTTGCCGAAGCCGAACTCGATGCTGATCTGTGGGAGCGCAACAAGCAGGCCGAGCGCGCGGCAAAGGCGGAATATGGGCTTCTTGCCGGTATCGCGCCTGCCCTGCCCGCCCTGATCAGGGCCGAGAAACTGGGCAAACGCGCCGCACGCGTCGGGTTTGACTGGGACACGCCCGAGCAGGTTCTGGAAAAGATCAACGAAGAGCTTGAAGAAGTACGCGCCGAACTACCCCTTGGCGACAAGACCCGTCTCGAGGATGAGATCGGCGACGTGCTCTTTACGGTCGCCAGCCTGGCCCGCAAGCTCGGTCTCGACCCGGAAGCCTGCCTAAGGCAGGGCAATGCCAAGTTCACCCGACGTATCGAAACCATGGAATCCGTACTGGCCGAAACCGGCAGCACTCTTGCCGATCTCGACCTTGCGGCGCAGGAAGCGCTCTGGCGCGAGGTCAAGATCAGGCTTGCCCAGGCAAAAACAGGCTGAAGACCGACCTCACCGGGAGGCATCGGCACCGCAGAAAAAAGCAGGATCGGACACGCGGCGCACGACAGAACCTGCTCAGAAGAGGCGTCCCTTTCGCAGGATGGCCCCATGACCGATGCCGCTGACAAAGCCCGCTCTCATTACCTCGCCCGTATGCGTCGGGCGCGTGACCATATCGACAGCCATCTCGACGAAGCGCTCGATCTCGACACAATCAGCGCCGTGGCATCATTTTCACCCGCCCATTTCCATCGACAGTTCAGGGCGCTTTTTGGCGTCACGCTGCATCGCTATATCCAGCTTGCGCGATTCAAGCGCGCTGCCACCCGGCTTGCCTATGGCAGCGAAAGCATCACGCGGATTGCGCTTGAGGCCGGATATGAAACGCCGCAGGCTTTCTCCCGCGCCTTTCGCCTTCGTGCGGGACAGATCCCCTCCTCCTTCCGCAAGAGCCCTGACTGGGCCGCGTGGGAGGCGAGTTGCACGGCACTCGATCTCGCAAGAAGCACCCTGATGACCCAGCATTATACGCTTGATGCCGTCACCATCCGGAAAGTCGCCGCAACACGCATTGCGGTCATGACCCATCAGGGGGCGCCGGAGGGTCTCGGGCAGACCATACAGCGCTTTATCGCCTGGCGCCGTGCCAATGGCCTGACCCCGCGTAACAGTGCCACCTATACGCTGCTCCCTGACGACCCGGCAACGACACCACCAGATCATTATCGTGTCGGGCTTTGCGTCGGCACAGACAAACCGTTTTCTGCTTTTGATGAGGCAATCGAGATCAGCAGCCTGTCCGCGGGGCGCTGTGCGGTGTTGCGTGTCACCGGCATAATCGACCATCTGGAAGAGGCCGCCACAGAACTCTATCAGCAATGGCTGCCCCAAAGCGGGGAAGAGATGCGTGATTTCCCGCTCTATTGCCAGCGTATCGCGTTCTTCCCGGAAGTGCCTGAGCACGAGTCAGTTGCCGAACTGTATCTGCCGCTCAAATGACAGGCGCCCCGAGAGGCGCCCGTCTTTGCCGCACTATCAGGCCTCCAGGGCCAGAGCGATGTTCTTGGTGACCACGTCTGTCGAGATCAGTTTGGAGCATTCGAACTGACGGTCGGTATTGGCATGACGGGGGCACCACAGAAAATTATTGTGATCAAACATGTGGCGCGGGTCGTTCCAGCATGAATTGCAGGCATGCCATGAGATGACACGCCATGGCGTGTGGAACTCGTTATTCGGATGGGTAAAACCAGAGATCAGAATGCTCTTGGTGCCGGTCGCCCAGGCAAGCCATGTAAGACCGGAACTCAGTCCGATAAACAGATCGGCATGCTTGAGCCAGCGCGCTCGCTCGCTCAGAGGTCGATTACCCGTTTCATCTTCAGCACCGTGGGGGATCTGGTTCCAGACAATCCCCGCGCCGCTATATGGTTTTTGATCGATACAGATCACGCGATAGCCGCGCTTCTTAAGATAGGCGATCACGCCAAGCCAGCCGCCCGGATTATTCCAGTATTTGCACTGTGCCGAAGCCTGGGTCGCGATGCAGACATAGGGCTCTTCGATCGGCCGCGTATCATCCTCGATCACGATTTTGGGCGGTTCTTCTGTGGGGTCGACGCCCAGAATATACCCTGCCGTGCGATGCAGCCCGACATAACGGAAATCGCAGGGCTGATGGATGTTATCGGTATCGTCGAAAAACAGACCGATATTATAGGTGGCGTAAATCTGCGAACGCAGCGGGCTTTTTTCCAGCTCTTCTCGCGTCGTAAGCTCGATCTCAGGATAGGCCTTGGCGAAAAGCGGAATGAAGACGCCAGCCAGGGAACAGATTACACGTGCCCCGCTCTTGGCAGCAAAGCGCGCCACATAGGGAAACCAGCCGAGCGTATCGCCGAGCGTACCGACCGGAAGCTGCACCAGCACAATCTTGCCACGCGCATCAAACTCATGGTGCAGTACGACAGTTTCCGTGCCGTCATCGGCAATGCGCTGTACATCGACCGCGAACCGTATGAAGAATTTCTTGGTCGAGGAGAGATGCCCCTCTTCGAGTTCGCCCTGAAAGATGATCGTCGAGTTATCAAGATCGGTCAGTGTGGCGCGCCAACGGCCGCCGGTTTTTTTCGGCAGAAGGACACGCGCGCCCCAGTTGAAATCAAAATGAATGCCCTGCCCCGCGTCATTTGTGGGCAGGTCTGGCGGCAGAACATAGGGATTCGGCATCGGGGAGGCCGCAGGTGCCGTCTGAGCCTCTGAGGTCGGGGCGTTGGCAGAGCTATCTGTGGACATGGGCCGCGTTTACGCCTTCTTAGCTGTTTCCATGAGATGAACGCAGACGGATACATCCCGGGTCGATTTTTTCCCCGTGATCCGAATAACCGACCCGTGTTCCGAACGGGCAGAAACGGGTGGCTCTATCTAAAACCCCGTTTGCCATTCTACAACGTAAGAATCTTTTTACACTCTTTCAAATCATATCGTTCAGCCACGTTCCTGCGCAGTCCTTGTTACTGTTGCACGACGTTTTTGTTTTGTGTCACTGCTTGAAAACAGACAGGGCCATATGGCCAATTTCGATCAGCTTTTCGCGGCTGGCCCCATCACGTGCCTGAATGCCGAGCCCCTGCATGACCGTGCTGAAATAACCGGCCAAAGCATCGAGATCGGTTGTGGGCGCCAGATCACCAGCCTCGACACCAAGGGCAAGGCGCTGCTTCATGGCGTCTTCCGCAAGGCGTCGCTGCTCGATCATCAATTCCTTCAGGCGACTTTGAGCAGGTGAGCACTGGGTCGCAGCACTCGCGATCATACATCCTGACGGGCTGTCACAACGCGTAAAGGCGCAGGCTGCCGCCTCGAAAAGGGCGCGAAAGGCCTCGGCTGTGGTCTGTCCCGTCTCAAGCGCTGCAACGAACCAGGCACCTGCCTGTCTGGCATAGGCGTCGATCGCCTCATGATAGAGCGCCTCCTTGCTGCCGAAACTGTTGTAGAAACTGGAGGCGCTGATACCCATGACAGCGGTCAAATCGTCAAAGCTCGTGCCTTCATAGCCACGATCCCAGAACAGACGCATGGCCGCCATGAGCGCAGTCTCTCGATCGAAGGAAGACGGGCGCCCACGCGCCTTACGCTGTGTCTGGATATTTTTTGTAACCATCGCTCCACAAATCCTTGAAACCGCCAGAACGCCCCTCATATGCATGATGTTGGAGCGATCACTCCACAAATAAAGTCGTTCTTTCTCTCTCTTTTCTCACCATCGCGTGTTCCCAGCTCAGGCAGTTGAGACGGACCCGCCACCAGACAGGTATCAGGATCATGAGCAAGCTTTCAGGAAAAGTCGCTGTCGTTACCGGTGCCTCCAAGGGGATCGGCACCGAAATTGCGCGAGCCCTGGCCGAGGCAGGCGCCTCTGTTGTCGTCAACTACGCGTCGAGCCGCGAAGGCGCCGACCAGATCGTTGCCGCCATCGGCGCTGCGGGCGGCAAGGCCGTTGCGGTTCAGGGGGATGTTTCCAAAAAGGCCGGGGCTGCCGCCATTATCGACAAGGCCATCAGCACGTTCGGGCGGCTGGACATCGTGGTCAATAATTCAGGTGTCTATGAATTTGCCGGGATAGAAGACATCACCGAAGAGCATTTTCATCGCCTGTTCGACATCAACGTGCTGGGCACGCTGCTCGTGACGCAGGCCGCAAGCCCGCATCTTCAGGCTGGCAGCAGCATCATCAATATCAGCTCGGTTGTCTCACGCATCACTCCGCCGAACAGCGCCGTCTATACAGGGACCAAGGGCGCCGTCGATGCCATTACCGGCTCTCTGGCAAAGGAGCTCGGCCCGCGCCAGATCAGGGTGAATGCCATCAATCCGGGTCTGATCAAGACCGAGGGCACGCAGACCGCCAGCGTCATCGGCTCGGAAATGGAGCAGGCCATCATCGCCCAGACACCGCTGGGCCGCACAGGAGAGGTGAAGGATATCGGTCCGCTTGCCGTGTTCCTCGCCTCGGAAGACTCACGCTGGCTGACAGGTGAGACGCTCATCGCGTCGGGTGGCCTGCGCTAAACCATTCAGGGCCGGTCACGGATGTCTTGTTCCGTGACCGGCCCGCCGGCCTTAACCGGCGCGCTGTCTTTCGGTTTCGATCCAGTTTTTCACGCGCTCGCGCAGCAGCGCCAGAGGCATTGCCCCCTCGTCCAGAACCAGATCGTGAAAACGTCTCTCGTCGAATTTCGCCCCGAGGGCTTTCTCCGCCTGATGACGCAGATCGAGAATGGTCAACTCGCCGATCTTGTATCCCAGCGCCTGACCCGGCCATGAAATATAGCGGTTGGTCTCGTTCTGGATGTTTTTCTCGGCCAGCGCGGTATTGTCTCGCAGGCAGGAGAGCGCCTGGTCACGCGACCAGTTCTTCCAGTGAATACCGACATCCATGACCAGTCGGCAGGCACGCCACATTTCCATCGAAAGCTGGCCGAAACGATCATACGGCGTCGGATAGAGGCCGATTTCGCTCACAAACTGCTCGGCGTAGAGCGCCCAGCCCTCGACAAAAGCCGTCGTGGCATAGTCGCGGCGAAAACCGGGCAGATCGGTCATCTCCTGTGCCAGGGCAATCTGGATATGATGGCCCGGCACCCCCTCATGAGCGACAAGGGACGGCAATTCGTAAAGCGGACGCTGGTCGAGATGCGAGGTGTTGATCATCAACCCGCCCGAAATGCCCAGAGCCGGACTGCCCGGATCATAACGACCCGTCGTGTATCCTTCTTCGATCGCACGCGGCACTTCGCGCACGCCATAGGTAAGGCGCGGCAGTTTGCCGATGACCCTTGGCAATTCACCGTCGATCTTCTTGGCCAGAAAACTCGCCTTTTCCATCAGGGCCTGACGGCTCGTGACGTAAAAGCGTGGATCCGCCTTGATGGTGGCGACAAAAGCCTTGAAATCACCGTGGAAGCCAACAGCGTCCATCTGGCTTTGCATTTCCTTGTGGATACGCGCGATTTCCGACTGACCCAACGCGAAGATCTGATCGGGGGTGAGCGTCGTGGTCGTCTCGCTTTTGACGAGATACGCATAATAGGCGCGCCCGTCAGGCAGGGAGGAGGCGCCAAGGCTGGTGCGACTGGCGGGCAGATACTCTGTCTCGAAAAACCGGGCCAGGGCCTGTTCGGCAGGCTTGATCTTCTCATGCACGATGCGCTCGCCCTCTGCCCGCAGCGACTGGCGCAGTGCTGCGGGCATGGCGGCAGGGAGCGTATCGAAAGGACGCAGAGCCGGATTTTCATTTTCCGGCAGTGCCGCCTGCGCCTTGACGGCACGCAGCGCAATCTCGGCGATGAGACGCGGCTGAACGAAATGCGTGGCGATGCCGCGACGCATGTTTTCTGTCTGCTGTAAATCATAGGCGGGAATACGGCTCATGCGCACCAGCCAATGCCGGGCATCGGCCTCGCTGCGCAGGGGCGTATTATCGGCCGCATAACCGATTTCCTGATAGAAACCCTCATCGCTCGTGAAGGGTATGCGCGACGGGTCGAATTTCTGACCTTCGATCGCCAGATCATTTTCCCACATCATCAGACGCGCATTGAGCAGAGCCTCGCCCTTGAGTGTGGCAAGGTCGAGATGTGCCAGACGGTCCCTGAAGGCCAGTCTCTGCTTCAGGCGCGCAGCTTCTGCGGCGGGGCTGTCATCAGGCCAGCGTTCCGCCGCATCCTGATCTCCACGCGACGCTGCCGAAACCGGATCGAGCGTCGCCGTAAAGCGATCATAGTCGCTGACGAGTGAGCCGACATCATCGGCATGCGCCGGAAGCGGCGCCAGAACCAGACCAATCCCCATCAGCAGGGCAACCCTGCGACCGGATAAGGATTTCTTCCTGAACAGTACGCGCATCCTGCCTCCTGACAAAACAATTCGCAGGCATAACGACCTGTCAGGAGCAGGGCGTCAATGCAGCACCCGGCAAATTACTTTCAAACCAGCGTGCCATGGCGTCATCCAGCCCGGACACGTCGTTCCCCTCTCCTGCCCAGGCAATGCAGCCATCGGGGCGGATCAGACAGGATGTTTTGCCTTCGCTTTCGCCCTGCGCGATGGAGGAGGGAAAGCGGCTTCTCCTGCCAGAAGCGACGCCCTGCGCCTGCAGGAAAACGCCCCGTCCGGTTGCCATCAGATCGTAGAGTTGTCGCCCGTCACAAAGCGGCTGATCGGCCACAAGCCGCCCGACGGCGTCGTGACTGCCTCCCAACGAATAGCGTAGTGTAAACCCCTTTATTCTGCTGCTGAGCGTCGCACTTTCTCCTTCGTCAGAGAGACGCTGAGCCATGAGCGCACGCAGCGCACGGGATTGCGGATCGGGACGCATGAGGGCGGTCTGGGCCAGCGTGTTGTCGAGAACCTCGCGCGCCACAGGGCGTCGTTCGGCCTCGTAGCTGTCGAGCAGCGTCTCGGGCATTCTGCCATTGACTACTGCCGCAAGCTTCCAGCCCAGATTGGCCGCATCAACGAGGCCCAGTCCGAGACCCTGCCCCCCGAAAGGGGGATGAATATGGGCAGCATCCCCCGCCAGAATGAGCCGTCCCTTTCGATAGGTATCAACGAGGCGCGTGTGATCCGCCCAGCAGCGCCCACCAGTAAACGCCTTGAGCGGAACAGGATGCCCACAGACGCGGGCAAGCGCCTCCTCCACCTGGGTTTGCGAAGGCGCGCGCAACTCCTTGGGCGAAGGTCCTGAGAAATCGACCATGAACAACCTGCCCGGCACCGGGCCATAGGCCAGTACGCCTCCGGGCTGCATCAGCCAGCCCGGAGGTGGCGTCTGATCCGGGTCGGCAAACTCGGCAAAGACCTGATAGAAGGCCAGGCTGGGCGCCGTACCGGGAAAGGCAAATTGCCCATGGCGGCGCATAAAACTGCGCCCTCCGTCGCATCCAATGGCATAGCGACAGGCAAGAGCCTCTTTGCGACCATCAGCGCCGTGGAGACTGAGTGTCACGCTCTCCTCATTCGACTGTACGTCCGTCACGGTGCAGGGGCGCCTGAGCGGAATGCCACGCTCTTGCACTTCGCTGAGCAGACACTCCTGCAAAAAGCGCTGGTCGATCAGCCTGGTCGGGCGGGCGCGATCAATGGGTTGGGTCAGAAGCGGGATACCGCCGAAATGCCCGGAGAAACGCGGCTTGCCTGCCTCATTGGTGCCCCAGCCGCCACGCTGCATGAACGGCGCCATGACAGCCCGTGTGTGCGCCTCCAGCGCGTCGAGTTGACTGGAAAACCCGCGACGCATCAGAGCCTCGGCGCCTAGCGGCCCAAGAGACAACGCCTTTTGCACCGTATCAGGCTCGGCCCGCGTTTCGAGCACCACGCAGTCAACACCCGCGATCGCCAGTTCGATTGCCAGAAGCAGCCCCACAGGCCCTGCCCCGATAATGGCGACGTCAACATGACTCATAGACCGAATCCATATTTGTACTGAGTATAGTTTTCTGATAGGGTCAGTTCATGTCAATCGGAAAAGACCGCCACAGCCGCCGACGCATGGCGACACGTCAGAAAATCTCGGATATCGCCACAGCACTCTTTGCCGAGCACGGCTTCGACAGGGTCACGATCGACACCATCGCCGAGGCTGCCGATGTCGGGCGCATGACGGTCTTCAACCATTTTGCCCGCAAGGAAGACCTGTTTTTCGATCGCGAGCCGGAGATACGCGCGCTTCTGCGCGAGACGCTCGCCCAATCGGCCCCGAAGCATCCGTTCGAGGCGTTGAGGCTATGCGCGCATCGCCTCATTGCCGAAGACGCGCCGTTTCTGCGCTTTACACCCCAAAGTCAGAGTTTCATCGTCACATTAAGCCAGAGCGAGACGCTCAAATCGCGGGCACGCGCCCTGCGCGATGAAATCACGACCGACGTGGCGCAAGGTACAGCCTCCGCTCTTGGCCTTCATTCGGGAACGCCACGCCTTCGCCTCGCAGCCACGCTGCTCGTTGCCGGATGGAGCCGCGCCTATAGCGAAGCTCAGAATTGTTTTGCTGCAGAAGGCACAAGCGACAAGGCACAGAACCTGTTTCTGAGCCTGATCAACATCACCACGAAAGCCGCCTTCCTGGCTCTGGAAGCAGACTGAAGCAGCGACAGCACAAACCTCTGCATATCGTCCGTTCCTGTCACTGAAACTTCACCCAATCCTATCTGGGACGCGTCTATTGCGAGGGGTCACACAACCTCTTCAGCAGACCGGGTGTCATCATGCTTCTCCCTCGGCGCCGTTTTCTTCGTTCAGCCGCGCTTGCCGGCCTCGCAACTGGCACGCTCGGCGTCAACAAAAGCGCCCTGGCTCTGGTGCCCCAGCGCCCAGCCCTGCTGCCTCATGACGACTTCACCTTCCTGTTTCTGACCGACACCCACATCCAGCCGGAGCTCAACGCGTCAAAAGGCTGCCTCGACTGCTTCAATCAGGCGCGCACCCACAAGGCGGATTTCACCCTGCAGGGTGGCGATCATGTTTTCGATGCGCTCGGCGTGCCGAAATCACGCGCGATGAGCCTGATGGATCTGTACAAGCAGACAGCCGATACGCTGGGTCATCAGGTCTATAATACCATGGGCAATCATGATTGCCTTGGCATCTATACGAAGAGCGGTATCGAGCCCTCAGATCCGCTTTATGGCAAGAAATACTATATCGATAATTTCGGCTCGCCCTATTATTCCTTCGACCATAAAGGCGTGCATTTCATCGTGCTCGACTCAATCGGCATCACGCCCGATCGCGCCTATGAGGGCTATATCGACCCGACCCAGCTTGCCTGGCTGAGCCATGATCTGTCGTCCATGCCCGTGGGTACGCCGGTCATCGTCTCGACCCATATTCCGCTCGTCACCGCAGTCGAGGAATACGCACCCCCGCCAAACAGGCCACCCGCTCATCTCGGGATACGCATAAAGAACGCCTATCAGGTGCTGGATCTCTTCGACCATTACAATGTGATCGGTGTCTTCCAGGGTCATACCCATGTGTACGAGACCGTCACCTGGCATGGTGTGCCCTATATCACCGGCGGCGCCGTATCGGGCAATTGGTGGCACGGCACGCGGCTTGGCACGCCAGAGGGCTATCTGAGCGTGCGTGTCGAAAAAGGCCGTGTCCTGCCTGAATATATCTCCTATGGCTTCAGGACGATCGACCCGAAAAACACCTGATCCGGGGAGCAGGCGCGCCGGCTCTCTGGACGACGGGGGAGCTGCGCGTTAAGGCCGATCCATGCGGCTTTTGCTCTCCCCCTCTCCGGTGACCATCGCAGCGCCACGCGCGTATTGCCATCATGACGGGCGCATCCGCTGATGCGCATCGAGGAACTGCCCTGGCGCTCGCCCGATGCCTTTATCGCGCATTATGGCGACGAGCCCTGGTCGGCGCTGCTCGATAGTGGCGGCCCGATCAATGAGCGCGCGCGATGGTCGTTTTTCTGCTCTCGCCCCTCGGCGACCCTGACTGGTAATACGGTCAGCGACTGGGCGCACCTGCCTGAGCTTCTACCCCCGAAAAGCGCCGAGCATACACTCCCTTTCAGCGGCGGTCTGATTGGTTTGGCCAGCTATGAAGCCGGTCTTGCGTTCGAGGGGATTCCCTCGCGTCATGCGCCGTTTATCCCCGGTCTGAGCGTGGCCCGCTATGATGGCGCCTATGTCTTCGACCGGCAGGAGAAGCGGCTTTTCTGGAGCAGCTATTGCGACGCCCCTCAACCGCTTGCCTTGCCGCAATGCTCTGCCCCTTCCGCCATACTCCCCACTCTGGATTTCATTCCCGATTTCGACCGCCGGGAATTCTGCGCAGCTTTGCGCGCCATCGTCTCGCGCATCAATAACGGTGAGCTGTTTCAGGCCAATCTGACGACGCAGTTTCGTGCCAGCATCGCACCGGCTCTCGCTGCCAGTGCTGTCTATCGCCGGGTGCGCCACGCCTCCCCTTCTCCCTTCGGGACCTTTTTCAATACGCCGGCCTTCGCCCTGCTCAGCGCCTCGGTCGAACGGTTTATCAGCATGGATGCTCAGGGGCGTATCGAGACGCGGCCGATCAAGGGCACAGCCCCCCTCGGCGCCACGCCTGCCGAAAATGCGCTGATCGCCAAGGCTCTGCGAGCGGATGAAAAGGAATATGCCGAAAACCTGATGATCACCGATCTCATGCGCAACGATATCGGTCGCGTCGCGCAACTCGGATCGGTAAACGTACCGGCGCTTTGCGCAGTCGAGCGCTTCACCCATGTGCATCATCTTGTCTCTGCCGTCACCGGATTGCTCGAAAACGGGCTCACGGCGCTAGATCTGCTGCGCGCCACCCTGCCGCCCGGCTCGGTGACCGGGGCGCCCAAACATCAGGCGTTGAAAGTGATCGATGCGACCGAGCGCAGCGCCCGTGGCGCCTATTGCGGTTCGCTGTTTCGCATTGGCGCCGATGGCGCCCTCGATAGCAGCGTGATCATCCGCAGCCTCGTGCTCAAACCCGGCAGCCTGACATTGGGGGCCGGGTGCGGCATCACCACGCTTTCGGACCCTGAGCGAGAATATGACGAGCTGTGCCTCAAGGCCGCTCCCCTGCTGGGGCTCTTCAAGCCATGAAATATGTCTGGCTCAATGACCGATTGGCCCCATCGGAAAACGCTTCCCTCGATTGTGCCGATCGGGGGTTTCTGCTGGGCGATGGCGTGTTCGAAACCATGCGGCTGCATGACGGCGTTCCTGTCCGGCTGGACGCGCATCTCAGGCGCCTGGCCGAGGGCGCCGCGCTGCTTCAGATCCCGCTCCCGGAGGAAGACCGGCTGCATCATGCGCTGGAGAGCCTCATCAAGGCCAATGGACACGTGTCCGGCTCGCTGAGGCTGACACTCACCCGTGGCGTGGGACCGCGCGGCCTTCTGCCGCCGCCCTCACCCCATCCGACTCTGCTCATCACCCAGGCCCTGCCTATGGCGGCCCCTGGCCCCTGCCGCCTACAGGTCAGCCGCTACCGGCGCGATGGCGCGTCGCCCCTAAGCCGGATAAAGCATCTGAATTATCTGCCGCAAATCCTGTCGCGCCTCGAAGCCGATCAGGCAGGCTATGACGATGCCCTGCTTCTCTCGGCCGACGGTGTGCATGTTGCAGAGGCCAGCGCCTCTACCCTGATCGTGCTGAGTGGCGGAAACCTGCAGACGCCGCGGCTGGAAGATGGCGCCCTGGCTGGCACGGCGCGTGCGACACTTGTCTCGGCAGGACTTTGCTCAGAGGCGCGCCTCAACCTCGATACATTGCTGCAGGCAGACGCCGCCTGGCTGATCAACAGCCTGTCCCTGAGAGAGATCAGCGCCGTTGGATCAACTCAGCTCAGGCAGGAGGCACGCTGGACAGCGCGTCTGAGAGATGCCCTGTTTCCCCGGACAACCGACAAAGCCCCCAACGGAAATTCATTCTGAAACACGCCTCGCCTGCCCGACGACAGGACACGACAACCGGGCTGGCGGGCTAGAGAAACGTATGGATTTTATCAAAGCCCCGACGGGACTGCCCCGCGCAACGACCGCACTCGCAGTATGGACCTCATGGCGACGATGACAAGAAATCGCTACCAGACAGAAACTCAACTCAGAGCACGGGCCCAATCATCGCCAGGGTGTTGTGCCAGAGGCGACGAGACCACGGCCAGGCGCGAACCGCCTCGAGCGTGATTTCGTTGGAGACATCAGTGTAACTCTGCTGCCGCGCCCGGATTTCGGCAGTGAAATCACGATCGCTGAACAGGATATTATTCTCGAAATTGAGGTCGAAGCTGCGCCGGTCGAGATTGGCAGAGCCGATCATGCCCATGCGCCCATCGAGCGTAAGCGCTTTGGTATGAAGGAGGCCAAGCGGGTATTCGAAGATACGCACGCCTGCTTCCAGCAATTCCTCATAATAGCTGCGGCTTGCGCCCGCTACGATCCATGAGTCATTGCGCGTGGGTACGGTCATCGTCACACGCACGCCGCGCCGGGCTGCCGCACAAAGCGCTGCCTGGATAGGCTCATCCGGCACATAATAGGGCGTGGTGATTGTCAGCTCTTCTGCCGAGGCATTCATCAGCGAGGTAAATACCTCAGGCATCGCAGCATAACGCAGGGCCGCGCTGGTCCCGATGACCTGCGCCACGAAGCCCTCGCGATCTTCAATGACCGGAGCGGATGCGAGAAGCGCACCGAGATCCTCATCGGTGTGTGCCATCCAGTCAGTGGCGAAAAGATGCTGGTTCTGCAGTACCACAGGCCCTTCGAAACGCGTCATGAGATCAACCCAGGGCGCGAAGCGCGCCTTGACGCGAAATTCCGGGTCGGCGCAGTTCTGACTGCCGCAATAGGTAAGGCGATTATCGATCACCACGATCTTGCGGTGATTGCGCATATCCATGCGCCCATGAAGCGGCCAGGTGAGGATATTGCCCATAGGCATGGCCCGCACCAGATGGGCACCCGCCTCCTGCATTTTCTTCCATGACGGGTGAGCGATCAGGCGGCGCGAGCCAAGATCGTCAGCCATTACGCGGCAGGTCACGCCACGCGAGGCCGCCCGGCAGATGGCGTCGATTATTTTTGTGCCGTTATGATCCGTCAGCCAGATATAGAAGCAGATATGCACATGGTCTTGCGCCGCATCGATATCGCGCACCATGGAATCGATGGCTGTATTGGAATCGGGCAGAAGACGCGCCCGGTTGCCTGCCTCAGGCGGATAGCCGCTGGCGGACTGGCCGACACGAAACAAGGGCGCCAGACGCGGCGGCAGATGGTATTTACCCTCGGCATCGATCAGGTCTTCGCTGCTCTTGCCCGGCACATGTAGGGTTTTGCGGGCTTCCGTGATGCGCGCCACGAGGCGGCGCCCCATATTGGTCTCGCCCAGCATGAGGTAGGCGAGCGTTCCCAGCACAGGCAGAGCTGCGATGATGGCCACCCAGGCCACACGGGAAGCCGGTTGCCGATGGGGACGCAACAAGGCGCGCCCGATGAACACCACCTGAACGGCGAAGCTCAGCAAGGCGCCAGTCAGGCGCCAGCCGGTCATTTCCATGAAAGCAGACCCTTATCCCAGCGTCTTGCGTCGCAGGACGGTTTATTGCGCTACGAGCTTTTCGGTTTTCTCGGGCAGAAGCCTGAAGCGCAGGCGCATCACCGAGGCCCCTACATGGGCACCGGAGATGTTCATCTTGAGATCAAGCTTCACGCCATACTGGTTTTCAAGCACGGCTGCCCCGACACCCGAGCCAATGGCGGCATCTGCCTTGACGGTCCAGTAGGTGCCATCGAACTGATCGAGACGTGCCAGATCCTTGACGGTGCCCGTGCCCTTGACCGTGATGTAGCCAAGAGAAGCGATGCCGCCCCCGCCGATCTCGAAGGGGATATCCCTGCCGTTATGATGCAAGACGCCCTTGCCCCATTCATACCCCAGCCCGCCACCGACTTCCTTGAGCGTGAAGCTGATTGTCGATTGCGTGGCAGGTGTCGCCGCAGGGGCAGCAGAAGACGCTGACGTGCCCGGCACAGGCGGCTTGGCAGCCATGCCAGACGCCGGGTTCGTCGCAGCCGAAGCCGTCAGGGGGACGAGGCAAAGGGACAGGGACGCGGCAAAAGCCGCAAAAGAACGTGGGAACATGACCTTCGCCTCCTTCTTGTTCGATCAGGCTTGCTGTTCAGACGTCACAGCGCTGCATGAGTTGCCTGTGCCTCACCTTACGCCTGAAACAGCCCCCTGCAAATCGGCCACTTCATCGCGTCTCGCTGATCACACGGGCATGCTGCGGACAAATGAAAAGACATTTTATGAAACAGAAGGGGAAACGCTGATCACGGTTTCGAGTTGTTAAACCCGACCCTTGCTCATGGAACAGACCGAACGTGACGAGAACCCGACCGATCGCTTCGGCCCTGCGCCATGGCCGATTTGCGCTGCTTCTTCCTGCCTTGCTTCTTGGCGGGTGTCAGGCAGACCACATCTCCTTTCTCGATCCGGCCGGGCCGATCGCGGCACTTCAGAAACATTGGTTTCTTCTGCTGTCAGGCGGGCTGCTTCTGGTGATCCTGCCCGTGCTGATCGGTGTTCCGCTCTGCCTCTGGCATTACCGCGCCTCCAATCGCAAGGCACGGTTTCTGCCGGACTGGGATTTCGCCCTTCCACTCGAATTTCTGGTCTGGGGCTTTCCTGCAGTTGTCGTCATTGCCTTCTCGCTCCTGGTCTGGGGGCCCGAGCGACGCTTCAGCCCCGAGCGTGCCATTGGTGATGCCCCGCCGCTGCAAGTCGAGGTGGTGGCCCTGAACTGGAAATGGCTTTTCATCTACCCTGAAGCGCATGTGGCAAGCCTCGATCACCTCGTGCTGCCGCAAGAGCGGGAGGTCGAATTCCACCTGACCTCGGACGCCACGATGCAGTCTTTCCTGATCCCCTCACTCGGCAGCCAGATCTACGCCATGGCGGGCATGGTGACGCATCTCCATCTTCAGGCAGACCGAACAGGTCGCCTGCTCGGCGAGAACACGCAGTTCAACGGCATGGGATTTCAGGATCAGAAATTCCCTGTCGATATCGTTTCTGCCGATCAGTTTGCGCAGTGGCTGACAAAGGCCGGCTCGAGCCCCCTGCAGCTCGATACACAGAGCTATGACGTCCTGCGTAGACAGGAAACCGGCCGCAAATCGGCTCAGACCCTTCTGCACGACCCAAAGGCCTCGGATGCGGTTTTCTCTTCGGTTCCAGACCGTTTCTTCCAAGGCATCGTGATGCATTACGACGCCTCGATGCTCCCTCATTCCGGCTGATCGAGCCTAACCCTGCTGTCGCTATCGCGACGCCCAAAAGACCGGAGATCAGCCTTTGCGTCACTTCCTGCTCGGCTCGCTTGGCTATGATGCCCTGCCCTTCTACAGCCTCATCGCCACCTTTGCCGCCTCGATCGTGGTTCTGGGCGCCGTGGCCGTGCTGGTATTCGTCACCTGGCTGAAAGGATGGCGCGCGCTCTGGTCGGACTGGCTGACAAGCGTGGACCACAAGAAAATCGGCATCATGTATGTTGTGGTGTCTTTCGTGATGCTGGCCCGCGCTGTGGTCGAGGCGGTTGTCATGCGGTCGCAGCAGGCCGTGGCGTATCAGAACCCCGGCTTCATTCCGCCCGAGCATTTTGCCCAGCTCTTCACGACCCACGGCACGATCATGATTTTCTTCATGGCCATGCCGTTTCTGATCGGCATCTATAATTTCGTTCTGCCGCTCCAGATCGGTGCGCGTGACGTCTCCTTTCCGGTCATGAACTCGATCAGCCTCGGTCTGACCAGCGCGGGTGCCGTGCTTCTGATGATCTCGCTCTGCATCGGCAAGTTCTCGACAGGGGGCTGGACCGGATATCCGCCCTATACGGAGTTGTCATTCAGCCCCGGCGTGGGGGTGGATTACTGGATATGGGCGCTGACATTGAGCTCGGTCGGCAACACCATGACCGGCATCAATTTTGCCGTCACAATCTACAAGAAGCGCGCGCCGGGCATGACGCTTTTCCGTATGCCGCTTTTCGCCTGGACCGCTCTGTGCATCTCGATCCTGATGATTTTTGCCATGCCGCCCCTGACCGTGGCGACGCTGATGCTGGCCATGGATCGCTATCTGGATATGCATTTCTTCACCAATGAGCTTGGTGGGAACATGATGAATTACATCAACATGTTCTGGCTCTTTGGCCATCCTGAGGTCTACATTCTGATATTGCCTGCTTTTGGCGTCTATTCCGAAACCATCGCCACTTTTTCCAATAAACGGCTTTACGGCTACACCTCGCTCGTCTGGGCGACTGTTTCGATCGCGGTCCTGTCCTTTACGGTCTGGCTGCACCATTTCTTCACCATGGGGCAGGACGGCAATGTGAACGCCGTCTTCGGCATTGCCACCATGCTGATTGCCATCCCTACCGGCGTGAAAGTCTATGACTGGCTGCTGACCATGGTACGCGGGCGTATCAGGGTTAGCGTGCCCATGCTCTATGCCTGCGCGTTCATGATGCTGTTTGTCGTGGGGGGCGCCACCGGGGTCATGCTGGCCAATCCCGGCTTCGATTATCAGGTGCATAATACGCTTTTCCTGGTTGCGCATTTTCATAACATGCTCATCCCCGGCCTGCTTTTCGGCATGCTCAGCGCCTATCACTACTGGTTTCCCAAGGCTTTCGGGTTTCGCCTTCATGAAGGCTGGGGACGTATTGTTTTCGGTTGCTGGGTGGGCGGCTTCATTCTGGCTTTCATGCCGCTCTATATCGTCGGCGCGCTGGGCATGCCGCGACGCAGCCAGGAATTTTTCGAAGCCGTTTATCGCCCCTATCTCTGGGTTGCCCTCTGCGGTGCGTTTCTGGTGCTCGGCGCTTTGGTCAGCATGGTCATTCAGCTCTGGACAAGCATCAAAAACCGCAAGGCCCTTGCCGTGCCCGTAGGCGACCCCTGGAACGGACGCACTCTGGAGTGGTCGATTGCAGCTCCGCCGCCAGAGTATAATTTTGCCCTGATCCCGAAAATCGACTGTGTCGATGCTTTTCACGAAGCAAAAAAACATCGCGATGCCTGGCGGGCGCCGGAACATTATTTCGATATCGAGCTGCCCTCGAACACACCGGTTGGCTTTGTCTGCTGCGTGGCAGGTGGTGTGTTCGGCTTTGCCCTGACCTGGCATATCTGGTGGGCGGTCATTCTGGGCGCCGCCGTGTTTTTCGGCGCGATCATCCTGCGCAGCTTCAATCGCAATACGACCTATATCGTCCCGGCTTCCGAGATCAGGGAAAATGAAGAGCGCTGGCTGCTCACGCTGCGCGAGACCGCTTTCATCGACGACGATGCCATGTTCACGACCGCCAATAACGGCCTGGTCAAGGAGCCGATCTGATGGCGCAAACCGTACAGGGCAAGGGGCCAAGTCATATCGGCATCCGTCTGAGCAATGCCGCTCCCGCCTCGCATCAGGAAGAAGCCCGTTCACAGGCCGAGGAGGCATTGTTCGGCTTCTGGGTCTTCCTGATGAGCGATCTCATCATTTTCTCAATGCTGTTCGTCACCTATGCGACGATGGGCCACTCCCTCGCGGGTGGTCCCGGCCCTCATGAACTGTTCGATCTTTCTTCCGCCGCATGGGAAACGGTCGCTCTGCTCGCAAGCAGCTTCACCTGCGGGCTGGCCACTCTGGCGATGCGCTATGATCGCTCCGTCAAGAAGACGCTTTTCTGGTTTGCCATTACGCTGCTGCTTGGCCTCGCCTTCCTGTCGCTCGAGCTGCATGATTTCATGACCATGGCGGCGAAAGGGGGCGTTCCCTCACGGTCGGGCTGGCTTTCTGCCAGCTGGGCCCTGATCGGTACGCATGGGCTGCATGTCACGAGCGGCTGTCTCTGGATGCTTGTCATGTTTGCACAGACAGCCCGGTTCGGTCTCGACCCGCTGGTGCAGACACGCTTCATGCGCCTCGCCCTGTTCTGGCATTTTCTCGATATCGTCTGGATCGGGATCTTCTCGATTGTCTATCTGCTTGGAGTGCTGTCATGAGCGATCACCACGAAGCGGAGCGCCGACAGGAACTGCATGGCTACGTGATTGGCCTCATTCTGGCCGTCGTACTTTCTGCCCTCCCTTTCGGAGGGGTCATGCTCGGGCTGTTGCCGAAAGCGTCACTCCTCTGGCTGATCGCCATAGCCGCGTTGTGTCAGGTCATCGTTCATTTCCGGTTTTTCCTGCATATTGATCTGTCACGCTCGCATCGTGACGATCTGCAGCTGATCCTGTTTTCGCTCCTGATTGTGGCCCTCATGGTGGGAGGAACGCTCTGGGTACTGGGTAATCAGAGGCACATGATGGGGTGATGTTTTGCCCTCATTCCGCGGCCCTGTACGAGCACTCGCCGGGAGTTCTGCTGTGACGGTTATCGTAGCGACAATGACCGTGGTCTACCGCTTGCCGTCATGGGGTTGAAAACGAGGCGAGATGCACAAGCCGCTCGAGGCCCCTGTACGGACCGCCTCTGTGCCGAGACCGGAAATTCGTCTGATTGTCCAGAGCTGAGCGATCTCCCACGCAGAAGATTGCCGCAATTCTGAACAGAAACGCATCGCCCTAGAATTTGAAACGCTGACCTTCCTTGCCGGTGTCAGGCAGATAGGGGCCACCAGCGCGTATTGTGACGCTAAGTACGGCAGGCTCCTCCTCCTTGCGGTCGCCAAGCAATATTGCGGCCTCACCTGTCGTCCAACGATGTTCCGACGTCTCCAGAGGCGCCCAGCCCTCGATATCGAGGGCGCGGAGATGATCTTCAAGGCGTCTGGTTTCTGTCGCGGAATATAGCGTGACATCCCCGACAAGAACCCCAAGCTTACGCCGATCGTCACGGCAGGGCCCCTCAATATCAACGGGTCTGGCCACACGGGACGCAATGCATACCTCACGCACGTCGGGCGGGATCAGGAACATGGCGTTTTCGCCCTGTTTGCGCGCACACGGGATACGCAGCCCTCCCTCTGTCACAAGGTGGAGGCCCGGATCATGCTCCAGCACCATATCGCGACGGATGATCGCTCCATCGCCAATTCTCGCAGAGATCGCCTCGTAGATCGGCGCGACGAACTCCCGATCCGTGCGCAAGGGAGCGGCGGCATCCTGCGCCCAGGCACGATAATAGACCTTGATATCGGCGCGTCCTGAAAGAGCCGGATTTTCACCATCAAGCAGCGTTTCAGACAACACGCCATTGGCACGGATGATCCCATGCTCTGCCGTGCCAATGTGATAATATTCATAGGAGTCGAAGCTGCGGTCATAGGCAATGCTCACCCCGTTGACGAGCATGCGTATCGGTACAAAGGCCCCTTCGAAAAAGAAGCAATGCTCGGCTGTCACCAGCAGATCCTGATAGGGCTGCCCCGGTCCGAACGCGCCGGCGGCAATACGCACAGGGTAGCCTGCCTCATCATCGGGGAGATGACGGCGAACCATAACCCGGTCTTTGACCAGATGAATGACCGGCTCGGATCCGGGCATTCCATGACGATAGACGGTTACCAGATCACCTTTGGTGAAATCCTCAATTGCCTTCTCGCCAGCTTCGGTCTCAATCAGTGAACCGGCCAAAAAACACGTGATAACCGTACCGCCCGCTATGGTCAGACTGCCACCGGATACAACCACCGGATCCTTGAGCGTCGAACCGCTCGAGGCGTAAATCAGGACGCCACTGGCGACTTCAGCACCATACATCGTCGCCCCGCTGGCAACATAGATCGTGTCATTGGTAAAGCCGGAATTGTAATAGATGTCATTGATTGACGTCGCCCCGGCGCTGATCGTCGCAACGAGCGAATTATAGGAATTTCCAACGCTCGCTCCGCCCGAAGACATATAGAGATACCCGTTGGTAATGACCGAACTCAGCAAGGTACCGCCAGACATGACAGAGACGACCGGATATCCTCCCTGGTTGGATCCGCTGACCCCTGAGGCGGTGGCGCCGCTCATCACGATCAGGGTTCCTCCGCTCATTCGTACCGGGCCCTGGCTGACAACATTACCGCTTACATAAACGGTTACCCCTCCGGAATTGACTGCTGACCAGGTGCCGCGGAGAACAGAGACATTACTCGTGGGCGTTGTCGTCAAGGGTCTGGGCGCACCGTAATCAGCGAGAATAGTAGCAGAGCCGCCTGCGGTGATCGACAAGCTGCTCAGCACGGCACCGGAGCTGACAAGCACAGATGCGCCCGATGTTACTTCGAGACCATTAACGGTCGCTCCCGAACTCACATACACATTCACGCCATTGGAAATATGCGCATTGCTCGCCACCGCGCCTGAAGAAAATCTGACCGGGCTGTGATCATAAGGCGAGACCCAGGAATAGGTCTCATCGAGGGACGTGGAACCCGAATAGTAGTTGGTCTCAGTCGAGATCCCGCTTACATTACTCGTAACACCACCGTTTGACACACGAAGGTAACCGTTATCGACGGTGGAATCGATCAATGAGCCACCAGATACGACGACGGTTGGGTAACCACCTGAAGCTACGGCTGAAAGGCCAGACACGGTAGCACCGCTCGCAACCGTGAGCGTTCCCCCTCCGGTGAACAACACAGGGCCGCTGATAGTGACGCCGTTGCTGACATAAACGGTTTGACCACCAACGTTACTGGCCACCCAGTTACCGCTAATCTGCGTCGCCATTGCCCATCTCGCCGTTATTCATCCCTCTGTGCATCCGATTTCACCCGCGTCTTCCGCGAAATTGACAGGCCGCGCATAACGGGCTGCCAGGGTCAGATTATCTGTTATTAGCGTCTCAATGGCACATTATGTGGGTAAATTGGAAAGGCATTGTTAGCAGTGGCAAAAATAAATAACGTTTAGCGAGAAAGTTTACATTTATTGACGGTTGATAACCATTTTTTGGAAGCATCCCGGGTCAAGAGTCGCTTTCTGCCCCAGGAGATACGCCGCTGACGCCCGATCCGGCAGGCACGACAGCAGATCGGACAGTCGGACAGGCCTGCCGCGCGGTGCGCTTGCCGAGGAGCGGCAGACATCCTGTCATTCAACGCAGGCATTGATCCCGGCTGAATGCGGTGCCTCTCAGACGGGACTGCCCGTGAGGGCATGGATGACCCATTCCGCTGCGCGAATGCCGTCTATACCCGCTGAGAGAATGCCCCCGGCATAACCTGCCCCCTCACCCGCTGGGAAAAGCCCTGCAATGCCCGGGCTTTGACCATCTGCCCCGCGCGGCATTCTGATCGGTGATGACGTGCGGGTCTCGACGCCAGTCAGAACGGCATCCCCCATCGAGAACCCCTTGAGCTTGCGCCCGAAAGCGGGGAGCGCCTCCCGGATCGCCTCAACAGCAAAATCCGGCAGACAAAGAGACAGATCGGTCGGCGTCACGCCCGGCTTGTATGAGGGCACGACATCGCCAAGCGTCGTCGAAGGACGCCCGGCAAGGAAGTCTTCCACCCGCTGGGCCGGCGCCTTGTAATCCCCGCCACCCGCAACGAAAGCCGCACGCTCCCAGTGACGCTGGAAAGCGACACCTCCCAGCACATCGTCGGGATAATCGCGCTCTGGCGAGACATCGACCACGATACCGGCATTCGCATTACGCTCGGCACGGGAATACTGGCTCATGCCGTTGGTCACGACCTGATTGGGTTCGGAGGTGGCCGCTACGACCGTGCCCCCGGGACACATGCAGAAGGAATAGACGGCCCGGCCATTCTTCGCGTGATGCACCAGCTTGTAATCGGCCGCCCCCAGAAGCGGGTGGCCACCCTGATCGCCAAAACGGGCGCAATCGATCAGCGATTGCGGATGCTCGATCCGCACCCCGATCGAGAAGGGTTTGGCCACCATCGGCACCTGAGCCTCTCGCAGCATTTCGAACGTGTCGCGTGCGCTGTGCCCGACCGCAAGAATGGCGTGATCCGTCTCGAGTGTTGTGCCGTCAGAGAGGCGTAGCCCCTTCATCCGACGGGGCGAACCCTCGGTGATCAGCCCGTCAACGCGCACCCCGAAGCGATAGCTGCCCCCCAGACGCTCGATTTCCCCGCGGATATGCTCGACCATGGAAACGAGCCGGAACGTGCCGATATGGGGCTTGGAAACGTAGAGAATTTCCTCCGGCGCGCCTGCCTTGACGAACTCCTCCATGACCTTGCGGCCCAGATGGCGTGGGTCACTGACGCCGCTATAGAGCTTGCCGTCGGAAAATGTCCCGGCACCGCCCTCGCCAAACTGCACATTGCTCTCAGGGGTCAATTCCGACCGGCGCCACAAGGCGAAGGTATCGACCGTACGCTCACGGACGATCTTGCCACGCTCGATCACGATCGGACGCAGTCCCGCCTGGGCCAGAATGAGTGCCGCCATCACACCGCAAGGGCCTGCACCGATCACGACGGGGCGAGGCCCGCCCGCCCCTTCCGACGTGACGGTCGGGAGAACGTAAGACGTATCCGGGGTCGGCATGACTGAAGGCGTGTTTTCATGAGCGGCGAGAACCGCCGCTTCATCGTTGATCGTGCAATCAACGCTGTAGACAAGCACGATGCGCCCGCGCTTGCGCGCATCATAGCCGCGACGCGCGACCGTAAAATCTCGCAGCGCTGCGCTATCGATGTTCAGCCGGGCGAGAATCGCCTCGCGCAACGCATCGGTCGAGTGGTCGAGGGGAAGCCTGAGTTCGGTAAGCCGGATCATGTCGGCTGGAAGTCATGGAGAGAGGGGCTTTGTCAAGAAAAGAATAGGCTGCCTCAACCAGCAGCCAAGACCCCTGTTGCCTCTCCCGCCCGTCAGGAAAGGCAATCTGTCTCCTGTTTTTCAAAGTGCAGGGCGTTGTGCCTCGGTGCGGTCACGAACGGCCTTGAATTCCGACCCCTGCTTCCAGCTCGGCCACATACGCGAGAAGGCAAGGCTACGACCGACTTCATACAGGGCGGCCGCATCTTCTGCCGCACCGCTGAGATCCCAACTCGCATTCCAGGCATCGCAGGGCTGGTGATAGCAGGCCATGTAGCCCTCGAGCCATTTGCGCCCGGCAGGCACACCGCCTTTGAGCAGGTCAGGGTAACCCGCCAAATCCATGATCGGCAGAACCGGCACGCCCGCCCGGGCGAAAGGGAGATGATCGGCGCGATAGAAAGCGCCGCGCTCAGGCAGAACCTCGTTCTGGGTCACGCGCCCCTGAGACGATGCAATGGTCGAAAAATCGTCCTGCAGGCTATTCTGTCCGGCGCCGACGATGAAGGCGTTGTGAGACAGCCCCCCCATCTGCAAGACGTCGATGGTGAAATTGGCCACCGTCTTTTCGAGGGAGACGAGGGGATGTTCGACATAATAGGTCGAGCCCAGAAGGCCACGCTCTTCCGCCGTCCAGGCCGCAAATACGATTGTTCTTTCCGGTGCCGGCCCTTCCTTGAAGGCGCGGGCAATTTCGAACACCGCAGCCACACCCGAGGCGTCATCGATCGCCCCACGGCGGATCATAGCCTCTCCATGAGGCCCCTTGCCCTTGCCAAACGCATCCCAATGGGCGCCATACATGATCGTCTCATCAGGATGAGTTGTGCCCGGCAATTTGGCGAGGACATTGCGGCTCTGAAGGTGGGTGGTCGCCACATCAAAGCTCGTCGTCAGGCTGGTAGAAGGAAGAGTTACAGGGCGGAAATCAGGGCGACGTGCTGCTTCGCTCAACGCGTCCAGGTCCAGCCCGGCCCGCGCAAACAGCTCATGAGCGGCCTTGCCCTCGATCCAGCCCTGCAACAGCAACGAGTCTGGCGCACCCTGCTTCTCGAGTGCAAAATTTTCGCCGCCCGGCGCAGTGACCGTGCTCCAGGGATAGCTTGCAGCCTCGGTATCATGAACAACCAGGGCACCGATCGCTCCCCGCCGGGCTGCCTCCTCGAACTTGTATGTCCATCGCCCGTAATACGTCATGGTCCGACCGCCGAAACGGTCGAAAACAGCCTCGCCCGGCTTGGCGCGGAAATCGGGATCGTTGATCAGGATGACCGCAATCTTGCCCTTGAGATCGACACCCTTGAAATCATCCCAGTCACGCGCAGGCGCGTCCACGCCGTAACCGACGAAAACAAGAGGGGCATCGGTGATCTTGATCTGCGACGAGGGCATATTCGTCGTCAGGTAGATTTCCTGCAACTGCCTGTATATTACGGGTTCTGATTGCCCCACCCGGAACTGGACCACGCTCTCAGGCGCAATCTTCGTGTGAACCATCGGGACTTCCTGGGTCCAGCCGCCGTTCTCACCGGCGGGCTGCAGCCCGATCGCCTGAAACTGCGCCACCAGATAATTCACCGTCTTGATGGCTCCGATCGTTCCGGGAGCACGCCCCTCGAACGGATCAGACGCCAGGGTCTTGATCACCTCCGACATGCGGACAGGGTCCATCGGGGCATAGACAAGGGGATCAGCCGCCAGGGCAGAAGATCCGAGCAACCCGAGCATCGACAGGATGGCCGTGGCTGAGATACGGGCTGATCGCATTGTTATTTCCTTGTCTTTATTGTCGTGGCGACGAAGACGCCGTTTCTTTGTCTTGCTTTGCGTGCGGCCGAGAAATGCCACCAATCGAGCGCCTCACCCGTGCGGCACTGATGAATGGCGGCAGAAAAGATATCATGAACACAGGGATCGTGATGCTGGCCTGTCTGAACACACAGGCGCTGATAGAGAATATCGGGGTCACAGGATGCGAGTTGCTCGCGTGTCGTAATGCCGAGCAATGCGAGATCCTTGAGCGCCGCCGGACCGATATTGCGCAAACCGGTTAGTGTCACAGCGCCGCACCGGCATCGCGGAAAACCGGCTGAGCCAGAGCGGTCAGACAAGGTTTCATGATCGGTCCTTCCAAAAGGCGAAGCCTGGAAACACGCGAGCGGGATGGAAGAGAGATCAAACCGGAACCACCGATACGGGGCAAGTCGCCAAAGCCCCTGAAATCGTTATAAAATAGTTAACATTCAACCCGTTATGCACGGCCCCCGCATACCACCCCACCAGAGCCAATAATTCAACGACGAAATTGACGTTTTTGATGACAAACCCTTTCTGCCTTCCTTATTTGCCCGACTGAAACAAAACTCACGAAGCCATCGAAAGAATAAAGTGAGAATAATCAGATCGATCCACCAATATTTGGAAACAACTCTGTAACATCGTAATTACCCCCGATGCTGCCACGTTATTTTCCCTCGATGACGCGCAGACGATAATTCACGGGGTCTTGCCATAACCCTGCATGGTTCATGTTGGCTTGAGCCATGCTGATGCCGTATAGGAGCGGTCTCGCGAGATTTACGGAAAGTGCCCCATGGCCGAAACGCCCTGCGACCATGCCCATCATGCGGGTCATGATCCTCACGCGCCCAATCAGGGCTGCTCCCATGATCACGACCACGCTCATGACCATGACCATGACCATGACCATGACCATGACCATGACCATGACCATGACGATCATGCCGGGCATCATCATGGCCATCACCACGGGCACGGGCATGTTCACGAGCCTGCCAGCTATGGCGCGGCCTTTCTGATCGGCGTCACGCTGAACGTCGCCTATATCGTTGCCGAAACGGTCTGGGGGCTTCTGGCCCATTCGCTCTCCCTGCTTTCCGATGCCGGGCATAACCTCTCCGATGTGCTGGGGCTGGGCGCGGCATGGCTTGCCCACAGCCTCGCAAAGCGGGCGCCCACCGCGCGTTTCACCTACGGTCTCAAGCGCTCGACCATACTTTCTGCCCTGAGCAATGCCGTGCTTCTGCTGCTGGTGACAGGCGGTATCGTCTGGGAGGCCATCACCCGGCTCATTCATCCCGGCGAGGTCGCAGGCCGCGTCGTCATGCTGGTGGCCCTTGGCGGCATCGTGGTGAACGGGGCGACGGCGTTGCTCTTCATGAAGGGTGGCAAGGACGATCTCAATCTACGCGGCGCCTTCCTGCATATGGCGGCAGATGCCGTCATGTCGCTTGCAGTCGTGATTACCGGTCTGATCATCATGCTGACGGGGTGGACGATCCTCGATCCCATCGTGAGCCTGGTTGTCTGTATCTCGATCATCTTCGGCACCTGGTCGCTGCTGCGCGCCTCACTCGACATGGCACTGGACGGCGTGCCGGAGCGT
The DNA here is from genome assembly GCF_025994195.1 of Asaia spathodeae NBRC 105894. NCBI lineage: Bacteria > Pseudomonadati > Pseudomonadota > Alphaproteobacteria > Acetobacterales > Acetobacteraceae > Asaia > Asaia spathodeae. Next base: position 41,778 of record NZ_BAPY01000072.1, on the reverse strand, counting down.
ATCGACCTCGAGCAGGTCGCCACGAGCCTGCGCGCCCTGCCAGGCGTTGAAGACCTGCATCATCTTCATGTCTGGTCGCTCAGCACGACCGATACGGCCCTGACTGTCCATCTGGTCAGTGCCGCCCCTGCCGGTGGCCAAGATGCGCTCCTGCGCGAGGCATCGATCATGCTCGCAAAGCGTTTCCGTATTGGCCACGCCACATTCCAGATCGAGGCCCCCGGCAGTGCCTATCCATGCGGCACGGCGCCTTGCAGCACCTCTCCCGGCGGCAGCGGCATCTCATGCTGAAGCAACCCGAAAAGATCGTTTTCGGCTGGGTCTCGCTCTTCGTCAGCCTGATCGCGCTCGGGCTGAAATACATTGCCTGGCGCGTGAGCGGCAGCGCGGCCCTGTTGTCGGATGCGCTCGAGACCATCATCAACGTCGCCGCTGCCATCGGCGCGCTCTGGGCGCTCAGCGTTGCCCAGCGACCGGCCGATGACAATCACACCTACGGGCACGACAAGGCCGAATATCTTTCCGCCGTGACCGAAGCTGTCCTTGTGGTGCTGACCGCAATCGGTATCGCCTGGGTTGCATGGAAGAGCTGGCTTCTTCCCAATACCGACATCGCCCCCTGGCGTGGCATCGTGTTCAATGCGCTGGGCGGGGTGGTGAATCTCGTCTGGGGGCTCGTTCTTGTGCGTCAGGGGCGCCTCAAACGCTCGCCAGCCCTTACCGCCAATGGCCGCCACGTCATTTCCGATGTCTGGACCACTGTCGTGCTGGTGGTCGGTATCGCGCTCATTCCGCTCACCGGTTATGCCCGTCTCGACGCCCTGCTTTCCGGCCTCGTCGCCCTGAATGTCCTGCGCGTGGGCTTTGACATGATGAAGCACTCCATAGCCGGGTTGATGGATGAAGCCCCCGATTCGGACACATTGCAGATGATCCGCGTCGTGATTTCGGAACACGCCACCGGCGCGATAGAAGCGCATGATATCCGTGTGCGTACGGCAGGCAGTGTCAGCTTCATCGAATTTCACCTCGTCGTGCCCGGCGCCATGAGCGTGTCCGATGCCCATGACATCTGCGATCGGGTCGAGCACGCGCTCAGACGCCATCTGGGGCGGGCCCTCATCCATATTCATGTCGAACCCGAGGAAAAGGCGAAGCAGACGGGCATCCCGGTACTGGCATAAGATCGTTTCAGGACAGAACCGGATGCTCGCAGCGTCGTTAGGTTTTTGAGACGAGAGTTTCTTGACCTGTCGCCCGCGGTGCTGGCAGGAGCGTTCCACACCGGTCGGTGCCTCCCGATCTCCAGACAGGCGAGCATTCATGCGCCCAAGCACCGCTCTGCGGCAAAAGAACCGCATCCAGCATCTCCGCCGTTCCGCGCGTAGAACGACGTCGCAATGGCGTCGTACCCTCACCTACTGGCTTGGTGCCGTTCTGGTGGGCGTGGTGGCTGTCGGCTTTGCCGGCACGGCAGACTGGGCCGCGCGCGCGCGCGGGCGCCTGCTGCACTGGGACCCTTACGTGATGCTGGTTGTCGTTCCCGCCGGGCTCGCCTTTTCGACCTGGGTGACACGACGCTTCTTTTCGGGCGCCCAGGGAAGCGGCATTCCGCAAACCATCGCAACCTTGCACATCGAGAATTTCTCGATCGTCAATCGTGTGCTCTCGCTGAGGATCGCCTTCGCCAAGATCGTTCTGACCTGTTTTGGTCTCATGGTCGGCGCCTCGATCGGCCGTGAGGGCCCGACCGTACAGGTCGGTGCGGCCATCATGCATGGCTTCTCGCGCCTGCTGGGCACGGCGAGCGTTTCAGCCCGACGCGGCGCCATTCTGGCGGGTGGTGCGGCAGGCGTCTCGGCTGCCTTCAACACCCCGCTGGCGGGAATCGTCTTCGCCATCGAGGAACTCTCGCATTCCTTCGAACAGAAAACTTCCGGCACGATGCTGACAGGGGTCGTGCTGTCAGGTGTGACGGCCATCGCACTGGTCGGCAACTACTCCTATTTCGGTCACACCGATGTCGACGTCCCGCTGGGCACAGCCTGGATTGCGGTACTGACCTGCGGCATCGTCGGCGGCATTGCAGGCGGCAGTTTCTCTGCGCTTCTTATCCGCTTTTCGAAGGGCGTACCGGGGCGTATCGGTGCGCTCATCAAGGCGCGCCCTGTGGCCTTTGCCGCCCTTTGCGGTTTTGTTCTGGCTCTGCTGGGCCTTGTCTCGCATGGCGCGACCTATGGCACAGGCTATATGCAGGCACGTGCCATCATCGACGGATCGGAGCATTATCCCGCCTCGTTCTTCGTGCTGAAATTCATTGCCACTGTCGTGTCCTATTGCTCGGGAATTCCGGGGGGCCTGTTCGCCCCGTCGCTCTCGGTCGGCGCCGGCATCGGCGGCTGGATCGAGCAATATCTTCCCCATACGACACCGGGCGCTGTCGTTCTTCTTGGCACGGTGGCCTATTTCTCGGCCGTGGTGCAGGCGCCGCTGACCGCGACCGTCATCGTCATGGAAATGTGCGACAACCAGCAGGTAACCCTTGCGCTGATGGCGACCTCCTTCCTGGCTTTCGGTGTGTCGCGCATGATCTGCAAACACGCGCTTTACGGCGCTCTCGCCGACCGCTTCATGGAAGCTGCCCATAGCGCGACCCCTGCCCCCATCTATACGCGCAGTTCGGCGGCTCCTGCGGTCGAGACCCTCGCAGAGCAGGTCGAGAAGAAGGACTGATCTTTCAAGCGGCGGAACCCCTCCCCATATCGGGAGAATGACACCGCTTTCCATTCTCGATCTGTCCCTCATCCGTGAAACCGGCAGCGCTGCCGACGCCCTCTCGGATTCACGCCTGCTGGCGCAGAAGGCCGAAATGCTCGGCTTTCAACGCTACTGGGTGGCAGAGCATCATGGCATGCCCGGCATCGCTTCGGCGGCAACCAGCGTTGTGATCGGCGCCCTTGCCGCAGCGACATCCCGTATCCGTGTGGGGGCTGGCGGCATCATGCTGCCGAACCATGCGCCTCTGGTCATCGCCGAACAATTCGGCACGCTGGATGCGCTCTATCCGGGTCGCATCGATCTCGGACTGGGCCGCGCCCCGGGGTCTGATCAGAGAACCCTGCGCGCGCTACGACGCAACCGCGAGGGGGCAGAACGCTTTCCGCAGGAAGTGCTGGAACTCATGGCCTATTTCGCCGGAGATGACAGCCAGACCGGCATTCTGGCGACACCGGGCGCAGGCGCCGATATCCCCATCTGGCTACTGGGCTCCTCGCTTTTCTCGGCCGAACTCGCCGCAGCCCTCGGCCTTCCCTTCGCCTTTGCGTCGCATTTTGCCCCCCAGATGATGGAAGAGGCCATCGCGCTCTATCGGGAGCGATTCCGCCCCTCATCGCGTCTTGCGGCGCCTCATGTCATGCTCGCGATGAACATCGTTGCGGCCGATACCCATGAAGAAGCCGATTATCTGGCGACGTCGCGACGCCTCTACATGGCAGCGCTGCGTCAGGGAACGCCGGGGCGTTTTCCTCACCCGGTCGCGGTTCAGAACCTGCCTTGGGGACCGGAGATCAGCCGTCAGTTCGACGAAGTCCTGTCGACAAGCTTCGTTGGCACGGTCGATGACGTTGCTGCAGGGCTGAGCCACTATGTGGAGCGCCACCGCCTCGACGAAATCATGATGGCCCTGCCGATCTACGATCTCGCCCCTCGCCTTCACGCCCTTGATCTGGCGCGGGAAGCAGCCAGGCGTGCCGGTCTGGGCTGACCCTTCCTACCCGAGGCGTTCCTTCAGAACGTCGATGAGATGACGCACCCGGTGTGGCAGGCGACATGTCGCGGGCCAGAGAAGCGTCACCGGGGTGGAAATTGTATGCTGGCTCAGCGCGGAAGTGAGCAAACCATCGCGAATGGGCTCGCTCACCATGAACTCCGGAAGCTGGCAGATCCCACATCCGGCTCGCGCTGCCCGGACAATCGCATCGCCATCACCAATCTGATGCGTCGCTGGCGGCATGATATAACCCGACTCGCCATCCTCAAGTCTGACCGCCCAGCGCGGCGGCGCCTGATCTGAAAATCCGACAAGGCATCTGTGCCGGCTGAGCGCTGCCAGCGTGTCAGGAATTCCACAGGCCTCGAAATATCCGGGACTGGCACAGAAAAGCAGCTTCTGCATTGAGAGTCGCCGCGCCATGATCTCGTGAGTATCCCTTATCGGCCCGAAACGGATGGAGAGATTGCTCCTGCTCTCTATCGGGTCGACGATCCTGTCATTGAAGCTCATCACCAGCTTCAGACCGGGATAACGGGCCATCTGCTCCAGCAGGATGGGCAGCACGACATTTCGGCCATATGAGGCCGGCATGTCGATACGAACCGTACCGACAGGTTCGTTCTCATTGAGCCGCACCTCCTGCTCACCCTGTTCAAGTTCATCGAAAGCGATGCGGCATCTCGCGTAGTAACGCTCACCATCCGGAGTGAGCGTGATCCCCTTGGACGATCTCTGGAGAAGCTCCGCACCAAGCCGGGCTTCAAGACGCTGAAGACTTTTGCCGATTGCCGATTTGCTCAGACCCAGACGCATTGCGGCTTTGCTGAAGCTCCCCTCCTGCACCGCCATGACAAAGATCCTGACGCCAGAGAACGGATCTCCCATAAAGTTTGCAGACAAATTCTCTACCCCAGGACGACATTTACGACACTTACGTCAGATTGCCGGACAATTACTCTCTCCCTTTCAGTGTCTGAAACACTTCCGGGGAAAATCATGACAACTCCCTTTACACCTTTGCGCCTCGGCGCGCTGACCCTGCCCAATCGTATTGTCATGGCGCCTTTGACAAGAAGCCGCGCCAGTGATGACCGCGTTCCGACAGATCTGATGGCCACATATTATGCCCAGCGCGCACAGGCCGGTCTGATCATCAGTGAGGCGACGAGCATCTCACCGCAGGGCGTGGGCTATCCACGCACACCCGGCCTCTGGTCCGATACCCAGATACAGGGATGGCGGAAAGTGACACAGGCCGTGCACGCTGCTGGCGGCCGCATTGCCGCACAGCTCTGGCATGTGGGGCGCATTTCCGACCCGGTATATCTGGAAGGAAATCTGCCCGTCGCCCCCAGCGCCATTGCGGCCGAGGGACATGTCCGGCTGTTGCGCCCGAAGCGCCCCTACCCAACACCTCGCGCCCTGCGCACTGACGAAATAAGCGGAATCGTCGATGACTATCGCAAGGCTGCCCTCAACGCCCGCGAGGCAGGCTTTGACACTGTGCATATCCACGCTGCGAATGGCTATCTCATTGATCAGTTCCTGCAGGACAGTACCAACCGGAGAACCGACTCCTATGGGGGCACGATCGAAAACCGGGCACGCTTTCTGCTCGAGATCGTCGATGCAATTACCGAAATCTGGGGCGAAAACCGTATCGGCGTCCATTTGCGCCCTCGCGGCGAAGAGCACGACATGGGCGACAGCAATGCCGTTGCCCTCTTTACTCATGTCGTAACGGAGCTGCGTAAAAGGAAGGTCGGGTTCCTGTTCATCCGGGAGAGTCAGGGAGCCGACAGCCAGCTTTCCAACCTCAGGACACTCTTTGGTGGTCCCGTCATAGCCAATGACGACTTCTCACCGGAACAAGGTGCCCAGGCCATCGAGAGCCATCAGGCAGATGCCATTGCTTTCGGTCGTCTTTTCATCGCCAACCCGGATCTCGTCGAACGACTGAAAAACGGAACATCGCTCAACACGCCCGATCCGACGACTTTCTATACCGGCGATGACCGGGGCTACACCGATTATCCATCCCTCAAAGACCAGTGACTTCCAGCAGGCAGGACCGGGCAAACCAGACACAGAAGAACTGACACCGAGCATGACCGTAAACCAGAGTGCGCCTCGCGCTTCAGGCATAATGACAACAGCCATATTCATCATACTGGCGCTGGGGACCTTCGCGATTGGGACGGCAGAATTTGCCGCGATGAGCCTCGTGCCCATGATTTCCCGTTCTCTTGGCATCTCCGAGCCCCAGGCAGGGTATACAATTGTTGCCTATGCGGCAGGCGTCAGTATAGGCGCGCCGCTCCTTGCGGTCTTCGGTGCGCGTTTCAGCCGCAAGACCCTCCTTATCGGCATGATGCTGCTCTACGCGGCCGGGAACGCCTTGAGCGCCCTGGCAACAAGCTTTTACGCATTGCTCGTCTTTCGCTTCATCACGGGTCTGCCTCATGGCGCGTATTTTGGCGTGGCAGGGCTTGTCGCGGCCTCGCTGGTTCCGGCCAGCAAGAGGTCTCAGGCGGTAAGCCGGGTCATACTCGGTCTGACCATTGCCACCATCGCCGGCGTTCCCATGGCCAACATGATCGGTCTCTACGTCGGGTGGCGATGGACTTTCGTGAGCATTGCCGCCCTGGCACTTCTGACCCTGTGCCTCATCCGTTTTCTGGTACCGCATCAGCCCCCCTGCCCCGACGCCACAATAAGGGCAGAACTGAATGCCCTGCGGGTGAAGCAGGTCTGGCTCACCCTCGGGATAGGTGTGATCGGATTTGGCGGGATCTTTTGCGTCTATACCTATCTTGCCTCGATCATGGATCATGTCACTCATCTGCCGGAGAGTGCCGTGCCCCCGATGCTGGCTGTTTTCGGTATTGGCATGACCGCCGGAACACTGCTTTGCGGCTGGCTGGCAGATCACAGAATGATGCCCACAATGGGGGGCGTTCTTTTGACAGGCGCTGTCGCCATGGCGGCTTTCCCGTTTGCTGCCAAAGCCGTCATCCCTCTGACAGTCGTGATTTTCCTTATCGGCGCCAGTGGCGGGCTTTCCACGGTCGTGCAGTCGCGCCTGCTGAGTGTCGCAACCGGATCTGAAGGCCTGGCTGCCGCGCTCAATCAAAGCGCCTTCAACACAGCCAATGCTATCGGGCCGTGGCTCGGAGGACTTGCCATCGCCCATGATCTGGGCTGGACCTCTGTCGGCTGGGTCGGACTGGCCCTGTCGCTCGGTGGCTTCATGATTTTTCTCCTGAGTCTTGCCGAGGAGGCCTGGTCAAAACAGGCGCGCTCGCGGGGAGCCTGACCGGTCATGCGTCCCGGCCCCTTGGGGCGCCGCATGAGCTGCCTGCTTCTTCCGTCAGGCTTGGCTCGGCACTGGTTATGCCGCATCTCGATCCTGTGGTTTTTGATCGAGATCAAGCATTAACAACTGATAATAAAGCTCACGCCATCGCGTCGCCCCTCAGGACAGATCGAAGGCTTTCATCCTGTTCCCTGCCAGGGCGCAGGCCGCATGCACGACGCCGAGATGGCTCAGCCCTTGCGGTGTATTGCCCAGATACATGCCGGTCTGCGGGTCGATCATCTCGGCAATGACCCCGGTATTGCGTGGCAGCCGCGCCAAAAACTCTGCGAACAGCGTATCGGCTTCTTCTTTTTCACCCAGCAGGGCCAGAGCCTCGACCATCCAGCAGGAGCAGGCAAGAAACGCCCCCTCTTCAGACTGCATGCCGGTATAGCGATACAGAAATGGCCCGCTTCCCAGCTCCGCGCGGATCGCGTGCAGCGTCGCGCGCATACGCTTGTCACGGTCAAAGCCGAACGGCACAGCCAGGGCGATGGACGCATCCAGCGCATCAGAGCCAGGATAGAACAGATAGGCCTGACGTTTTTCCGACCAGCATTCGCTGTCTATCCACGCCATGATCCGCTCTTTTTCACGGGCCCAGCGCGGGGCGCGATCTTTTGCCAGATGGCCACGTGCCGCCATCTGGCAGGCACGATCAAGCGCCTGCCAGCAGCTGATCTTCGACATGGTGTAATGCTGGTCTTCAGTGAGTTCCCAGATACCGGCATCTTTCTGTCGCCAGTGATCGGCACAGCGATCCGCGAGATCGGCCAGAAGCTGGGCCGTCTTCTGGTCGAGCAGGTTACCGCGTGAGACGAACAAGGCTGCGGTCTCGAAAATATCACCATAGATGCCATGCTGATGCTGACCCGACGCCCTATTGCCGCTGACGACCGGCTTGACCCCACGATAGCCCTCGACCTCGTCGTAACGCGTTTCGTCCTCGACGCGCTGGCCAGACAGGCCATACATGACGAGAGGCCCCTCTTCGCCCAGATGATGCACCAGCCAGGCCAGCGCCGCCTTCACCTCTGCCACAGCCCCCAGTCGCAGGAAGGCATTCGCGACATAGGCAGCGTCGCGTATCCACGCAAAGCGATAATCCCAGTTCTTGCCATCGCGCAGACGCTCGGGCAGCGATGTGGTGGCTGCCGCCGCAATAGCGCCGCTCGATGAATAGAGCAGCAGCTTCAGGGCGAGCGCACTGCGACGCACCTGTTCGCGATAGGGGCCGTCATAATGCAGGTCATTGGCCCAGTTGCGCCACGCGGAATCGCTCGTCTCGATGCGGGCATCGATCTCTTCCACGGATGGCACGGCAAGAGGTTCGTTTTCTGTGGCGACCAGGGCTATGAGCGCTCGGGTCTTCTCCCCCACCACGATCTCGGCCTCTATGGCGTCATCTTCCTCGCGGGTCAGGCGCATGTTCTCTGTATGCACCAGATGCGCCAGAACCGAACCAACATGGAAGATCGACCCGTTTTCGGTCTCCTGTATCCAGGGCGCTACGGTGCCGCAGCGTGTCCCAAGGCGAAAACGCACGATGAAGGTCATACGACCCGAAACGCCTTCGATCCGTCGAGCGAATTCCGTCCAGGGCAGGCGCCCGGCGAGTGTGCTGTTCAGAGAGTCCGTCAGCCGAGCCGTGCCGTGTTCGGTCTCGATCAGGGTCTCGAGAACATTGCTGTCCTCGCGATAGCGGCGTGTTGCGGTATAGGCCCCGACAGGGCGTATCTGGAAAAAACCACCCGGGCGATGCAGCAGGCGGTCGAACATGGGCGGAGAATCGATATTGGGCACGCAAAGCCAGTCGACACTGCCATCGGGCGCCAGCAGAGCCACACATCGGCCATCGCCGAGGGCCGCATAATCCTCAATGGGCCAGAACCCGTCGAGCGGGCCTTCAGGCGAGAGCGCCCGGGCAAGGGCGGGTATCGTATGCGTCATGGGCGCCTCTCTCGATCTGTCGGCTCAGCTTGTCGCCGGGGCAGATGCAACAATCGAGAGAGGGGGCGGGTTTCTCCCGCCAGTTTTTCAGAAGATTTCTATGTGGCTCTTGAAGCCGAGAAGTGCCTGATTGTTAAGCTGTTTCTGACCACCGGGGTTGAAATAATACTGGAAGTCAGGCGCGAAGGTGACACCGCGCAGCACATGAATCTGATAGGTGGCTTCCACTACATAGGCGCTGGTCTGGGGAAAGAGCGACCCGTTGGGGATCGGCAGGCCCTGCATGGCATAGAGGCGCTGCGAACGCGTCAGGTCGTCAGACACATGAGTCCATGAGAAATTGACGCCAACGCCATCGAGCGGGCGCGACTTCCAGAACCCGCGATCAAGCACACCGATCGAGAGCTGGTCTGCGCGCGTCGCGGTCTGTGCCTTGTTGAAATAGGCCGCACCGATCAGGGTGACGCCGGCATCGGGGGCCTGGCCGGGGTGATGATAGACCATCTGATCCACCAGCCCCCAGGCTGCCCAGGCGCCATGCACGTTGCGCGGCTTGAGGCCGCTCAGCGCAAAGGCGTCGCCATTGCCGTCATAGTAGTTGTCCTTGTGGTCTGCCGTATCATACGCAAAACCTGCCTTGTAATGGCCGGGCAGCGAATGATCGTGACCAAAGCGCGGCTCCCAGATGAATTCGACCGGCATGGCCTCACCATCGATCGTCGCGCCGTTGAACTTGAAGCCCGTACGCATCTGGGCATTGCCATAAATGGCCTGGGTCTGGGTGAAATAGACACCGAATTGCAGGATGGTGTTCTCGCTCGGCCTGATCCGGAACCGCGCCGCCCAGTTGGCATCGGGATAGGAGGCGTGAGCCGTATTGTCACTCGAGGCCTTCGGGTTACCGCAGAAGGCATTGTTCATGAAGTTACAGTAGAGCGGATTGGCCGAGAAATCGGACAGGAAGGACATGCGCCCTGCCGCCACATTGAAACGGTCATTGAACAGCGTTTCTTCACCATAGGCATAGACAAGATGGACGACCACGTTGCCGCCACTGCCATAGATTTCCTGGCTGGGGTTGAGGTTGTCGCCAAACATGCGGCTCACGGGAATGCCGTAACGGCCAACCATCACATCATGGGTCGAAAACCCGGTCCAGCCCGCCAGACGCTCCCAGTCGATGTCGTTTTCCATCGAATACTGACCGGTATTGCTCGCCCCCTGGCGCAGACCGAGCCCCTTGGTCGGGGCCGTGATCATGCCCGACATTTCGTTGGTGTTATCGAGCAATATGGCAATGCCATGCTCACGCAGCCAGGCATTCACCCCGAATGGATTGACGAACAAGGCCTCCGGCTTCGGCAGCGGGGCAACGGACGTATCCTTCTGCACCTCCGACAGAGAGGCTTGGGTCAGGGCCGAGGGCTGCTGGCCGGCATTGACGGCGCCATAGGTGGCATTGGCGACCACGGGGGACGGAGACCCCTGCGCATAGGCAGTGGCGGCCATGAACGGCATGGCAAGACAGGCGGAAAAGAGACGCAAGACGGAAGGGGTCAATGTCTGGCTCAAGCTCCCTGTGAGTGGATGACCGTCTTTTAAGAAAACCGACAGGTTTTTTGGACCCTGCCGGTCGTGTTTTTATGCCGTATCCGTGATCAGCTACTCATGGAAGCGGAAAAAACACCGTTAAATCTGACGTCAAGCGATCATGACAAATCATTGCTGGATCGGCAGAACCGATCACAGCCTGGAAGGAGCCTCGTTAATTTTCCGCTTAGAGATCGTAGTTCACGCGGAAATAGTAGTAGCCACCGTTAATGCCGAGCTGCGAGGTGCTCATGTAATATTGCGGCGCGCCGAGATAGCGGTTTCCGTCAGGCACGCGGGTGGGATAGGCCGAGAAGATGTTGTTGCCGCCGATCGTGGCCGTCCAGCGGGGGGTGATCCGGTAGCTCACGTCCAGATTGGTCGTCCATTTCGGCTTGTTCTGGTATTCCAGAAAATGCGTCGTGCTGAACTGATAGGGGCCGGGCGCATAATAAGTGAGCTGGTTGGTCGTCTGGCCCCAGCGGATCTCGTGCAGCCCGATGATCCACTTCGCATGGGTCCAGTTGCCACCGAAGATGATCTTGCTGCGCGGATAGGCCGTGGTCAGATAGGCGATTGAGGCCGCATTGAGCAGTGGCGCGCCCGTAAGCGGGTTCGTGGCCTGATGCGACAGGCGGGTACGGTTGAGGTTGATCGCCGCATCCCAGTCGATACGCCCGAAAGCGCCGAGCTTGGTCAGATAGGTGACAGTGATATCCAGACCCTGCGTGCGGGTGCTGGCCACATTGCCGAACCAGTTGGCGGTGATAGCGCTCTGGTTCCACGTGCTGATATCGGACGGTAGCGCAAAACCATTGAGCTGCATGGCCTTGATTGCCGTCGCACCCGAGATATTACCGCCCGGCATGATCCGGTCGCGCATGTTGATCTGATAGATATCGGTCGTGACATGCAGGTTGCGGATCGGCTCGACAATGAATCCGCCTTCCGCATTGGTCGAGCGCTCGGGCTTGAGGCCCGATGAGCCGTTGGCCAGCGCACCGGGCGAGCCCGCGCCGATCAGGCCACGTGCGGCAGTCGGCGAGATATTGAGTGCCGAGTAGTATTTCTGGGCGAGCGTCGGCGCATGAAACCCGTTGCTGATCGTTCCACGCAGGGCGATACGGCGCGTGATGTCATAGCGCAGCGAGACCTTGCCGTTCTGGGTGTTGCCCACATCGGTGTAATGCTCGTAACGACCTGCCAGATCGAGCTGCAGCCCCTTGGCCAGATAGGTCGAGATATCGAGATAGCCTGCGGCCACGTCGCGGCTGTAATTGCCTGCATTGCCGGGATTCGTGCCTGCCAGAGCATCCGAGCCGTTGCCATAGAGTGAATCCGGCGAGCCCGTACCGACCGAATAGCCCTCATAGCGATAGGACGCGCCACCGGCGAAATTCACGCTGTGCGGCCAGCCACTGAACTCGAATTTGCGGCTGAAATCGAAATCATTCGTCCATTGCTGGTTATTGAAGCCCTGCACATCAAACGAGGTGGGCGTACGGCCCGTCGCCTTGTTGATCGAGAGATTCACAGAGTTGATCAGACCGATATCGTCGTAATCGCGGCCATAGACGCTCGAAACGTCCCAGTGCCAGCCCCGGAAATCGCCCTTCACACCGGCCTTGAGCTCGAAATCATTCTCGTTCAGCGTCTCGACCGGCGAATACCCCCAGGGGTAGATCGCCTGATAACCGGGATAGGCGTTCAGCGACGAGGCCAGACGATAGTTCTGATAGGATTCGGCATGGCGATGGGCATAGGTGCCCAGAGCATAAAGCTGGATGTTATCTGTCAGATCATAGCCGGCATTGACCGCAACACTCTCGCGCGTCTGCTCGGGCTGGCTCAGGATGTTGTTCTGATAGGTACCCGTGCGGTTATCGGCAGCGCTGCGATAGGTGTGATCCTGATGCACGAAATCGCCGCTGACATGCACAAAGCCCCGCGACCCTAGGCTTGCGCCGCCATCGAGATAGACACCCTGCTGAAAGCCATCGCCTTCGGAAGTGATGCCGGTGATATTCTGGGCGTGAAAGCCGCGCGCCTGTTTCTTGAGAATGATATTGACCACACCGGCCACGGCGTCCGAGCCATATTGGGCCGACGCGCCGTCACGCAGCACCTCGACATGATCAATGGCCGACATCGGAATCATGTCGATATCGGATGCCGTCGACCCCTGCTGCGGGCCGGGGTTGGAATAGATATTGGCCGTGTTGTGGCGGCGCTTGCCATCGACCAGAACGAGCGTCTCGTTCGGGTTGAGGCCACGAAGGCTGATCGTGTCCGTCATGGCACCGGCATCGAAACCGGCTGTCGGTGTGGTGAGCGAGGGCAGCAGCAACGCAAGCGCATCGCGCAGCGTACCCTGACCTGTTGCCGCAATCTGCTTGTGCGAAATGATATCAAGCGGCGCAATGGCATCGCGCGCCTTCTTGCCGATTTCACGCGTACCGGTCACGACGATGGCTTCACTGCCGCCATCGGCGTCGCCCGCCGTAACCGGCGCAGACTGGCGCGTGCGCAGCGCCTTGCTCCTGGCTGCTGGTTTTGCCGCCTTGGCAGGCTGGTATTTGTTTGCGGCGGGATGATTGACGCTGTCAGTCGCGTTTCCTGCTGTTGTCTGCGCCAATGCCTCGGCCCCGCAGGACATCAGGCACGTCGTGGCAATGAGGGACAGGATCCCCTTGCGTGCAACTGATGGCAGGAGAGACCGGGAGCGTACCAACATGATAAACCTTACCAATGATTCAGGATTGGCCTACTCCTCATTGGTCTGTTGCATATTGTCAACGGAGTGGGTGGTTTTGCGCAACAAACGCGCCGTTATTGTTGAAAAAATGCAACAGAATTGTTTCGCCCTGCGGGGGCGCCGGGTCTTCCATCTGAAACGCCCGGTTTTCTGCCAGTGCCTTCATGACGCGCAACGGCCCGCCATGGGTCACCACGCGGCAGTTTTCCGCCCTGGACAGGAGATCGCGCCAGAAAGCCGTGACACGCGCGATGAGCGCCTCGACATTTTCTCCTCCGCCCGGTTGGTAGCCGAACGGATCAGCGGCCCAGTCATCGAGCGCTTCTCGCGGGATGACAGACCAGTTCTGCCCCTCCCATGCGCCGAAATCCATTTCGAGCAACCGCGCATCGGTCTGAACAGGCGCCCCACCCGCCAGAAAGGTGGCTGCGTGCTGACAGCGCTGCGCGGGTGAGGCATAAACAGCCCCCTGCCCGCCCCATCTTGTGACCAAGCGCTCCCAGCCCGGTGCGAGCGGCACGTCACGCCTCCCGTAGCACTGCCCTTCAGCCACAAGAACGGGCGGATGACGCGCCAGCAGAACCGAGAAAGACGGTTCTAGCCCCATCGAGACAGCACATGAAAAAACGTGCCTGACACCTGACCGCGCTGCGCGCCCGCCACGCCGAGATCGTTGCCTTCGCCATCCTGCAACCGGGCAAAAGCGGCATCGCTGCCGGGGTCGGTCACTCGGGCATAATGAAACTCATGCCCGCGCAGCCTCGTCCCTTCCGGCCCCAGAACGGAAGGCTGCAAAAGCCGGGCCTGACGATAACCGAGCGCCATCTTGCGTCTGGCAAAGGATGTCTCGTGAGACAGAAGCCCGAGCATGGCATGAGTCGTGCCTGCGCAGTCTTCCAGACCGGCCCCCAGCACCATGAACCCACCGCACTCTCCATGGATGGGTCGCGTCAGCGCGAAGCGGTGCATGCCCTCATGAAATGAAGTGGCCGCGGCCAGGGCTGCGGCATGCAGTTCGGGATAACCTCCTGGCAGCCAGCAGCAATCGGCGCTCTCATCCGGCCTCTCATTACGCAGCGGCGAGAACGGGAGGATCTCGGCTCCTGCTTCACGCCACTCTTCCGCCAGATGCGCATAAAGAAAGGAGAAGGCGGCGTCGTCAGCCAGCGCTATGCGCTGCCCCGGCGGATTCACGAGTGAGGCCCCTTTGACGCCGGTTGCAGCGATCGGACGCGACAGGGCGAAAATGGCATCCAGATCGAGTTCAGCTTCCGCCTTGCTGGCAAGGGAGTCGAAAAACCCTGCCAGATCACCCCGTTCACGGGCCTGAACCAGACCCAGATGGCGCTCTGGCAACACGATTGATCGATCACGCCTGAACACGCCGCATAAAGGCTCTCTCAGCGCGGCGCGACAGAGTTTTTCGTGACGGTCAGACGCGATGTTGTTCAGAATGACGCCTGCGACAGTAACTTTCTCGTCCCATTGCGACAGCCCCTGCGCGACGGCCCCCACGCTCTGCCCCTGCCCGCTCGCATCCAGCACAAGCAGAACCGGCATGGCAAAATGCGCGGCAATATCGGAGGCCGCACCGCGCTGCCCATCCGGCAACGCAAGCCCGTCGAACAGCCCCATCGAGGATTCCACGATCACCAGATCGACACCCTCCCCGGCGCGGGCAAGACGGGATTCCAGTGCCGGCCCGGACATGGCCCAGCTATCGAGATTGGCGCAGGGCACGCCGGAAGCCTCCTGATGAAAGGCTGGGTCGATATAATCCGGCCCTGTCTTCAACGCCCGCACCAACAGACCGCGACGCCGGAAGGCGCTCAGAAGCGCCAGCGTCATGGTCGTCTTGCCTGAACCCGAGCGGGGCGCTGCCACCATCAACACACGGCTCATGACGTGTCTCTCCTCCTGCGGGGCCTCATGACTCCAGTATCTGCGCAACGACATTGCGGCGCGGCTGCCAGAGGCCGCGATCGCGCAACGAGGCGAAACGCCTTTTCATATCCGACAGTGCTTGCGGGTTATGCGTCTCAAAGAATGCCAGCAGATCGTCATTTTCAAGCAGGGCGGCAAAAGCCAGATCGATCTGTCGGTCAAAGCGCACGGACAGGGTAGAAGCATAGCCCTCAAGAGCCATCACGCCACGGGCCATTTCTGCCGCGCCGCGGTAGCCGTGGCGCATCATACCCGCAATCCAGCGCGGGTTGGCGAGTCTGCCACGGGTGATGCGCGCCACTTCCTGCGACACGTCGCGCAGTTTCGGCGTTTCCGGCTGGCTGGTATCGCCATGGAGCAGCTTTGGCGTGTTGCCCAGCATCGCAGCAGCAGCAGCAAGGCCTCCCTCATGCGCGGCAGTGTCGACACCATCAAGCAGATCGGTTTCTGCATGGTCCTGGATATGCAGCACCATCTCGGCGCGCCCCAGACGCGCGCGCAACCCCTCGGCATCAACTACTGCCTCGCGGTCGCCGCCATAACTCCATTGCGACCCGTCGAGATAAAGCTGGCCCAGTTCATCGCGGGTCTGCCAGCTGCCCTCGGCCAGCGCGGCCTCGACCCCGGTGCCATAAGCGCCGGGCGCCGCGCCAAAAATGCGGGAGGCATCGGGATCACGGGTGAGCGGGTTCCATGCCTCGTCTTCCGCACGGGCCGCAACGGCGCGGGCGGCCTGATCGAAAAGCGCGATCAATCCCGGAAAGGCATCGCGAAACAGGCCTGAAATACGCAGGGTCACATCCACGCGGGGGCGGTCAAGTGTCGTGAGCGGCACGATCTCGAAGCCGGAAATCCGCCCGCTTGTCGCATCCCAGAGCGGCTGCACGCCCATAAGCAGAAAGGCGAGCGCCATATCCTCGCCCCCTGTGCGCAATGTGGCGCTGCCCCAGAGATCGAGCACGAGATGACGCAGATTCTCGCCTTCTTCCTGAAGATGGCGCGTCAGCAGCAGATCGGCGGTCTTGTGCGCCAGAATCAGCGCAGCGCGGCTTGGCAGCAGGCGCGGGTCGATGGTGGTGAGATTACGTCCTGTCGGCAGCACATCCAGACGCCCGCGCGTAGGCGCCCCCGCAGGACCGGGCGGCACGAAACGCCCGTCCAGTGCGGCAAGCAGCGCCTGTCGCTCGGCCTGAGGGCAGGCATCGAGGCGGGAGGTGACGATATCAGAGGCTACTTGAGCGGATTCTGCCAGCATCTCGACCAGCGCGCCGTGACGGGGCGGCTGACAGCCGAACACATGCAACCCGTCACGTATCTGGAGATCCTTCACATCGCACAGATAGGCGTCGAGACGGGCCAGAGCTTCGGCCTCATCCGTCTCGCCGCCAGCCACACCGCTTTCTGCCAGCACGCCGAGATCGGCGGCCCGATCAAGGATCTGGCGCCGCAGCAATGCCCCGCGCCGACGATCCAACCCATCGGCTTCGGCATATTCGTCGATCAGCCTTTCAAGATCGACCATGGCGCTATCGAGCCCGGCGCGCTGAACGGGTGGCGTCATATGGCCGATCATGACCGCGCCAAGACGTCTTTTGGCCGCAGAAGCCTCGCCCGGATTATTGACGATGAAAGGATAGATGACAGGCACACCCCCAAGCAGCACAGGGGGCGCGCAGCTTTCGGACAACGCGACAGATTTGCCCGGCAGCCATTCCAGCGTGCCATGCGTGCCGAGATGGATCATGGCCGAAATTGCGCGTGTTGCGCGCAGCCAGAGATAGAAACCGATATAGGCATGACAGGGGGGCACATCAGGATCGTGATACTGCGCCTTGCGCTCGCTCGCCCTGCCCCGCCCCGGTTGCAACGCCACCACCAGAGTGCCCAGTTCGACGAACCGGGCCTCGATGGGCTGATCCGGAGCGCCCCAGGCCGCGATGACCTTCTCACGAAACCCCTCGGGCAGAGCCTCGAATAAAAGGCGGTACGCTCCTGCTTCGAGAATACGCTGCATCGGCGCCTGACAAAGCGCCTCGGGCAGGGCGGACGCCTCGACAGAGGTAATGGCATAACCAGCGTCTCGCAGCAGTGTCGCGATAGCCTCGACACTTGCAAACCCGTCGAGACCGACCGCATGGGCCGCCTGGCCTTCTGCACCGGGATAATCGGACAGAACGAGCGCGAGACGCCGTTCCGCCGGGCTTTGACGCGCCAGACGAAGCCAGCCCTGCACCTGCTGCACCATGAGCGCAATGCCGGGTGCATGGGCAACGCGTCTTGCAGGCAGGCCGGGTGCTGCCTCGTCGCGAAACGAAATCGGAGTGCCGGTCAGGCGGCCATCGAGTTCAGGCAACACGCATTGCATCGCCAGATCCGATTGCGACAGGCCACGGCCTGATTTCTGCCAGGCGCCCAAGGTCGCACTCGGCTGCAGGATCTGCACCACCGGCACCTGCGCCGCCTCAAGTAGGGATGGGGTGCCGTCATCGCCACGCGCAGCGAAGAAGGTCGCATTGAGAATGATCTCGGGCGGCTCTTCCATCATCCAGCGATCGACAAAAGGCAGGACGCTCGGCGCGCGGAGCGAGGCCACGTAGATCAGGTCAACGCCAAGGCCGGATTCGTAAAGCGCCTCGGCAAGGGCATCGACCCCGTCGAGATCGGCCGCGAGCAGGTGAGCGCGATAGAATACCAGCAGAACCCGGCTTGTCCGCTCTGTGCCAAGCCGACGATAGACACCGGCGGGCGGCAGGGCCTCGGCAATGGCGCCATCATCCGGCGCCAGCCCGGCAAGGCTGGCCATAAGGGTCAGGGCGCATCGCAGATTGCGGGCGCCCCCCTCACGAAACAGTCCGTCGAGACGCTCCCATTGCGCAGTATCGACGTTCGACAGGGCTTTCAGCGCGGGGTTGGGCGTGGCCTCTCCCGTTATGAACGCCAGAGGAATGGACCGTGCACGACAAAGGGCGCGCAGTTCATCCACACCATAACGCCAGTATTCGGTGCCCCCCAGAAGACGCACCACCACGCAGCGTGTCCGGGAAATGGTCTGTTCAAGATAGAGATCGACCGACATCGGGTGGCGCAGGCGAGACAATGTGGCCACGCGCAGGCTGGGGTCCTGCGCGCCATGCACAGCACTCAGCCCAAGCAGGTCACTTTCGGAAAAAGACAGCAGAACGAGATCGGCGGGCTCATGACCGAGATCCTCGGCCATGGCCTGCCCGTCCAGATCATGCGTTTCCCGAAAGAGAAGATGCATGGCTCAGCCAGCGTCGAAGCTGTTCTGTACAGCAACCGGATCGAGCCCATGCAACCCGATCACGACCAGCCTGCCCTCGCCCTGCGCAGCATTGCCCCATGGTTCGAAGGCATGGCGGATGCGACTGCCGACTGCCTGCACACCCAGACGCAGCGATTTCCCGGCGATGGGCGCATAGCCCTTCATGCGCAGCACATCATGCGTCAGCGCCACATGCTCGAGGCGGGCAATGAAACGCTCGACAGTTTCCTGCTCCCTGATGGGCAGAACAAAGCTCGTGAAATCGTCATGCTCGTGTTCGTCAGCGCCATCATGATGGGACGGGCGTGCAGCCAGATCATCTTCGGCAGCGGCAGAAAGGCCGAGCAGCACGGCGGGATCGACCTGACCTTCACGGGCGCGGATCACACGCACGCGGCGCTTGCGACCAGCGAGAGCAGCCTCCACGCTGGCAAGTGCCGCCTCATCGAGAAGATCGGTCTTGTTCAGCACGACCAGATCGGCGGAATCGAGCTGATCCTCATAGACTTCCTCAAGCGGATTGTCGTGATCGAGTGACTCGTCTTCCTCGCGCTGCTTCGCCACGGCCTCAGGGTCATCGGCAAAACGTCCTGCGGCAACCGCCGGACCATCGACAACGGTAATGACACCATCGACCGTCATGCGCGTGCGCACGCTCGGCCAGCCGAACGCCTTGAGCAGAGGCTTGGGCAAGGCAAGGCCCGATGTCTCGATCACGATATGCTCTGGCGGCTGCGGCCGATCGAGCAGCGCCTCCATGGTCGGGATGAAATCATCCGCCACGGTGCAGCAAAGGCAGCCATTGGTGAGTTCGACGATATCTTCTTCCGGGCAGTTCGGAATGCTGCATCCACGCAGGGTCTCGCCATCAATGCCAAGCGAGCCGAATTCGTTGACGACGATGGCGATGCGACGACCATTGGACTGCGCGATCAGATGGCGCAGCAGCGTGGTCTTTCCGGCGCCAAGAAAGCCGGTGATGATGGTGACAGGAATCTTGCTCATGAGACGCTTTCCGGAACGGCATGTTGTGGGGCAGGAGCAGCAGGATTCTGGGCAGGAAAACGCCCCAGAATGATATCGCGCAGCGAATCAGGGCGTCTGGAGGGCATGACCGTGCCTGATGCCGAGCGACCATAGGCCTGCGCATAGACAAGCAGGTCTGGCGCGAGTTCAGGACTCAGCTGACCAAGCAGCCATGACCATTTTCCCGGCATGGAGAGGGTCGCGGTGCAGCCCTGCCGGCAGGCAGCGAGACAGCGCACGCTCTCGACCGCGACCAGAGCAGGATCTGCCAGTTCGGTCAGGGCATCATGCAGGGCCTGCCCGCCTGAGGCGCAGGTCTGACAGACATGAAAAACGGGTTTGGGCTGCGCGTTCATGACAATCCGGGCTTTTTGCTCATCCCCGCAACAGGGGCCGAAAACAAGGCGCAGTGATGATTGCCGGCGCATGCACCGACCTGACGCATTCGACAAAATGCAATCCGTCACGATCCGGGCACCCCGCCGGTCCATGAAATCAGCGAAATGACGGCAGGTCTCCTGGCTTGTGATGCCGGTCTCCCGAAATCCCTGCCCCCTTCCCGGAAGAGCTCCAGTGGGATCGTGGCAGGGGTTTGACATCACCTACAGTTGCGGGGGCAGCGCGGGACTGGGGCATCTCTGCCCGGACCCGCTTCCCTTTTCACCCCTTGCGAGGCACCGTCACGCCTGTCCTAGCAGGTTTCGAACGCGCCATGCAAAGCACGAGGCCCTGCCGGTCGATGCATTATTTCCATCTTGAAACATCATGTCTGCTCCCGACATCATGGCGGTCTGGCTCCATGATACGAACGAGGGATGACCCCCATGCCGCATCTTCTCGTTGTCGATGACGATCAGGATATCCTGACGCTATTGACCAGCTTTCTGCGCAAGCACCAGTACCGCGTCTCGACGGCGGAAGATGGTGAGGCCATGTTCGCCCTGCTGGAGGCCCAGCCGGTCGATCTCGTGATTCTCGATATCATGCTGCGCAACGAAGACGGGTTCAGCCTCTGCCAGCGCCTGCGGACAACATCGCGCCTGCCGGTCATCATGCTGTCGGCGATGGCTGACCATACCGATCGCGTGGTGGGGCTCGAAATCGGTGCTGATGACTATCTGACCAAGCCTTTCGACCAGCGCGAGCTGCTGGCCCGCGTCAAGGCCGTGCTGCGGCGCACCGTGGACCCGGTTGCCCCCAGCTCTCCATCGACGCGACCGGTCCTGTGCTTCGGGGGGTGGCAGCTTGATGTGGCCCGCCGTGAGTTGCGGTCGAGCGAAAACGCACTCGTCATGCTGTCAGGCGGCGAGTTCGACCTGCTGCTTTCCTTTGCCGAGCATCCCCAGCGTGTGCTGACACGCGACCAGCTGATGGACATGGCGCGCGGCCCCGATCATGCCGCCTTTGACCGCAGTATCGATGTTCAGGTCAGCCGGTTACGCCACAAGCTCGAGACCGATCCGAAAAATCCGAGCCTCATTCGCACCGTGCGCAATGGCGGCTACATGTTTGCCACGACGGTCAGACGCGCATGAGCCGAACCCTGTTTCTGGACGACACGATCACGCGTCGTCTGATCGTGACCGTGGCGCTGGCTGCCGGGGTCACCCTGCTGTTGATTGAACTCTTCTTCCTGTTTGGCGGCCGCTGGACCAAACCGGATATCCAGGAGACCGGGCTCCCCGCCCAGGTAGCCACCGTCATCCGCATGACCCAGGCTGCCCCTGCCGCGTCACGACAGGCCCTGACACAGGCTGCGGCGACCGACCAGCTGCGTTTTGGCTGGTATCCCTCCGGCTCGGCCATTGCCACGGCTTTGCTGCATGGACAGTACCGACCCGCCGAGATCGAACAGGGCTGGGATTTTCTCAAACCCTATCTGGCGCACCGGCCAGAGAGGCTTGCCGTCTTTCAGGAAGACAATCCGGTCTCGCAATTGCCCGGCATGCCTTATGATCGCTCGGTTTTTCACGAGTCCTATTTTGCGGCACTGCAATGCGACGACGGAAGCTGGATCCTGTGTATCGCGCTGCAGCGTTTCTGGGGTCTCTATGCCTTTGAACGTTTCTGTCTCGAAGCCGTGCTGCTGACGCTGTGGATCATCGCTGTTTCCGCCATCGCTTCGCGCCAGCTCTCACGCCCGATCGAACATCTGGCCTATGGCGTGCGCAATCTGGGTGCACAGCCCCGCCTGATGCCGCTCAGTGAAGAAGGCCCACGTGAAATCCGGCTGGTGGTGGAAACGATCAACGCAATGCAGGCGCAGATACGCAAATTCGTTACCGACCGCACCACCATGCTCGCAGCCATTTCCCATGATCTGCGGACCCCGCTCACCCGTATCCGGCTGCGCGGTGAATTCATCGACGATACGGACCAGCAGAGGCTGCTGTTTCGCGATGTCGATGAAATGCAGGCCATGATCGACGGCGCCTTGTCCTTCTTCCGTGACGATGCTTCACGCGAGGAAAACACGATGTTCGATCTGTCGAACCTGCTTCAGACAATCGCCTATGACTACACTGATCAGGGTCATGACGTGCGCTTCATCGGACCAGACAGAACGGGATATAACGGCCCGCCTTATGCGCTGCGTCGTGTATTTTCCAATCTTGTCGAGAATGCCATCAAATATGCCACCGCGCCGCAGATCGTGCTTTCACCGGCGCCGGATGGCAGTGCGACGATCATCGTGAGGGATAACGGGCCGGGCTTGCCGGAAGCGGCTCTGCAGACTGTCTTCGAACCCTATTTCCGTCTTGATAAATCGCGCAATCGCCAGACCGGTGGCGTGGGACTTGGCCTGACCTCTGCCCGCACGATCATACGCGCGCTGGGGGGCGATATTGCCATGACCAATCGTAAGCAAGGTGGGCTCGATGTCTGTGTTTTCCTGCCGGGGCCCCGTTAATTCGCCCTTTGTTTCAGCTTTCATATAGTCGGGACATCACCCTGAAAAATCACGCGGGCATCAGAGGCTGATCAGACGCAGCCTTCATGCGGGGCTTCGTTTTCCCTCTCTCAGGTAACACTCGCCATGCCCCCTCAGCTTTCTTGCCGCCTTCCGGCGCAACGCCTTGTGTCCCTGCTCTTCTCCTGCACCGGCGTCCTGCTTCTGGCGGGCTGCGCCGGGCAGAAAACAACCCGGACCGGTTTTATCGCACCGGAAACCTACGGGCAGATGACTCACCCCAAGGGCCATACGGACGATCTTGTCTATATTGCGCCCGGCCTGCATCCGGGGGGCTATCGTTATGCGGTGATTGATCCGGTTCTGTGGCACCCCGTGCGCAATGCTCCGGTGCTCAAGCCCGACATACAGGCCCGTATGACGGGTGCCTTCGAAGCCGAACTACGCAAGACTCTCGGCGAAGATTTCCAGATCCTGCCTGCAGGCCCTGTCGCCATGATGCCACCCGGCACTCTGCGGATCAGCGCGGCCATCACCAATCTGCGCCGCAGCAAATGGTATTATAATGCCCTGCCGATCGTGGCCGGATTTGCTGCCGGTGCAGCGGGCGGCGGCCTGCCGCCCATTCCACCGCCGGCTCCCGGCGGAGCAAGTGAGGAACTGATCGCCACTGATGCCGCAACCGGCGCGCCGGTTCTGGCCATCGCGACCTATAATAACGGGATGCCGTGGAACATGGTCGGCCAGTGGCTGCCCTATGCCCATGCACGACGCGCCTTCCATCTGGCGGCCCTGCTGATGAAAGAGGAGGTGCTCAAGACGGGTCTGGCCTCTGCCTCTCCTGCCTATGTCGGAGGAAAAAGCCCCTCATGAGCCCTTTTCGCCTCACCCTGCGCCGCCACTGGCCCCTGCTCGGTCTGTTTGTCGATCGCCATGCGCTGATGGCCATCGAAACCTGCCTCGCGCTGGTTTTCACCCCTCGCCCGCCTGAGGGCGGTGAATGAATGCATGATAATCCGGGGTCTCTCTTTGCACGGAAAGAGACCCCGTTTCCCGATCAGGCGCTCAGGCTCATTTCCTGATCCCGGGCATCTGCGTCGACCAGATAGGGGCCGCCCTCCACAATCTGGATCGCGAGCATGGAGACCGTGTCTCTTGCCCCAAGATCGAGCTCGAGCAAGGCATTGCCGTTGGTCCAGCGGCAGGGGCAGGCGTCGCTTCCGAGCCAGCCATCCAGCGCCTCGCCGGAGAGATGTCGGGTCAGTTCCACCGTCTCCGTGGCATCGAACAGCGTGATGCTGCCGACCAGAACGCCCAGCAGACGACGATCATCCACATAGGGACCAATCGCGTCACAGGGGCGGCTTGCCCGCGAGCACAGCCGCACGCTTTGCGTACCGGGCGGGATCATGAACGTCACCTGGTCCTTGTTCTCGCGTAGCTTGCGGATGATCTTACCTTTCTCGGTCATGAGATGGAGATCGGCATCCATCGTCATTTCCGGTGTCGCCACGCGGCTTTCCGTCCCGAGATGGATGGCACGTGCAAGCAGGTCGTTGAACAGGGGCTCAACCGCATCACGAGCAACAAGCAGCGGTGCCGCGGCGTCCTGCTCCCATGTCTTTGCCTGACCCGGGAGACGTTTGACAGCACCGGGCTGGGCAAAGGTCCGGGCATTGCCGGTATCGAGATAGCTCTCCGTCAGGGCACCGTCAGCCCAGATGACAGCATGATGCTCGGTTTCGATATGATAGTAATGATAGGTCGTGATGCTGGTATCGATGAAAATGGTGCGCCCATTGACCAGCATACGCACCGGCACAAAACCACCACCGAGATACAGGCAATGCTCTGCCGTCACGAGAAGGTCCTTGTGCGGCATGTTCTCGGCCAGAGCATTCCTGAGAATGCGGACAGGATAATCGGCAAGATTGGCTGACAGGCTGTGGCCGACCGTCTTCTCCTTTTCGCCCACCCAGGTAACGCAGCGCAGAACAGCCTCCTGTGTCTGCGGATCGAAAGTCAGGATCTCATCGCCGATCCTGATATCCTCGACTGGCGTTTCACCCTCTGCCGTACGGATCATCGTACCTGCAAGGAAGCAGACATCTGCCGCACCGTAGATCGTGACCGTTGCACCGCTGCCCAGATTGAGGGGCGGCACGAGGGTCGCACCACTGGAAACGGTGAGGGTTGTGTTCGAGAGATTGACCCCCGAGATCGATCCCCCGCCCAGAACTGTAACGTAATCATTGCCGTTATAGGTCGTATAGAACGTGTCATTGACGGATTTGCCACCCGAAGAAATAGTCGTTGCTTCGGAGTTGCCATAATTATTGGACGTGACACCCCCGGACGCTACGTTCAGATAGCCGTTGTTCAGGGTAGAGTTCTGGAGCACGCCGCCTGCCATGACGTTGACGACAGGCCAGCCGGTACGCCCGGCCAGAAGACCATCGACCACAGCTCCTGACATAACGTTGAGCGTCGCATTTTCGAGATAAACCGGACCGGAGATCGATACGCTGCCGCTCTGGTAATAGGTGACGCCACCACTATTGACGGCAGACCAGATGCCTCCTGTCAGATAGGCCCCTGTCGACAGTGAATGCGAGGTCACGACGCCTGAATCGATCGTGATATTGCTGGTGGTGAAATTGACCTGCTTGTTGCCCGACATCACGACACCCAGCTGATCGGCCTTGATGCCGGTGAGCAGCGACCCTGTGAGGGCGCTCAAGGTCATGCCTGACGTGACCGTACTGCCAGTCAGAGTGGCGCCGGCGGCAGCAGAAATGACAGCCGTGTGCCCATTGGTCGCATAGAAATCGTCATTGATAGACTGGGCGCCCGAGGCATAGGTCGCCTTATCGGCATTGAACGCATTGCCGGAGGTATATCCCCCCGCGGCAACCGTCAGATTCCCCCAATTTACCGTCGAGTTGATCAGCTTGCCGCCATTCATGACGGTGATGGTCGGCGTACCGCCGGCAGCACCAGCAAGCAGACCCGAAACTGTTGCCCCTGAGGTGATGACGAGGGTGGATGTCTCACCCATGACGATGGGGCCGCTGACCGTGACCGTACCGCTTTGATAGACTGTCTGGCCGCCGACATTGACGGCGCTCCAGACTTCTCCGCCGAGCGTTACCTGCTTGTAGCGCTGGTCGGCTGTGGCCGGATTGGAGGTGATGGTTGTTGCAGAACCGACATTGGCCCCGGGCTGTATCTGGATCGTACCACCTGAAAGGTTGTGGAATGACCCCAATGTCGCACCGCTCGATACCGTCAGGGTCGTGTTGGAGACATTTACCCCTGTAATACTGCCACCGCTCAGAACCGTTACCGAGTCATTTCCACCATAATTCGTATAGAAATTATCGTTTACGGAGCTGCCGCCCGCCGAAATCGTTGTCTGTTCCGAGTTGCCGTTATTGCCGGAGGTATAACCACCGGACTGAACGATGAGATAACCATTGTTCAGCGTGGAGTTGATCAGCTTCCCACCGGCAAGCACGTTGACCGTCGGATTTCCGTTCTGGCCCTGAAGAAGGCCATCAACGACCGCACCGGACGTGACATTCAACGTTCCATTATCGAAGAAGACCGGACCGGAAATCGATACACTGCCACTCTGATAATAGGTAACACCGCCACTATTGACGGCATTCCAGACACCGCCTGTGATCAGTGCACCTGTTGCCACACCATGGCTGGTGACTACCGAGTCACTGATGGTGATGTTGCTGGTCGTGAAATTGACCGCCTTGCCCCCTGAGAGGACCACAGCGGAAGCATCGGCCTTGATGTCAGACAGGGTCGCACCGGCAAAAGCGCTCAGCGTCATGCCGGAGGTGAAGGTGACATTGGTCATCTGTGCACCGGCAAGAGCGGATACCACACCGGTCGCTCCCCCTGTGGCATAATAATCATCCGCGACAGAACTGCCGCCGGCGGCAAGCATCACGCTATCGCCGCTGAATGCATTGCCGCTGGTCACGCCCCCACTGCTGACAGTGACGCTCCCCCTATTGATGGTCGAGTTTGTGAGCGTGCCACCGCTCATTACGACCACTGTGGGGCTTCCTCCCGTACCCGCGCCAAGAACGCCTGATGCCGTTGCGCCGGCTGTAACAATGAGCGTGGTCGCCCCCCCCAGAACGATCGGCCCATCCACGACGACGGCCCCGCTCTGGTAGCGCGTCACCCCGCTGACATTGACGGCGCTCCATACCTCGCCGTTGAGAGCCACCTGCGTATAGCGCTGTGTCGCTGTGTGAGGATCTGCAGCCATTTCTCGACATCCGCTCCTTAGGTCATTGCACTCCCGGAATACAGATCAATACGATCAAGTATATGAAGAGAGTTTGCAAAAGGAAAAATTGGTAAAATCGACACCTTGCTGACACCATTCGTTAACCATTTCAAGAGTTGTCTAATTCGCTAAAAATATCGGAACAAACGCCCATAAAATAGGCAACACATCAAAAAATGTTAATAAACAATAAAACTAGATTACTTTTCATTACTTATTCATATTGTGGGTTTTTCAGTGAAATTCCTGAAACAGAGATCACGGCGAGTTGTTTGCAAAACGCAAGCCAACACCGATCATTTTTCGTGGAAATTCGATTCGCGTGATTTTCGACCCGACGTGTCGCCAATAGCTTGTGCCAAAGCATACGAGCCTTCGCTCTTCTACCCGGATAGCAGAACGCGCCTTACAGAGAGCCGCCTCTTTGGATCTGCGGTAATTCCGGACGCGCGCTGTGATCGCGCCTCTTTGGCAGAGCCCTACGAAACGTTAATCACGTTTTCGACAACGTTTCATTTCGTTATTTATCACACAACAATGAGATGATTATATCATGATATGTGACGATTCGGGCGAAACCCTGCGCCCCTGCGTGACGAGACGTTCTGGAGGAACATTCGACGCCTATCTGCCGATGATGGCTGTCATCCGGCTGTTCTCCCCCGCCGAAGTGTCTGCACAAACCGACACTCGCGGCACAAACCCTCAATCGGCTCCTGCGGCGACATGATCACGCGGCAGACCGTTACCTGGACATTTCGCGCCATGACCAAAATCCGTACTGGCCTTGTCTGCTTATCTCTGGCCACGACCTGTCTTTTCGGTATCGTAACACCTGATACGGTATCGGCTGAAGAAAAGCCGGTTGTCGGCATTGCCATGCCCACCAAATCTTCGGCCCGCTGGATTGCCGACGGCAATAACATCGTGAAGACCCTACAATCGCGCGGCTATCGTACCGATCTGCAATATGCTGATGACGATATTCCCAATCAGGTCTCCCAGGTCGAGAACATGGTTGCCAAAGGCGACAAGGTGCTCGTGATTGCCGCCATCGATGGCACGACCCTTTCAGACACATTGCACAAGGCAGCGCAGCGCGGCGTCAGGGTAGTGGCCTATGACCGTCTCATCCGCAATTCACCCGATGTAAGCAATTACGCCACATTCGATAATTTTCAGGTCGGCGTGCTGCAGGCCAGTTCACTCACCAAGGCTCTTGGCCTGCCAGAGGCAAAGGGGCCATTCAATATCGAGCTTTTTGGCGGCTCACCCGACGATAACAACGCCTATTTCTTCTTCAACGGCGCAATGTCGGTGCTCAAACCCTATCTGGACAGCGGCAAGCTTGTCATTCCCTCCGGTCAGAAAACCATGGAGAAAGTCTCTACCCTGCGCTGGGATGGCTCAACTGCTCAGGCGCGTATGGATAATCTGCTGAGCGCCTATTACACCGACCGTCATCTTGACGCCGTTCTGTCGCCCTATGATGGCATTTCAATCGGCATCATCTCGTCGCTCAAAGGGGTAGGCTATGGCAGCGGCGACACGAAAATGGCCTATGTCAGCGGCCAGGACTGCGAAATTCCGTCAGTCAAATCGATCATGGCAGGCGACCAGTATTCCTCGATATTCAAGGATACGCGCAAACTCGCTGCCGTAACCGCTGACATGGTCGATGCCATGCTTGCAGGCAAGACCGTGCCGGTGAACGACACGAAATCCTATAATAACGGCGTCAAGATCGTACCAGCCTATCTGCTCACCCCGGTTGTGGTGACCAAGACCAATATCCGCCCCACCCTGATCGATAGCGGTTACTATACCGCCAGCCAGATCGAGTAGCGCCATGAACCCGATCCTTGAAATGAAGACCATCGCGAAACGGTTCGGCCCCGTTACAGCTTTGAGTGATGTCAGCTTTTCCGTCGAACCGGGCGAAATTCATGCGCTATGCGGTGAAAACGGCGCCGGCAAATCGACACTTATGAAAATCCTGAGCGGGGTCTACCCCGCCGGGAGTTATGACGGCCAAATTGTCTTTGACGGTGAAGAACGCCGCTTTGCCGATATCAACAGTTCCGAAGCACTTGGCATCATCATCATTCATCAGGAACTGGCGCTGATCCCGCTTCTTTCCGTGCAGGAAAACATTTTCATCACCCATCCGCCGGGCCGTTACGGCGTGATTGATCGCGATACGGCAAGAACCCGCGCCCGGGATCTGATGCGTCAGGTCGGTCTTACCGAAGACCCCGAAACCCTTGTCACCCATCTCGGGGTAGCCAAACAGCAGCTTGTCGAAATCGCCAAGGCGCTCTCGAAAAAAGTGCGCCTGCTCATCCTCGACGAGCCGACCGCCAGCCTCAATGAACGCGACAGTGCGGCTCTGCTCGACCTGCTTCTGGCCTTCAAGGCGGAAGGGCTTTCCTCCATCCTGATCTCTCACAAGCTCAACGAGATTTCCCGCGTTGCAGACCGCATCACAGTGCTACGCGACGGGCGCAGTGTGGGCACGATCGACTGCCGCAATGGCCCTGCCGATGAGGATCAGATCATCCGGCTGATGGTCAATCGCGATCTCGAACATCGCTATCCTGCCCATACACCGCAGATCGGTGAGAAGCTGATGACGGTTGAAGACTGGTCGGTATGGCACCCGCTCCATCCTGACAGGCAGGTCATTCGCCATGTCGATTTCCATGTCAGCGCCGGAGAAATCGTCGGCATTGCGGGGCTGATGGGCGCGGGGCGTACGGAATTTGCCATGAGTCTGTTCGGCCGCTCATACGGTACCCGCATCAGCGGCAGGGTGACGATGCACGACAAGCCTGTCGATGTTTCGACAGTCAGCCGGGCCATCAGGGCGGGCCTCGCTTACGTGACCGAAGACCGCAAAGAGCTGGGTCTGCATCTGAACAATGAAATTCGCCACAACATCTCGCTTGCCGAATTGCGTGGTATCGCAAAAAACGGGGTGATCGACGAAATTGCTGAACTGCGCATCGCCCAGGATTATCGTGACAAGATGCGCATCCGTTCGCCCGACGTGCAGCAGGCGGCTGGCAGACTTTCGGGCGGCAATCAGCAGAAAGTCGTCCTCTCGAAATGGCTCTTTACCAATCCTGATGTGCTCATTCTCGACGAGCCAACACGCGGGATCGACGTCGGGGCCAAATACGAAATCTATGCCCTGATCCAGCAGATGGCCGATAGCGGTCGTGGCTGCGTGGTGATCTCTTCGGAAATGCCTGAACTACTCGGTATCTGCGACCGCATCTGCGTCATGAATGAAGGGCGCTTTGTCGGTGAATTCACCCGTGAAGACGCCACGCAGGAAAAGATCATGCGCGCCATTATCCGCAGCACCAGCACACCCCTCCCCATTTCCTCCATACCCAGCGAGGCGACCAACCTCGCCATGGGAGTGTGACCCAGATGAGCGAACACGTTCTGACTCCGGGCGGTTATACCGC
This sequence comes from Asaia spathodeae NBRC 105894, assembly GCF_025994195.1. Classification (NCBI taxonomy): domain Bacteria; kingdom Pseudomonadati; phylum Pseudomonadota; class Alphaproteobacteria; order Acetobacterales; family Acetobacteraceae; genus Asaia; species Asaia spathodeae. Next base: position 11,395 of record NZ_BAPY01000072.1, on the reverse strand, counting down.
CCCCGGCAAAGACAAACCCTCCGGCAATGCACCCAGTGGCCAGACACCGGGCGGCAGCCATGGCGCCATGGGGCGTTTCATACGCAATAATCTGCGCGATTATGGCATGTTCATCTCGCTGGTCGCGATCAGCCTGTTTTTCGAGATCATGACCAACGGGACATTGCTGCGCCCGCTCAACCTCACCAATCTGGTGCTTCAGAACAGCTATATCGTGGTCATGGCGCTTGGCATGTTGCTGGTGATCGTGTCAGGCCATATCGATCTGTCTGTCGGCTCCGTGGCCGGATTTACCGGCGCGGTCGCCGCAGTGCTGATGGTGCAGCTGCACTGCAATTTTCTGGTGACCACCTTGACCTGCCTTGCGACAGGTGCGCTGATCGGCGCAGCGCAGGGCTACTGGATTGCCTATTTCAAGATCCCTTCCTTCATCGTTACCCTGGCGGGCATGCTCGTCTTCAAGGGGCTGGCTCTGGCGCTGCTGGGCGGTCAGTCTCTTGGCCCCTTCTCGACAGTCTTCCAGAAGCTCTCATCCGGCTTCATTCCCGAATTCCTGCCAAAACTGGGTCATTACAACCTGACCTCCCTCCTTCTCGGCATCGCTGTAGGAGGCGCGATGGTCATGGCGTCGCTGCGCAGCCGCACGCGCTATCAGCGCAATGACATCGAAGTCGAACCGATGCCACTTTTCATCGGCAAGAATATCGCCGTTTTCGGTATCATCGTTTATCTTGCAACACTCATCGCCAGCTATCGCGGCCTGCCGAATGTGCTGATCATCATGGCGCTCTTGATTGGCATCTACAGCTTCGTGACCAGCAGAACGACGATCGGGCGGCAGATCTACGCTGTGGGCGGCAATGTGCGCGCAGCCAAACTCTCTGGAATTCGTACCGAACGTCTCACCTTCCTGACCTTCGTCAATATGGGCGTACTGGCGGCTCTGGGTGGCCTGATTTTTGCTGCCCGTCTGAACACCGCCACCCCCAAGGCCGGGCTCGGCTTCGAACTTGACGTCATTGCGGCCTGCTTCATCGGTGGCGCGTCAGCCTATGGCGGCGTCGGACGCGTGGGCGGTGCCGTGATCGGTGCCCTGATCATGGGGCTCATGAATAACGGCATGTCCATTCTGGGCATTGGCATCGATTATCAGCAGGTTCTGAAAGGGCTCGTTCTGCTCGGTGCCGTCTGTGTGGATGTCTATAACCAGCGCAGGGCGTAAGGCAGCGGATCAGCCCAGCAGGATCCCCCCGGAGCGGATCCTGCGACCCGATTTTTCCATATTTCATATAAATGACCCATTCCGGTTACATAAATGAGACTGGATTGGTCTTTTTTAACAATCACGGGTCTGTGATCTCATGCCTGTCTGAGGCAGTCTGGGGCTCTTCGCAAAATCATCATTCCGAGCCCCATGACGCAATCGATCGCTTCAGAAACGACCCTCCTCCCCTGCCGCGCGGCTGATATCCGCTCAATCAAGACATTCCAGTCCCCTGATCACAGGATCAGCGCCTTCCAATCCGTATCGACGATCGGTGGGTTGATCGCGTGCTATGCGGCTTTGTATCTCGGCGTCGCGCATGGTTTCTATCTGGTATTGCTGCTTTTGCCTCTGGCGAGTGGGCTGGCGATACGCAGCTTTGCCCTGCAGCATGATTGTGGACACGGCTCCCTGTTTCGATCCGGCCGGGCCAATCGGGCCGTAGGGAGATTATGCTCCCTTCTGACCTTTACCCCATTCGATCACTGGCGCCGCCACCATGCCGCCCATCACGGCGACTGGAACAATATCGAAAGCCGGGGGCGCCTTTCCGACATCTATTCGGACTGCACAACCGTGCGGGAATATTACGCGATGTCAGCCGGAAAGCGGCTCGCCTATCGCCTGTCGAAACACCCGGTTTTCACGCTTCTTGTCATGCCGCCTGTCATTTTCTTTCTTGTCTATCGCATTCCGTTCGACACGCCTCGATCATGGCGGATCGAACGGTTGGGGGTGCACACAACCAATCTCTGTATTCTCTTTCTCTACGGTGGGCTGGCCTGGCATTTCAGTATCACCCTGACGGCCCTGCTGACGTTTGGTGTCATTTATCCGGCAGCAATCATCGGCGTCGCGCTTTTTCTGGTCCAGCACAAATTCGAAGGGGTTCACTGGGAGCGGGATGAACAGTGGAGTGCATTCGAAGCCGCGCTGACGGGATGCTCTTTCCTTCGGCTGCCGGGCTGGCTGAACTGGTTTTCCGGTAATATCGGGCTGCACCACATCCATCACGCTGCCCCCGGCATTCCCAATTATCGTCTTGCCGCATGCCATGACGCCCATGGAGTCTTTCACGACGTCAAGATTCTGGGTTTGCGCGAAGCCTTCAGAGAGCTTTTTCGCCATACATTATGGGATGAGACGGCATGCCGCATGATACCGTTCTCGGCAGCCCACCGCACGCGTCCTTCCGTTCCGGTTTTCAGCGGAGGCTGACCTAAAGGCGACAACCGCTTCGACCATTGCATCAGTGGCTTACCACTTTGATCGGTGCCTGGATCGTCGGCAAAGATTTCGGAGGGTTGACCAGGCGTGAGAGCACGGACTGTGCCATTCGGCGCAGTTCACCCGTCGTCCCGTACATCGTTCTCAAGCAAGGAAGCGTAGAGTTTGCGGCCACGCAATAGTCGGGTATTGCATGGAATTTCTTCTTCACAGGAGATATCTGTATTGACCTTCCCGCTCGACAATACCGACAAAGAGTCCGAAATCGAAAAGGATGCGGCCGATAGCACTCATTCTGTACCTATTACAGGCACAGACATGTCGCTTGTCCACGAAATATGGCTCGAACCTGATGAGAATGGACAGATGCTTCCAGGCCTCTGTCTTTGTGGCCCCATGGGTGATGCTTTCAGAGCCCTTCTTGATGAAAGCGCTATAAAGATTTCCGAGATAAAAGGCCGCAGTCATTTTGAAACCATGGTGAGATACCACGAATTCCTGGGCTGTGAAGCCTATACCTCTCATCACCCCGAGGATTTTGAACCCTACCCAGAAGAGTGGCTTCATATCCAGTATAACTTCTTGCGTGAATCACGTGCTGCGAGGCCAGCTTGCAAAGTTCTGCCCCCAAAAGGAGAAAACTGACTCAGCTTTTTCGAAGTATTTGGAAAAAGGGGCCATGTTTTACATGCCGGGCCAATAATTCCTCACAACAAGCCTGAGCTGTGACAAGCACAGAGACAGGAGACGGCACCGTGTCGCGACACGCCAGGCTCGAAGCCCACCCGTGTATTTCTCGGCTATCAGTTTGGCCACAGCCATCATGTTCTGCCCACGAGACCTCACGCTGATGCTTTAAACCTTCGTAAAATGTGGCCCTCTCATTACCCTCGCTTTTCTCTGCCGCCTCCAGAGGCTGAGGGCTTTGGTCAGACGGCACAAGGCAAGCACTTTGCCCTCATCATGTCAGCGAGAAGCATCTCATCCCATACGACCCGATTTTGCGTGACATCCTCTGTCGAAGCGATTTTGCAGGAGCAAAGCTTATTTTTTCTCCCGTGCCGGAACAGGCATATTGCAGAGCGCTACGCCTTTTGCCGGACGGACGAAAAAGGAATCACGCCGTGCGGCGCGGGCTGCCAGATAATCATGAAAAGACGGGCTGTCCGTTCGCATGACCTGCATGACAGGCCGGAGAGATGCCGGGAGGTCGGCCGCAAGTGTCACGCTCTCGATCGTAACGTTCTGGCGCGGATCAGCATAAAACCCGAGCGGCCCTGTCCCGCGAGGTAGCGCGCCCAGATGCTCCATGCCCTCAAGCACGCGTCCGACAACGGCCAGATTGCGATCCAGCTGGCGGGGTGCTTCGCCATTGACCACGTAGAGTTCACGCCCGTCTCCGGTGTCAGGGGGCATCTCCCGACCGACACCGACTACGCCATAGCAATGGGCTGGCCAGATTTCCTCGCCCTCGCGCCCGACAAGCCAGCCGGAAGCAATGCCAGATTGTGCGGCATAGGGATCAGGGTAAGGCAGAGTCATGTAATCAAGCCCGGCCAGAGGGCGCTCATATTCAGCAGCCGGCTGCGTAACAAACCCCTTGGGTAAAGGCGCAGCCTCATCGTGCACACGCCACTGCACCACGTAATTATCCTGCACACGAATAATGGCGCCCCGGTCCCACTGATGTGACCGGGCAAGACGCACGACATTGGCGACATGTACGGGGGCAAATTCAGGCGCAAGCTCGATCACGACCCGGCCGCCATCACCCATTTTCATGACCAGAAGACGCTCTGGCGACACATCATGCCAGGCAGAGTCGGGTGCCTGGACAACAATTTCGGCAGGACTCGGCACCGCGGCGGCAATTGCCAGACCGGGAAAAAGAAGTGTCAGGGAAGGCAGGAAAAAGCGCATGGCATGACAGTGCCTGCACAGGGTGCTCTTGTGCAAGACCCTGCAAAAACAGGCTGTATTGAAGGTTTGGAGCCTCCCCTTCACCACTTCCCTCATGACTGAGAAGCCAGCACCTTCTCCCTTGCACCGCGCCCGCTTCTACTCGCCAGAACCTTCATCAATTCATCAGCATCAGCGAGTATGTGCAGCATATCGCAACCGGAACTCAGGGCGCTCTGGCGCGACGATCCTGAGCCATTTCGAGATGGTCATTGATGATCGTCACGATTGCCTGGCTCTTTTGAGCCAGCAGGTTCGAAGCTGGTCAGGTCATTATTTCTCCTGCCGCCATCTCAATGAAAATCACGCGCTTTCAATCTGGGGGCCACTGCACCCACTTCATTTTCTGATGCCGCAATATCACGCATCAGAGGGGTCAGATCTTCCAGACGCTGCATCACCACATGAATGACTTCTCCTTCACGTTGCAGGAGCCCATGGCAGGCCACGGCATTGACGCCAATCACGATGCGACGCTGGGCTTCGGCGCGGTCTTTCCAGATGATGATATTGGCTGTACCGGTCTCATCCTCCAGCGTCATGAACATCACACCATGGGCCGTGCCAGGGCGCTGTCGCATGAGCACCAGACCCGGCACCACCACGCGGCTGCCATCGCGCAGAACGCGCAGATCAGCGCAGGTGATCATGCCACGCGCTGCCAGTTGCGCGCGCAGAAACGCCATCGGATGCTGGCGCAAAGTCAGGCCCAGAATATTATAGTCTTCGACAACCTCACGGCCCTCACTCATGGGGCGAGGCGTATAATCGGGCTCGACCACCTCCGGTCCCGGGCGGTTCAGCTTGCGATCTGCTGCGGCAAAAAGCGGCAATACCGTATCGGCCAATCCTTTTATGGCCCAGAAAGCAGCCCGCCGGTCGAGGCCAAGCGCACGAAAAACATCGGCCGCTGCCAAAGCCTCAAGGGCGGAAACCGGAATATCGGCACGTCGCCAGACATCATCGAGTGAATCATAAGCCGGAAAGCGATTGGCAATCAGTCTCGCCGCATGCTCGTTCGAAAGGCCCTTCACAAAGCGAAACCCCAGACGCACGGCAAGCGTCGACTTGCCCCGGTCAGGTTCGAGACAACAGTCCCAGCGCGAGGCATTGATGTCGATGGCATGGACGGTCACACCATGCTCGCGCGCATCACGCACCACCTGGGCAGGCGCATAAAATCCCATGGGCTGCGAATTGAGCAATGCTGCACAGAACACATCGGGATGGTGGCATTTCAGATAATTCGAGACATAGGCAATCAGCGCAAAACTCGCCGCGTGGCTTTCAGGAAAACCATAGGAGCCGAAGCCTTCAAGCTGACGGAACGTCCGTTCAGCAAAATCGCGATCATAGTGATTGGCAACCATACCTTCGATCAGCTTGGTCCTGAAATGCGAAACGCCACCCGTGAATTTAAATGTCGCCATGGAACGTCTCAGCTGGTCGGCCTCACCGGGCGTGAAGCCCGCGCATTTGATGGCTACCTGCATGGCCTGTTCCTGAAACAGCGGCACGCCAAGCGTCTTGCCTAGAATTTCCTCCAACGCCGGCTGCGGATAATCCACCGTCTCGATCCCCTCGCGGCGGCGAAGATAGGGATGCACCATGTCCCCCTGAATGGGGCCGGGACGAACGATGGCGACCTGCACCACCAGATCATAGAATGTCCTGGGTTTGAGGCGTGGCAGCATAGACATCTGGGCACGGCTCTCGATCTGGAACGTGCCGAGCGTGTCGGCACGCCGGATCATGGCATAAGTCTCGGAGTCTTCAGGCGGGACGGAGCTCATGTCCAGATGCCGAATGCGATAATCCTTCAGCATGTCGAAGCCACGACGCAGGCAGCCAAGCATGCCCAGCCCCAGCACATCTACCTTCATGAAACGCAGGATATCGATATCGTCCTTGTCCCAGACGATAATCTGACGATCCTCCTTGGCGGCTGGCTGAATGGGCACCAGTTCATCAAGGCGATCACGCGTCAGCACGAAACCACCCGGATGGGTGCCAAGCTGCCTGGGGATGCCCACCAGTTCGCCCGCAAGACGCAAGGTGAGTGCCAGCGCCCTGTCTGACAGGGAGAGATTCAGCTCGGCGGCCCGCGCCTTGAGCAAGACGGGGTCACCCAGAGACGAGGCAAGATATTTCGAAACAAGCCCCAGCACATCGTCGGAAAGGCCGAGCACCTTGCCGACTTCGCGCAGCGCGCCTTTGGGGCGATAGCGCATCAGCGTGGCACAAAGGGCGGAATGGCCACGCCCGTAGCGACGATAGATCCACTGGATGATCTCTTCGCGCCGGTCGCTTTCAAAATCGACGTCAATATCGGGGGGCTCACGCCGTTCAGCCGAGATAAAGCGCTCAAACAGCAAGCCCGACCGAAGCGGATCGATGGCTGTAATGCCCAGCACATAACAGATGGCAGAATTGGCTGCCGATCCTCGCCCCTGACAGACAATACCCAACTCGCGCGCATGCTGCACGATGCTGTGCACGGTCAGGAAGTAAGGCGCATAATCCAGAGAGGCGATGAGATCGAGCTCATGGGCAATCTGCTTTTGCACCGCTTCCTTGACACCAGCGGGGTAGCGGCGTGGCAGAGCCGTGCGTACCAGTCGGGTCAGGGTCTGTTGCGGGGTTTCGTCTGGCCTGTCGGTTTCACGGGGGTATTGATAACACAGATCATCCATCGAAAAGCGGCATTGCGCCTCGATCTCAGCAATGCGGCCCAGCGCATCGGGAAAGGCCTCATATGAGGCTGCGATCTGCGCGGGAGAACACAGCATGCGGCTTTCATGTTTCTCGCGTCGGGCGCCCAGACCTTCAAGCGTGCAGTTTTCACGGATTGCCGTCACGACATCCTGCAACACATGACAACGCGCCTCGTGATACAGCACATCTCCCGTCACGACCGTGGCGATCCCTGCCTCGGCTGCCAGATCCTGCAAGGCGCCCAGACGCTGCCAGTCTGCGGCCTGACTGCGGCGTGACAGGCCACAATAGACACGCCTGCCAGTCAGACGGCCCAGACGACGCAGGGCTGACCGAACCTTTGCATCGGGCAGATCCGGCAGCAGGATAAAGACAAGCCGGTCGCTTGCCTCCTCGATATCCTGCCAGGCGAGAGAAAAGACCTCACGCTGCCCGCGCCTGTGACCAAGGGTCAGCAAACGGCAAAGCTGCCCCCAGCCAATGCGGTCCATCGGGTAGGCCAACAGAATGGTACCATCCGTCAGATCCAGACGGCAGCCGGGAATCAGTCTGACGCCGCTTTGTCTGGCTGCATCATGCGCACGTACCATTCCGGCTACGGAATGGCGATCAGTCAGGGCGAGCGCATGATGCCCTTGCGCATGAGCGACGGAAAACAGCTCATGAGGCGCACTCACCCCTCTTAGAAACGAATAATAGGAGGTGACATGCAGCGGGGTGGTCATGACACTTCATCGGTGGCCAGCGGGTGCCGATGATTGCTTGTGTCATGGGGGGCAATGGCGCCACGCTTCATAAGCACAAAGCCGCAGCGCACCAGATGCGCTACCAGACGCGCCGCCACAACACCTGCCATCAACTCATCCGCATCATGCACACGGCGGCGACCGTCAAAGCGCAATGCATGGATCAGGGCTTCGGCAATATCTGCGGTATCAGCGGGACGCAGGGCGTCGTCGGGGGGCAGGCTTTCCCACGTCATCAGAATAATCCGTGGACAAACCACGCCCCGTCACCAGACCAGCGATGCACCCCATCGCCATTGCGAAAAAGCCAAAAGCGCTCGCCGCTTTCGACTTCGACAATCCAGTAATCGCGTATGGCGCCAGCCTGTGACGGGTTTTGCCACCAGGCACCATGAAGCCGTTCGGGCCCATCTGCCCCGCATACTGACAGTGTCTTTCCGTACCATCTGAAGCGTTTCGGGCTGAAATCCTCTGCCAGATCTGGTGGAACAATCGGGCAAGGCTGGGTAAAAACCCTTGTCGGACGCGGCCAGAGCGAGGGAGTTTTCATGTCTGACGGCGCAGCGAGACGCTGCTGCGCCGCTTCAGGAAAGGGGGCATCGCTCTCGCCCAGATAATAAACGGCATGCAGGCCAGCCCTGTTGCGCAGACGTTCTGCCAGCAAGTCGAGAATCTGTGTTTTTTCTTCCTGTCCTGACCCGGCCAGATCGCCCGCTACTGGCACCGGCACGCAGCGCTCGGCCTGCTCTGCAAGCAGGCTCATACGCTCTATGCCAAAACCGGGGTCAATCGTCTCAACCCGTTCCTGCAGCAGTCGATACAGACGTTCAGGATCATTGACCGGCGCAGAGGTCCCGATACGGGTCGCCTGCGTCATATCATCGACACGATAACAGACCAGATCGAACCGCCGCGCACCCAGCCCTTTCTTCTGCAGCAAAGAGGCAATTTCCTGCGTCAGTACCTGCATCACCTGCATGATACTCTCTGCCGTACCGATCGGCTCAAGCAGATGGCGCGTTGCCTGCAGCGCCACGACCGGATGGTCGAAGCGTAGCGGTTCTTTCTGTCGGCCCAGCGCATAATCGAGCTGCCGCGCCGGTTCCACACCGAAGCGACGCGTCAGGGCCGCACGTGGGACGTCACGCAGATCGGCAATCCGTGTGATGCCCAACCCATGCAGGCGGTCATTTTCTTCGCGTGTCAGACGCAGCGCCGCTATGGGCAACGGATCGAGCGCCTGAACAAGATGTTCCCCAGACAGAACCGTAAGCGTCTCGGACCCGAAACGGGCCAGAGCATGGGCTGCCCCTGCCGTATCGGCGATAGCAGCCCGTATTTGATGACCATGAGCCGCCAGGGTCGCTTCCATGGCCACCAGCATGGCGCTTTCTCCCTCGAACAGATGGGCACAGCCGGTCGTATCGATCCATAACCCATCCGCAGCATCGACCGCGACAAGCGGCGAAAAGCGGCGGCACCACTCAGCCAGCCGACGCAGCGCCTGCGCATCGCGCTCCGGCGCCACAGGCTCTGATGCGAGATCGGGAACGAGACTACGCGCCATGGCCAGCATCTGCCCCGGCTGAATGCCGCAAAGAAGAGCCGCTTCATTGGCAGACACGATTTTCCGCTCCTGCTTTTCCCGGCCATACAGAACCAGCGGCAAGGCCGGATCGCGCTGCGGGTGCGCCTTGTGCCAGAGCGTCGTGCGCCAATACGGCAGCCAGAGAGAAAGAAGACGGCGGGACATGATCCGTTCCGATCCTCCAGTTCAGGGCATCGCCACCCCGGTGGCGCAACAGGGCCAGCGAGAAATTCTCGGCAAAGGATAAAAGGGCGCGTTGCCCCATTCTGATCGGGGGAGACGCCACGGCGCCCACACGCCAGCGCGTCCAGCAGGCGCTGGGCGGCACGAATTGCTGATGACGATGCAGCAGAAAACCGGTCACCCCGGAGGGCTCGGCAGCCAGAGCCAGACGACGCGAGGCCGTCAGGGAGAGTGGGGTCGAAAGATCTGCCACAACCGCCGCCACGCCCTGACTGCGCAACACGTCTTCTATCGTGGCCGCCATACGCGCCGGATGCACCTCAATGCAGAGCAGACGCTCAGCCGAAAGACCCGTCTGCTGCAGCCCCGCCAGCAGCGGAGCCGCATCCGGCGGCATCACCCAGATCACTGGGCCGGTCACCTGCGCCAGGATTTTTGCCACGAATTGTGTGGGACGGGCGCAAAGCATCTGATCATGCCCCTCCCCCATGAACTCATGAATCGCGCCACGACGCAGGCCGCCTTTGAGGGCCTCATCGACAAGGGGCAGACCCGTCTTCAGATAAAGAGCCGCCAATGGCTTGTGATAGCGCTGCTCGATACGTGCCACGCGGTCGCGCAGCATGGCCATGCCCGGTCTGTCTTTCATGGTGATCCCCCCTTTCAATTTTGCCCGTATCATAAGAACAAAACAGGAACAACCATTCGATAAGGCGGTTTCACCATGAGGTGCAGCAAAGGATGCCAAAGGGTGATCGGGTTGTTTTTTGAAATCAGGACGTTGCCTGAAGAGCTGACAAGCAATCAGGCTCTTTCGATACCTGTTTTTTAATGTAACGTATTCACTAGCAACCCGATCTGGCCGAGGCTGTTGAAGTCGTCATACCGCCAATGAAAAGGACCGGATTCGCGTGATCACCCTCTATCTCTGGGTCATTCTGAAGCTCGTTATCGGGTTTGCCCTGATCATTTCCTATCTGAATGTCACCGGGCGCAACCAGATAGCCATGATGACCTCGGTCGATCTGGTAGGGAATTTCATTCTGGGCGGTGTCGTGGGGGGCATTCTCTACAACGACAAGCTGCCCATCCTGCATTACATCGCGCTGCTGATCCTCTGCATTGCCCTGATGGCGCTGTTCAACGGGCTTTCGCGCAAAATTCCGGGCCTGCGCAAACGCACTATTGGCGAGCCCATTACCATTATTCGCAACGGGCGTTTTCTGGTCGACAATTTCAAGGAAAACGCCAGCCGTATCGACATGAAGGACATCGCAACGGCTTTGCGTATGCAGAATATCTTCAGCTTCGACAATATCGACTTTGCCCAGATCGAAACCACAGGCCATGTCAGCGTCATCATGAAGGAAGAGGCTAAAAAACCCTCACGCTTCCTGGTTCTTCGCGGCGAAATTCTGGAAGAAGAACTCAAGATCCTCGAACGCGACGAAAACTGGCTCAAAGCCGAGCTGGGCTCGATGAGCGTGCATGATCTGGAGACTGTCTTTCTGGCAGAATGGGTGGGCGACCACCTGCTTGTCGTCACTCAGGACGGTCAGGTTCATGGAAGCTCCTCGCCTGCCTGAACAGGCTCATACGCACCTGCTCGAAGCCTATCTCATTGTTTTCGAGGCAACCAACGACGGCTTTTATCTTGAGCGCGGCAAAAGCGGTGCTTTTTGCTGCTTCCTTTCTGGAGCAGTTTGCCCCTCT
>NZ_BAPY01000071.1:0-174 GCF_025994195.1 Asaia spathodeae NBRC 105894 | reverse complement strand
TGTGATGTCGGGTGCAGGTGGTCTGACGGTCAATGGCGGCACGCAGACGCTGACTGGCAACAACAGTTATACGGGTGACACGACTGTTGCAGCCAATGCGGGGCTTGGCCTGCAGGGTAAAATCGCCTCTGCGCTGAACAATGCGGGCACGACCGACGTCAAAGGTGGTAGTGT
>NZ_BAPY01000070.1:0-133 GCF_025994195.1 Asaia spathodeae NBRC 105894 | reverse complement strand
GTGGTTCACATTGAGCACGCCATCATTATGGAATGCCGACGTCCCGCTCGCGAGGCCGCTCGTGCCTCCGTCACCCAACGCCAGACTGGCATTGCTACCAATCGTGGTCAGACCCGTATAGCTATTGTTGCCG
>NZ_BAPY01000069.1:0-139 GCF_025994195.1 Asaia spathodeae NBRC 105894 | reverse complement strand
CCAATGGCAGCTATGCCGGTGTGATGTCGGGTGCAGGTGGTCTGACGGTCAATGACGGCACGCAGACGTTGACCGGTAACAACAGCTATACGGGTGACACGACTGTTGCAGCCAATGCGGGGCTTGGCCTGCAGGGAAA
>NZ_BAPY01000068.1:0-314 GCF_025994195.1 Asaia spathodeae NBRC 105894 | reverse complement strand
TATTGCGAATAATGCGGGTCAGGCGACGCTGACGGACAGCACGGCAGGCGCTGTGACGAATGCGCAGAATGCGAACTTCACGGCGACGGGCGGGACGCTGGCTTCGGCAGATAATGCTGGAACGATGACCCTGGGTAATCAGAACACGGTCAGCGGTGACGTGACCAATAACGGCAGCCTGACGCTGGATGGCAACACCATCAATGGCACGCTGGCGGCGCAGTCTGGCAGTTTTGCGGTGACGGGCAATAACGCTCAGGCAGGCTCGCTGTCAGGCAATGGCAATGGCACACTTGACGGTACGCTGGCGCTGA
>NZ_BAPY01000067.1:0-520 GCF_025994195.1 Asaia spathodeae NBRC 105894 | reverse complement strand
CTGGCAGAAACTGTCCCGTCAGCATTCAGCACATAAATGTACACATCGTTCAGTGTGTCGGGCAGGTAGCCTGACGGTACAGTTACACTGGGCATGGTAGCGTGCGCGGTCGGATCATAGGTTCCTTGCGCGGTCACGCCTCCAGAAACCCGATCGTAAGTGACTGCGCTACTTCCGGCGGAATCGGTGATCTTCAGAGATGTGCTGGCACCTCCAAATGAGGGGAAAGGCGTGGATCCCGGTACAACGCCCGACTGGTTGGACCAACTTACCTTTGTAGGGTCCGCGATCTTGTCATTACTAACAAGGATATAGCCCCCACTCATACTATAAGAAATAAACCCGTTTTCGGTCTGGTATACGCCGGTCGTGGTGTTCTGCGCGCTCAAAACCACTTGTCCGTTGGCGTCAGTGTATTTCCACGTTTTGCCGTCATACGACGCCGTAAGCGGACCGATTGCCGCATTATCGTTGCTGGCAGAAACTGTCCCGTCAGCATTCAGCACATAAATGTACACAT
>NZ_BAPY01000066.1:0-112 GCF_025994195.1 Asaia spathodeae NBRC 105894 | reverse complement strand
CCTCAATCATCTGATCTTCTCCGATCTCTATTTTGGCGAGATATCTGGAGAAAACGGAAGGAACCTGAACCGGGTCCAAATCAGCCGCCCGAAGTAAACCTAACCGCTTCAA
>NZ_BAPY01000065.1:0-109 GCF_025994195.1 Asaia spathodeae NBRC 105894 | reverse complement strand
TGCACTGCATTGGCACTCTGGACGTATCGTCCGCTCGGCCGGACATAACGCTCATTAGCCACATCGAACCAATGGGGATTTATATATTCATTACCCATTTTTTCGGGAC
>NZ_BAPY01000064.1:0-166 GCF_025994195.1 Asaia spathodeae NBRC 105894 | reverse complement strand
GACTCCCCGTCGTGTAGATAACTACGATACGGGAGGGCTTACCATCTGGCCCCAGTGCTGCAATGATACCGCGAGACCCACGCTCACCGGCTCCAGATTTATCAGCAATAAACCAGCCAGCCGGAAGGGCCGAGCGCAGAAGTGGTCCTGCAACTTTATCCGCCTC
>NZ_BAPY01000063.1:0-109 GCF_025994195.1 Asaia spathodeae NBRC 105894 | reverse complement strand
CCCGCCAATGATCGGCAGAAGGACACCCGCAATGGTCGTGCCCAGCGTTGGCAGCCCTGCCGTGAAGCAGAACCAGAACCAGCCCACAGCCGAGCCGAGTTTCTGCACG
>NZ_BAPY01000062.1:0-513 GCF_025994195.1 Asaia spathodeae NBRC 105894 | reverse complement strand
CTCGTCGGGCGCAAGAAGCTCCGAAAAATCGACGCTGTAATCAGCGCCGCCGTTTAGGTTGCTGTCAGGCCATGCAAGCAGAGGTTGCAAGGCCATGCCACGCAGTTGTGCGCTCGCACACCCGCCAGGGCGCACGATCCGCGCTGATGGGCGCCATGTCATGGGGTTGATCCGTTAGTTTGCGGGGGCAGAGGGCAGGGCGGTGCTGGTCGTGTCCGAGCCGTCCGCGATCGCACGAAGCGCCTTGAGATAGGTTATCCACGCGTCAGGCGTTGCGTCGCCAAAGACCGTGTAATTCCGCATAACGAGGGTCTGCTGCGCGGATAGCTCATCCTGCGCCTTGGACTGCAGGGTCTGGACCGGAGCGTAACTGGTATCGGCTTTGACCGAAGCGGGAGCGATCACGTTTCCTGAGCCGTCCTTGATCACAGGATTGCCGGTTGCATCGGCTGACAGCGTAGCGCCGTTGTTGATCGCGGTCATGATGGATGCGTATGTGTCGGCCTGCACCAA
>NZ_BAPY01000061.1:0-61852 GCF_025994195.1 Asaia spathodeae NBRC 105894 | reverse complement strand
GGGCACGGCTGCAATTCGGGAGTCGTAAAACCCCGGCCCGGCTGCCACGAAATAGGTGGTCGATGCGGGCGCTGTTGCCTCGGTCTGGTCCGAGGCGGCCTCTGATGCTGCGTCGGTCATGCTGATGTCCCTATGCAGAGATAATTGATCGTCGTGTTTTGGAGCGTACCGGACGTGACCTCGCGGCCCAGGAGGCGGATGGTCGATCCGTTGACGCGCATCACGGTCACGGAGTTGGCGTTCGAGCCGATGTCATTCCCGCCTGCGTAGATAAATGACGCGCCAAACGTGGTCGGCAGCGTGACAGTGGTTCCGTTAGTGCCATCAGAGGCGTTGTATGAGGCGTTACCGCCCTGGATGAGGATGCCATTGGGTAACTTCATCCAGAACCAGTTATTGCCTTGGACAGCGACTGTGCCGGCTGCAAACGCCTGGCTTGCGAACTGCGAACTGCCTGACCAGAACGTTCCGTCATTACGGAAACTGAAATACCCGTTTGCGTTACTGTATCCGTTAACCTGAAGGGCAGCCTGTGTGTATTGCCCGACCGTCTCGTTTTGACGAAGGCTGATATTATTACCGTTTAATCCTACCAGAACCAGTCCGACAGAGGTCTTGCTAGTGGCCGTTGACCAACCCACTACGCCGCTCGCGGACATATCTCCGGTGGCTGTAAATCCAGTTATGGCACAATATTTCGCGTCGGACTGCGCGCCGGTGTAATACGGCGTCAGATTGGACGGCTGAAGATAGCGCGCGTCGGACTGGACCTTAGTGTAATAGGAGCCCAGGAGCGGCGTCCACGATGCGCCCGATGCGCCAGGCACGGTAAGATTGCCTGCAACTGTGGATACCCAGAAGGATGCCACGGTCGATGGGTCGGCCACTATCGCATTCAGCGAATACCCTCCGACTTTGCTGGCCAAAGCGGCGTCATATCGCGCGGTCAGCGCCAGTTTTCGTATGGCCGCCGTCAGCTGCGCATCGTCCTGCGCGCTCAGGGTCTGCCCTGTCGCTTCGATCGCGTTGGCGATGACTTCTTGCAGACCGTTCAGGAAATCATCGTCGACAACCGTGCCGGGCAGGCCTGTGGCTGCATTCCCGTCCGTAAAATATCCGGGCGTACCACCTGTTGACGCGGCAGGCCGAGTGGCCACTGCCGTACTCGTACTAATCCTCTGCATCGATCATGCCCTCCTAATTTAATGAATTCATGCCGCTGTCGGGCCGTCTGAAAACTGCGCAAATCGCAGAATGAGGTGAGCAGGGTTGCGGGCCTCGATCTCACATTTGAGCGGCCCGTTGCTCCAGGTCATAAGGGCTTCGCCCGAGGCAAATAGCCCGGCTCGCGCCAATATCTCGGTGACACCCGGCCCGCTAACGAGCCAGCAATAGGCCCAATCTTCATTGAGCAGAGCTTGCCCACTCCTCATGATGCCACTGCGCGAGGGGGCGTATTCTGTCACCGTGATGGCGTAACCCAGCGCAGCAGCAAAAGCCGTGAAATAAGCAATCGAAGACCCGCCGTTGTCGCTTAGCCTCGCCACCACCTGCGAGCGCCGCTGACCGAGCGTTGCCCCCTCCCCAGCACAGGGGTCAGGAAGCCCAAGAGAGGATTCCCATTCAGGCAGCAGCTCAATTGTGCTTGATGGGAAAGCATCGATCAGAAGGTTTTCAGCGCGTGCAGCATTGCGCGCAAAGCCTGCTCCCCAGGCCGATGCGAGCAGGCTGGTCAAACTATCCGGTGAGCGTGGCCATGCAGGGCCTCGGGGCATAAGCTGCAATATGGCCTTGCGAAAGTCATCGGCGGAAAACATTGTTCTGCCTCCGCGTCATGATGCAAAGCTAACTGCGCCAAGGGTAGGCATAGAGCCCACGCTATTGCCGACGACCGGCGATGATGGCGATGAGATGTTGAATTGCGACAGTCCGAGCGCGCCCACCGCCTCGTTCCACTGGTTGGGGTAGATCGTGCCGCCAGGCGCCGAAAGCCGCGTGAACATGTCCTGCAGCGCCTGAATAATCAGGGCCTGATTTGCGGCTGTGTTGTTTGACCCAAGGCTTCCGATTGAAAAATCGACGGGCTGCTTGACCGGAGAGCAGACGATAACGAGCGCGGTAACTGGGCGCAGCGGATAGACAGCATTTGCAACCGTCAGCTGATCGCCCGAGGCAACCGGATAACGGCTCTCGCCCGATGCAGCGCCATCTGTGCCTACCGGGAAACCCGCATTGGCAGCGTTGGCGTCGTCGAGCATGATGTAGATGACGACTGTTCCGGCACCAAACCCCAGAGGGTTGACCCAGGCGCGGGTCACGCCCGGCACGGCCTCTGCCCAGCCCTCGTAATCTTCGCTATTCCCGTTTTCGCCGCCGCGCTCAAACGCGGCCAGAACGCGGTCGCGCAAGGCATCGTCCTGCTCGGCATCGGCGCCCCCCGTAAAGGCGACAGTCACTGTGCCGGTAGTCTGAACACCCTCTAGCGGAGAGCCCAGCGTTGCAATTGCGCCCGCAGTGACGTTTCCCGCCGCACCAGCCTGCGGAATCGTGCATGCAGCCACTGTGGTGCCGTTGGCGGTTGCGCTGTCAGCAGTCGTAACAGCCGTTATGCCGCCTGAGATCTGAATCGATGTGCCTGATGGGATGATCTGCGCAGAGCTGACCGAAAAGGTGACCTGCCCTGTCGCCGAACTTGCTGCCTTGCGGAAGATATTCTTGAAGGCGCCCCAGGCTTCGAGATATTCATCCGTTGCCGTCCAGGGCACTGCCTGGCGAGCAATCCAGTCGAGATAACCGTAATGCAGCCATGATAGCCCGGCCATGACGGTTGCAAGCACATTGAGAACGGAATAGCGCAGCAGCGCTGTGACGCCAGGGATGCCCCCATTAAGGATATCCTGCCGGGCCTGCTGACGGAGATCGTCAAGCGTTGGTCTTTGATAAGGCATTCAGAAAAGACCCTTCCACGCCCAGGAAAAAAGAAAGGTTTCAGAAGATGAGATCGAGGGGCGCCTGACCGTGACCTCGAATTCCATCGCCGCAGCATTGACGGCGCTCCACCGTGCAGAGACGGAAACATCTTCGGCAATCCCGTCAGCAATCAGCCACTGGAGCGCTTCGCGACACATGGCCTGAGCTTCGGCGGGAATTGCTGTGTCACCCACCTTGATTGCGTGGCGAAGCTGGCGAAGGCGAGAGCCGATCGGTTCATCTTCGAGTGCGTCGCCCCACCATCCGCCCAGATCTGCCTCGACAGATCCTGTCGAGCCCTTCATCGCGACGATGCCGATAGCAGCATCGAGACTATCGGGCTGCTTCGGCAGCACGCGATCGGTAAACAGGCTGATGATGATGGCTGAGTGCAGAGGATTATCGAGTGCCAGATCACCGGACGCGATGGACCACTCGCCGCACGCTGCGCGAACGTCCCACTTGATGCCGATATCCATTACTTATCCGATCAGATGGCTTTGGGCGGCCCAGATTGGCCCGAGCCCGTCTGCACACCCGTATGCAGATGGTTGACGAGAGAGACCCCGCTCGCCACGACATCTTCCGTGACCGTCAGGGTTCCGGCCATGGTGACTTTGCCATTCGCCGGAGATAATTCGATCGACCCATCTGCCTTGAGCCAGATCCGGCTTTTGGTCCGGGGATGATAGAGGCAGACATCGCCCGGCTGCAGATCAGCAGGCCTGTTTCTCTGGTCGCCTGTCGCTACAACAACGCCGCGAGATCGGTCCCCGCCCTGAAAGACGACGACCGCATCCGAGCCAGGCACCGGGCGGCTTGCAAAGCCGTATTGCTCCAAGAGGGGCAGATCTGAGCGAAGATTCGAGCCGGGCAGGGCAACCTGCACGGTTGGGGTTGCTGGATCTTGATTGGTATCGCTCGTTATTCTGCCGATGCCCGTCATGTTCGCGAGACTGCGCCCCATGCGCTCCAGGATATCACGCATCAGTCATTTCCGTTTACTACAGCCTGCACACCTTCATTATTTGCCATTGGGGCGAGCATGGGTTCCGGCTGAAACGCTTCAGAGGGCATCAGAACGAGATCGGCATGGGTGCCATCCTGACCGGCCCGAAGGGTGACTTCGCCGATAACCAGATCGCGCGAGTTACCGTCATGGTCAGTAAAAGGCGCGACCGTGTTCGGCTGCCAGAGACTTCCGGCACTGTCTCGCCAGCTGTCGCAGGTCAGAGTGATTGCCTGAGATCGTCCATAACGCCGATTGATTTCCCATTGAGCGCGGCGTTCAGCGATCTTATGATCGGCATCTCCCGCCTCGATAAGGATGAGCATCGGACGGTCACGCGACACATGTGGATCGATTGCAGGGGGCCCAACGGTAAGCGAGGCCATTTGATCGGCCAGCCGGTCATTCGAGGGCGCAGTTTGCAGGACGTCGACCGTCTGCAGCACAGGGATGACCTGCGAATACCGCGCCGCCAGGCTTCGCATTTGCGAGACCTGCTCGACGTTGCCGCCCACCACAAATCCGCTTGCTGCGCGCTGCGTGCCGACACCGGAAAAAACGATGTTGCCATCAGGCTGATCGTAAAACAGTACGCCCGCCAGACGGCAGACACGCTCGATAACCTGATAGCCCGTTTCGCTCAGGATAACCGAAAAGAGCTGGATATTGGCGTTACCGGCGCCATTGATCGATGACACCGTGATCTGCGATCGCTCACAAACGGCTCGCGCAATGGCGAGCGCATTGGTGCTCGACATCTGATAGGATGATAGCAGGGCGGAGCATTCGACCAGATCGGTGCTCTTCGAAGCGACTGCAATGCGCAGCATATGATCGCCCGGCCCCGCCAGTTCTGCCACCGTGATGACGTATCCGGTTATGACTTTCTGCGTGCCGATAAGGACCTCGCAGATATCACCGGGATTGATAAGGTTTGTCAGTGCGGTTTGCGGGTCCTCGGTCGTAAGGCCCAGCTCTGCAGTCCAGGGCATGATTTCCAGACCCATGACGACCGCAACCTCGGTCCAGCCCGTGATCAGATGACCGTTGACCTGTATCGTGACCTCGCTCGATGTCGCAGCGTCCACACCGAGGATCTGCTCAATCTGCGAGATGATTGTCATGATGATAGCGCCTCAAAGCTGGTCGGCATGAAGGCCGGGTGAATCGGATTGGCACGACGGATCAGATCGGATGCACGCGATCCGTCAGAGTAAATCTGTTGCGCCAGAGCCAAGGCTGGCATGGGCGCATTACGTTCGACCGTGATGACATCAGGCAGACGAGCAGCTCGTTCACCAAGGTCGCGGGTGACTTGCGTCCTGAGTGCGTTGAGGCTTTGCCATGTGCCGTCCCATCCCGCATCGGCGGCACTGGTTGCCTCAGCATCGATTAGGTCGGCCAGACCTTGCCGCATAACCTCAGCATCATCGGATGACGCCGCCGACCAGTCAGCACTGGCCTGAGCCAGAGAAAACAGGGCGGCAATCCGGCAGACGCGCGCAGTCGCAGTTTCGACAGTGGCCATGGCGCCCCCGATCGGTGCGGCGCTATCTATCGTTGCAACGTTGTAGGATGAGAGCCCCTTGAGCAGGGTTATCTGCACTCCAGGGTCATAGATGGCGCCCCGAAGATCCTCGGTCAGGGCAAAGCAGCCAGTTGCAAGAGTATCGCCGCTATTCGCCACTGAAAGCGCTTGCGAAGCATAGGCGATGGACGCCCGGCTTGCTGTTAATGCCGTGAGGATCGTCTGTGTTGTGGCGCTTGCTACCGTTGCGCCCGCGTTGCCCTGATTATACCTCCCATATTCGCCGGGAAGCGCCGCGAGTGCCGATGACATGATTTGAGGGGATTGAATCGCCGCCGCTGCGCCTTCTCCCCAGCTGGATGCAGACGCCCGTGCCCGTGCCAGTACCGAGCCGCCACGCCCGAAAGCCGCGCTTGTAGTGGTGCGATAGTCAGACAGGCAGGAGGATTGCAAGGCAAGGGCAGCGATACCTATTGCCGCGTGCAACGCTGTTGTGACGAGCGTGCCCAGTAGATCTGTCTTCTCGATAAACTCGAAAGACAGATCTATGACGTTCATCATTCCGTCGCGCTCGCGCCATTCAAAGCGCATGAGGCTTGCCTGAAACATCCCCACGGAAGGATGGATCAGGAGGCCGGGCCCCGATATTTCAGACGCCCGAACGAGCAGATCTCGCTGCGCGTAGCAGGCTGGGCCGACGAGAAGGCCCGTGATGTGATATTGACGACCTTGGCGCCCCATATCTTCGACCCATACCCCGTCGCGCCAGGGATAGGCATGCACAGCCGTATTGCGCCCTGACTGCCCCCCGCTACCCAGGACGGCAAAAGGGATGCCGCGAAAGGAGCACTGAAGATATTGGGCAGCAAGGCGCGTGAGCGTGCCTGACATGTCAATTTCCTGTTGCGGTCGAGGTTGGGTCCATGGCCCGCGATGTGCGGACACTGGCTATCTGTACGGATGGCGAAGAGCTTGAAGCTTTGACCTTCGCGCCCGGTAAGGCGTTCTTGTTGTCGATCTCGATCTTGACGATGGATGGCTCAGATGAGGGGAGCTTGAGACCGCTGATGAGATCTTTCCCCCAATCCGCAGGTCCGGGGCCAGGCGCCGATCCCGGTTCCTTGGTATCGGGATTGCCAAGCATCCGAGCTGCAAGTCCCCGGCCCCACCGGCCCCAGTCAGGTTGCAGCGCCACCTCGGGCGCAGCGAAAGCGCCTGCGATGCGATTGCGCACGTCATGTGCCCAGCCCGCGAACCCGTTAGCTCCATACTGGTCGCGTTCTTCGAGCCGACGCTGCCAAGCTACTGCGCCTGCCGCTGTGGCGCCGGCCTCGCCAACCAGATCTTTGGGGCGGGCATAATAGAGTGAGGCGATTGCTCCAGCCTGCGAAGCAGAACCTGCCTCGTGAAGCCTGTCGCCCGCCTTTTTTTCGGTATTGCTCAGCTCCCAATCCGAAAACTGAAGCTGCTCAGAAAAGGTCGAATTGCGAATGTCATGCCCGAATTGCTTTTTGAAATTTGCCTGCCGGTCTGGATGCCATTGCAGGATTCCGTAAGCTTGGCCGCTATCGCCTTCGGCCCCCGCGTTAAAGCCACTCTCGCGATCGATGCGCGAGACAAGCCCCGAGGCCTCCGCCGAACTGCGTCCGTGTGACGTGTAATATTTATACGCTTGATATGCGTATGGCAGGTTGGTGCCGAGTCTGCGGTCAATGCTAGCACTGATCTGTGCAGATTTATTCTGCCACCCCAGCGCATCGGCGCCCTGCTGTGCCGCTTCCATCACCGCTAAGATGCCAACACCGCGGGCGAAGGTCCGGACTACTGCGCCCTTTCCGATCTTTTTGGGTACGCCAGCGGCACCATTCGCAGCTTCCGCCGATACCTTCATGGCATCGAAAGCTTTCGAGATGGCCATGACCTGAAGCGCAAAGCTGGCCATGCCCAAAAGCACCGGTGCGGCGTAAAGCGCTCCAACCGCGATGACTGCTTCGGCGGCTACACTTTTCCACCCTCCCAAGGCATTCACGACACTGCGTATCTTCCCGGTGATTTCGTCCCAGCCACCATCCTGCAGCCACTTGACGACACGACTTACCGCGTCGGCCACCTCGCCGAAGATCTTGCCGATGCGAAGGGCAATCCATTCCCGGTTTTCTGCGATCCAATCCGACATACGATCGATAACGGCGCGCACATTGGGCTCGATCGCCTGGGCGATACTATAAGCCAGCCCTTCACCGGCGAGGGTGAGTCCATTAAGCGAGTGCTGCAGTCTGGCTGCGGCATCCGCGCCTTTCTGGTTATTAACGCCATAGCGTTCAGCCAGCCGGATATTGGCCTGATATTCTTTTTCGGTTTGCTGTAGGATCGGCAGCAGGCCAGCCGCAGCGCCACCAAAGAGCTTTTGGGCAGCAATGGCTTGGGCTGCAGGGTTCTTGATACCGCGCAGGCGCTTGATGAGCCGGTCAAACAGCTCATCGGGCTTCATCTGCTCGATTTGCTTTATGCTTGTGCCCGTGCCGTTGAATAGCGCCTGAAAGGTGGCCTGCGCTTCGGGCGCAAAGCCATGGGCCATTTCCCACTGCGTTTGCGAGAGCGACTGTAGCGCGCCCGTGACCGCCTCTCCCGAGCCGCCTGACAATCGGGCTGCATTCTGCAGCTTGGCGAGGCGTTCGGGCGCTATGCCGATCGCGTGCGACGTCGTGCGGATCTCGGTGCCCATCTTCGCCCAGGCACTGGCCAGGCGATAGATACCTGCAACCGAAGTCGCGCCGGTAACGGTGCCGAGAACCGGCGCGATCTGACCGATCGAGCGAAAGGCAGAGACACCCTCGCGGGCAACGCTCGATAGCCCACCGCGCAGGCGGGTGAGGCCCGTCACCTGCGAAAAGCGCTGCAGCGCCCCGAAGGTGCGACGCGCCGGAAGCTGCATGCGCGCAAGGCGGCTGTTGATCCGCTCAAGGGTCGAGCTGGCGCGATCCTGAGCGGTGATGGCTACGCTTACGCCGTTACCTGCCACGTTTGGCCTCCTTGGCCCTGCGTTCGCAGATCCGGCGCGCGTCTTCAGCAGCGCGCCACAGATCCGTTCCGGTCAGGCTTTCGCATTCGGTGCGTGTCCAGCCCGGAAAGATCTCGGTCAGGTCGGTGCCGAGCTGCTCCCAGTTTGCGGGCCAGGTATAAAAAAAACCGCGCAGTAATCCGCCGCGCGGGCAAACATGCTGATCGGCATCTTGAGGATGGCCGCATCGGGCCAGCCGCTGATGCTTGAGACGAGCTGCAATTCGCCGCGCATATAGGCATAGGCGCTGCCTTTGGCCTGCGCCGATTTGAATGCGCGGCGTTCTGCGACATTGGGCTCGCGCAGCGTCATTTCGCGCCACAGGCTTTTGACGGCTTCGATTTCGCGGTCAGCGACGAGCACGAGTTGATCTTCATGGCTGGGCGGCTCATCGGGTTGACGACGCGCGCTTTCCTCGAAATCAGTCACAAACACGATTGCCTCATCGAGCTTGCGCGAGGGAAGCGCGTAGAGCGCCGTCAGGGGCCAGCCCGACACGCGCGCGACCAGATCGATCTGCGAGTCATAGACCGTCTCCTGATCAGGACGTGATCCGATCTTTTTGGAGGCTTCGAGCACATGGAAGACGCAAGGCTCGGACAGCGCGAGACGGGTGTAGTCACCGGCCCTGACCTTGATCGGCTCATCGAGCGTGATTGTCAGACGCCCTTTATCGGGCGCTACGTCATCAGGCACCCCATCAGCGAGCGCGCTCATGGCTTCAGCGTCAGTGATCTGGTTCATCCGACAGTATCCTCAGTCACGGTGTCACTCTCGACATGCAGCTCGAACGTGCCTTCCTGCGTGTTGAGATTGATCTCACCGGTCTGCCAGCCATTGACCACGGTGATGACCTTCCCGTTTGCCTGGACCAGCACGATGTTGAGGCCCGATGCCCCCTGGAAATCAGAGATTGATCGGTCGCGACGATCACGAATGGTGGCCTGGAAAAAGCCCTGCTGGGGCATCGCGCCGAAGCCCTCGACAGCCGTCTGGCCTTTGAGGGTTTCGTTGACGAGGCCCGAGGCCTGCCATTGGGCATCACCGACGATGTTCCAAGGCTCGCCATTGATGTTGATGGTTGCGAGCCCCGCAAGGGGGCCGCGATAGGCGGTTTCAGACATCGGACCTCCTTACGATTTTACGAATTGGGCAGTGCCCGCGATGATCCAGAGCTGACCGGCAAAGTCATAGGGCATCGAGAGCTTGACCACGCCATTGCCGACATTCTGCGCCACGAGATTGGCGGCGAAATTATCGGGGTTCTGGACCCAGTATTGAGCCGCCTGCCAGCGGTAACGGGCCACGCATTGCTTGCCGACCAGCTGGGCTGTCATGACTTTTGTGCCCGCGCTGATTTTTGCCCCGTCTGCGACCAGAATCGCGCCAAGGCAGGTCTGGGCAAGATAGGCCGCCATATCCTGCAGGCAGACCGTTGCCTGCATCATGGTCTCGATGCCGAGATAGCTGTTATCGGGCTGACCCGTAGCATTCTTCTGGTAGGTGGTAATCAGACGTTCGATGGTGACGGTGCCGTCATCGCCGATACGGTGCGTCGAAAGACCATCATGCAGCAGGCTGTTGCGCTCATCGAATGTGAAGCGCCCGGCATCGCTGGGCGGCATGACATTGAGTGCAAGCGCCGTGATCGGGATCGCCGGATTGGCGCGCATCGAAAGAGCAACCTGCGCACCGAGTTCCGCAGCCCAGCGCAGGGGATCAGAGGCACTGTCAGAGATCGGCATGATCGTCGCATGAGGATCATTCTGCGCCATACCGAACGCTGTCGCCTGGCCGTATGTGCCGCGATAGGCTGTGATGGCATGGCCATAAAGCTGCGACATGGGCGACCAGCGCGAGGCGAGGGCCGTTTTCAGGGCCGTGAGGCTGCCACTATCGGTGTAGGGGTGAATCACCAGATCATAGACGCGCTCACCCATAGAGGCGAGGGCCCCTGCGAGCGCAGTCGGGTTTGCCGTGCCGCCCGCCATTTGCGAGATCGTCACCGAGAGACCGGCAGGCACGCTCTGACCGCCCGCCGTGCCCAGAAGCGAGACAGAAAGCAGCGTATCGTTACCGGCAAGCCCCTTGTTCAGCGCGGTGACGTTGACCTTACCCGCATTTGTCCCATCGACCGCCATTGTGACTGCAAGGCCCGAAATTGCCTGCGCAGAGGCGACAACATTGCCTGCAACCGTGGCCGCTGTATCGCCCGCCGTCACCAGCGTGCTGACGAGCTGATCACCGATATAGAGCGAAAGCGTGCCGGATGCCGATGCCGTGCCAGCGATCGTGAAAGACCCGGTGGCTGCGACTGCCGAGGGGTCATCGGACAGGCCCATGACCCAGACCTCGCCCTGTGTATCGATTGCCCGATACCAGGAGACGGCACGCGCTGCCTGAGAGCCGACGCCATACTTGCTGGCGGCATCGGTTGCCCCTAGTGACAATTCGGCAATGCCCGAGGTGGCCGTGCCGGAGGCCAGCATGCCCGCAATGATCAGGACACGTCGCGCAGCCGTTGCCGTGTTGGCTTTCGAGTTATCGAGAGCGAAATAGACGCCGGGATTGCGGTTATCGGCAGAGTAGCCGGGAATGGTGATCGTATCGCTCATTCTTTCGCTCCCGCGACAAGGGCACGGCCCGGCACAGGCTCATCACCCGCAGACGAGGCGCCTGCCTCAGAAACAGCGTCCTTGGCCTCGACAACATCGCCCTTGGCTTTGGCGCGCAGCCAGAAGGCGGTTTCCGGCACGTCTTCGCCTGAGTATTTCAGCAGGCGCAGCGTGCCCGGCCAGCGCATTGCGCGGCCATCTGCGGGTTTCACGCGCATGGGGTGTGACCTCATTGATTTGGGAAGGTGACGCGCAGATCGGCAAAATCGTCATTGCCGTTTGCGCTCATTTTGCCGTCGATCTCTGCCAGTGGCAGACCCGTCAGCTCGAAATATTCGATGTATTCCAGCCCCAGTCGCACCGTGACCATGCCGAGAAAGGTCTCGCCGGAAGCGTCAATCTGCACGCGCAGATCGATCTCGGTCACTTGCTGGATCATGCCTTGCAGGGCGGGGCTCTGCATCAGGGCATATTCGATCTGGCTGCCCAGCCGGTCGAGCGCCAGCTCGGTTTTCTCTGCCGAGCTATGCGAGACCTTGCCGACCGCCACGAGATAAGCCACCCGCCGAAAGCCGGGTGCCGCGCGCCCGAAGCTCTCGCCCCGGTCGATCGGCACCTGCAGCACGATCTGCGGAAGCTGCTTTGCTTCGGAGGGCATGCTGCGCGCCGTGAAGACTTTCTCACCCGCATCCGTGCCAGAGGCCAGCAGGACACGGCAGGCCGTTTCACGCAGTAAAAGGCGGTACGGTATCGTCATCATCATCTCGGAAGTTGAGCATGAGCAGCATGCCGCCCCGGCTATCGGCACGGGCCTCACGCACGGTGAAGGCCGCGCCGCGCACCGTCAGATTGTCGCCCTGCACCGGCAGGGCGCGCATCTGGGCGAGCTGTACGCCAAGAACGGCGGCATAATTGACGATATGCGTCGGGCCCAGATCGGTGCCGTCATCAGGAAAAGTCGGGACAAAGGCATCATCGAAGATCCCTGTCGTCGCATAGCCGGGCCCGTCGATCGGCTCATAGAAGACGGCCTCACCGAAGGTCTGCATGCACGGGCCAAGGGCGAGGCCATCAAAGTCGATCATTTTGCAGGGTCTTTCTTCGGCTCTTCGCCTTCGGCGTCGGTGCCGCCGTCGCCTTCTTCGGTCTCGCTGTCGTCTGCCTCGATCCCTACGCGCTCGACATGGCCAGCGGCGAGCAGACCGGTCGCCTGCGCCTTTGTGAGGTCAAAAACCTCGCCATCTTCGAGACGCTCGCCATCATGGGTGAGGACGCGACCGGGGAGCACCCGGACGCTGATCGTGTCTGTCTTGGCCATGGTTCAGCTCGCTGCGCTGGTGACGGTTGCGGCAAGGCAGGCATTCACGCGTGTCGGGATGACGATCGGGGCCGATTGCAGCATCAGGAAGCGCTGCGCCGGGTCTTCCTGCATCCAGCTCTTGGGGGCGTAGGCCATGGCCCCATAGGCAAAAGCCGGGTCCTTGATCGCACCATAGGCACGCGTGCCATTCAGCTGATCGGAAAGGCCGAGAACCGTTCCGTCAGGAATCATCGGCTGTTCCTTGTTGTTATCGTCGACGTACCAGTCGTTATAAAGCCAGACGCGGATCGTACCCCAGTAACCCTTGAGGATCGCACCCGGTGCGACCTTGGGGCCAAACTGGAAATTGGCGTCGTCATTCTGCCGGAAGGCAGAGTTGAGAATAGCCGTCTTGATCGTCTCATCCTTGAGCAGCGCATTGTAAGGGCTGTTCGTGAAGACGAGATCGGTCAGCTGCGCACCGCTGGCCTTGAGCATGGCTGTCGACCATGCGTTGATATCGGCGGTGGGGCTGGCCGTTGAATTGGTGGCATCCCACATGCTCGAACCCGAGCGCACGATCGTGAGCGACTCATCGCGCATGAAGTCGATTGTCGAGGTCGGGAAGCCATCACCGGAAACGGTCAGCTTGCCGGTAAGCAGCGCCTGGGCAGCCATCCATTCCTGACGGCGCTTGAGCATGTCGACCTGATCGTTCAACTCGAACACGAGATTGGCTTCCATGCGCTCCGCAGCGCTCATGGGACCGCCACCAATGCGCTCGCCCAGCATGCGACGGACAGGGCGCATCAGATCGGGCGCGCGCTTGTCCTTGACGTAGGGCGGCTCGAACACGTTCGTCTGGATACGGCGCTGCTCGACGAGCTTGCCTTCGACGAGCGGGCTTACGAATGGCGACATACGGCGCTTGCCGACATCGACATCGATCGAGACAAATTGCGTGTCGCTCTCGATGATATTGCCGAAGAAATTATCGAGAAAGAAGGTCTGCGCAGTCTTCAGGTTGGCGACGACCTGAACCAGAACGTTCGTGTCGTAAATCGAAATTGCATTCACGGGTCAGGCTCCTCAGGAAGGGTCGGCGGCGCTGACCGCAGATTTCAGAAAGATGGAGAGGGGGCGGAGCGCTGCCGTCGCAGCGGCTGCCGTGAGGCCGGTACCAAGCGTGACAGCGTTCACATTGAATTCGCCACTGAAATAGACGCCTGCGCCCACGACATCGCCGGAGGTGGTGTCACAGGTGTCAGCGAGGATTGCGACCGGGTTCTGACTGCCATCCGTGGCCGCCGAAGCAGCGGGAATGTATTTGCCCGAGGCCGTCACAGCGCCGAGCACCGTGCCGCGCAGGAGCACGCCGTTACTGCCAGCCAGCGTGACATTGCCGGTCACGCGCTGGAAAGGGCCTGCAATCAGCTGATCGGGCAGGAAGGTGGCGTCGAACATGCCGGGCGTCTGGGAATAGATGCCGTTGGTGATGCTATCGCTCATGGGCTTATCGTCCGGTCATGGCGCTGTGGCGCGCGGTCAGGCGGGCTGCGACACCCGCAGCAGAGTTTCCGTCAGGGCGGTTGTGACCGTCCTCGGAGAGGACAGGCGCCGTGCGCTCGCGGCCCATGCGGGCGTCAAGCTGGCTGATGGGCGCCGCTGCCTGAGAGGGGGCAACACCCGCCGACCCACCAGTGCGCTTGAGGGTGCCGATCACCTGATTACGCGTCATGCGCGTATTCAGGGCGAGATCCAGAGCGAGGATCGGATTACCCTCAGCAGCGTTGCTGCTCATGATGGCGGCGATGCGTCCGCGCTCACGCGCACGAGCCTTGGCCGTTTCATCATCGTCCTGATCTTCGGCGTCGGTGTCGTCGTCACCCTCTTCGGCGTCGGTATCGCCCTCATCGCCGTTATCGTCTTCCGCACGACGGGCCTTTTTTGCCTTTTTGCCGCGCTTGCCGGTTTCAGGCTTTGGGGCTTCCTTCTCGTCGTCGTTGCCGTCTTCGCCGTCGTTTTCCTCCTCCTCTTCGGCGCGGGATTTGGCGCCGGGGCGGGTGAGGGCAGGGTCGATGCGTGTCGGGGCAGAGGCATTGCGTGCCGCGCCGCCGAACAGATGTGAGAAGCCGATCTTTTTCGACATCAAAAGTCTCCAGGGCATAAAAAAAGGCCCCGGAAAGGGGCCTTGCTTGCAAGCGAGGTTTGGTAGGGTCAGACCCTCAGCAAGGCGCTGATGGCTTCCTGCGGCGTGGCGATCTGGTCGGCGAGACCGAGCGCTATGCCGTGCTCGCCCATGAAGGTTGCGGCCTGAGTATTCCGCACGCTCTCGGGCGAGATATTCCGGTTGCGGGCGACGAGCGCCACGAACATTTCCCCCATCTCATCAATATCGGCCTGCATGCGCTCGCGCGCCGGGTCGGTGAGGGGCGTGGTGGGGTATGAATCGGTCTTGCGGGCACCATACTGAAATGTCGTGACCTTGATGCCCGCATCGGCGAGCGAGGCCGTTATATCGACATGCATGCCGACAACGCCGATCGACCCTGTGCCGCCCGTGCGGGGCACGGTGATGAAATCGGCGGCAGACGCAATGGCGTAGGCAGCGGAATAGGCCACGTCATCCAGAATGGCCCAGATCGGCTTGTCGCCTCGCGCCTGATAGATGAGATCAGCCGTGTCGAAACACTCACTGACCGTACCACCGGGCGAATTGACGATGAGCGCGATGCTATTGACGGCGGGGTCTTGCAGAGCCGCAGCCAGAGAACACCGAATATCCTGATAATAGGTCGCCCCGGACCAGGACAAGCCGAAGCCGGGCAGGAGCCCGCCCGAAACCGGGATGACGGCGATGCCTTCGATCACCTCATAGGGCACATCTGGCGCCGCCATGCGTTCGCCAAGAAAGGCTTCGGCATTACCGCCGCCCTGAAACTCGACGCGCAGGAGGGCGAGGCTGGTTTCAGTGAGGGCGATCGGGCGGTTCAGGAAAAGGGAAGCCATCTTCATCAAGCGTTTCGCCTTCCTTGACAATCGTAATTAGTGTTTAATTACGAAGAGAATGATAACGGAATTATCGTTTAGGTTCAGTATGAATGGCGTTTGGAGCCGGGAAATGAATGATTTGATGAACATCGACCCGAATGATTTTTTACAGGTTCTTAAAAATCTTAAAAACGCGGCGTCAGCCATCCCACAGCTGAAGCGTGTTTTCGATGACATGGTGGGGTTCATAGGCGATCGCGTGCACCATGAAAGAGAAAAAAGAAATTTCCTATATGTAACGAGGCTCGCTACTCTTAAGGCCAAGGCGAAGCTCGAACGCACTGGGGGAAAACTTACGGCCTTCTCTTTTAAAGATGGCCGTCGATTGTTTGAGGCTAGCGCCGATGAAGACCGCGAAGAGCTACAAGCTCTCTGGGCGAGTATCCTTGCTAAATTGATGACTGGTGAGACGCGTACTATACGCCCTGAATGGCTGCATTTTGTTGGGAAGCTTGAACCGCTCGACGCTCTTGTTTTGCTGCATTTCGATGATGTCCGTCCATCGCTTGTAAGCAGAGAAAGACAAGTTTCAAGTATTCATTATGCATTGAAGAGACTTCAAGGGGCCGAAGAAATATCTTTCGCTGAGGTTGATCTTACTCTCAAACATCTCGAGGAAATAGGGTTTCTCGTTTTTGAAATGAGAAGACTGCATAATTCGTCTGGCGGGATCACTGAGGATACAGGCTTCTATAAAACCTCATTAGGGAAACACATTCTCGATCTGGTCTCCGACGATAAAAAAGAGGCATCTCCAAGCCCCGCGTCAAGCTAACCGCCTGATCTTGCGTAGTTTACTTACGCTCTTGGGAACGATGCGGGCATGCTCAGTTACCTTATCGGCCTGTCCGCGAATAAACCGTCGCGATCTCGTGGCCTATGAGCAGCGTTGAGCCTTTTTTAGATTGCATCCCGCTCCTTCGGCTGTGACGCCTGATCAGCGTTCAGCTCATTTATGGCCCATTCCGGTAGCGGCAAGCCCAGCTCTCGATAGCGCCGGACCTCGACCGCGCGTTGATCGGCGGTTTCTTCCCAATCTGCGCCGCTGTTTTCGGCGATCTCTTCTTCCAGCGTCGTGAGACCGGCATCAAGCCCCATGATCGAGCCTTTGCGCTCTGCCACGGGGTCGATATAGCCGCGCCCCGGCCCGAGCCATTTGCAGCGCGAGAGCGGCGTCTTCAGATCGGGGAAGTGGCGGGCGAGGAAGTCTTTCGGCACGCCTGCAGGCATGGGTAAATCATGCAGGGTCACGCATTCTTCCAGCCAAGAGGACCGGAGAGGGGAGGCGAAGCCCTGGGCGAAGTTTTGACGCCGGCGCGACATGGTTTTCCATGCCTCGATCAGCGCAGCGCGTGCCGAGCTGTAGTTTACGTCAGACCAGTCATTGCTGACCTGCATGGCCGAGACACCGGCACCCGAGGCGACGTTGCGCAGGATTGCCCCTTCGAAATCGCGGAAATTCGAAGCAGGCCGGGCGGCGCTGACTGTGTTGATCTTCTCACCCGGCGCCAGCATGGGCATGCGAACATCGCCCAGCATGACGCGATTGCCGCCATGGAATTCGCTACGGAGATCCTGATAGGCCGAACCAGCCTCACCGCCGCCGAGCGCATCCGCCACCATTTCCTGATCGAACGGGCTTTCGACATAGGCGCCGAAGATTGCATTGACGATCGCAGCATCGAGTTCGGTCCCGTCATATTTGATCAGCATCTTGAGGCGCTGCACCACGGGGGCGAGGATGCCTGCGCCGCCACGATGCTGACCGGCGCGCTCGGTCTGGAAGTGATGCACGACATTGGGCCTGCCCCATGCCGTCTCGCGGGCGATGAAGTTCCATTGCTGCGATTTGGCCGCCGCAAACCAGTCGCCCTGATGGGCAGCGCGGATGTGATAGCCAATTGGCGCGCCCCATTCATCGATCTGCACCCCGCCACGGCAGAATTCCATGTCCCAGTTATTCTGGGGCACGGAGAGGCGGTCAGGGTCGATCAGATTGAATGTCGTGGCATATTCGGCCCGCCCGCGCCCGATGCGCTCGGGCAGCCAGCACACCTGAGCCAGGGCATCGCCATCCACCAGATCATGGCGCATGGCAGACCAGCAGATCTGCGTGAAGGTGAGGCGACGCCCGACATCGCAGTAGCGGTTTTCGTCTTCGGCGAAGGACCGCCAGTGGCTGTCGACCACACGGCCCCATTCATCGGCCCAGGCGGCATCGAAGGCAAAGCCGGTCTTGACGCGCAGGGCGCGATAGTCGGGCTTGCTGATGGCCCGGAACGAGCCGCCGATTGCGTTATCGAGCACGCGGGTGATGGTGCCCGAGGCCCAGCCATCATTGCGCACCAGATCGCGCACACGCGACACGATGCGGTCACGATAGATGTTGAGCTCGACATCAGGCGACCAGAGAAGCGGGTTCCAGGCCGACATATGGGCGCCGGTGATATCGGCGGCATCATAGGGCGTGTTTCCCCAGCCGCCATTGAGCGCCAGAGAGCGACGACGCGGGGCCGCAGGCGCGGGCGCACGGCGCATCGGATTGCCATCCGGGCCGAGGATCAGCGCGCTGCGATCATTCATCGAAAGGCAATCCTCAAAGGTCTGCGCCGGGTGATCCCGAGCTGTGTCTGCAGGAGCTGGATGTAGTTCAGCAGGTCGGTTTTATTGGTGGCGGTGTAGGTGACGGATCGCGCGCCATTGACTTGTGAGTAGGAGACCGAGACCGGCTTTCCGCCCGTCATGAGATCGGCGTAAGCCTGTTGCGCGGCCGCGAGGTTGGCTTGCAACTGCTCATTGGTCAGGCCGGAAAGGATCGTTTGTCGAGGCTTGATCGGGGGGTATCGGTTGAAACTCATTCCAGCCTCTTTTTCAGGGTGTAGCGTACCGCCTGGCCGATCATGCGATCGGTCTCGCGGGCGACGACATCGGCGACGATCTTCTCGAAGGAAATGCGCGGTTTGTAGTTCGGGGCGGCAGGGGTGAAGATCAGGATCTGCGCCACCTGGCCGGGGCCAACATATTTGTAGATCCCGCTGGGCCGCCCGTTACCGCGCTCGCGGGCGACGAAGTATTCCGAACGCTGACCGCGTGCGTTCATGCCCTTTTTGGCGAGGCGCTTGGCACTATTGGCCGTCATGTTGGCCTTGAAGCCGTTTTCCTCGAACTGGCCGAGGCGGCTCAGAATGCGGGTGATCTCACCCGACTGGATATTGCCATTGGCATCGAGCGGCGCATCCTTTCCCGGCACCCAGTATTGGCCTTCGGAGATGCCGCGCATCAGATACTCGGAGCGCTTCATGCGGCGTCGACCGCCAGTGTCCTGAACGCTGAGGTAGCGATAGGCGTTGGGATGCTTCTCGCCAGTCCCGTCTTTCGTGATCACCTTGGCTTCGAGGTTGTCACGCGTCGCAGGCAGGACTGCGAAAGCGCCGAGCGTCCAGTTGTTTGGATTGTCGAAAACCTCTTCCATTTCCGACACGATCGCGCGTTTTGCAGCGCCTGCGACCTTGTTCATCGACATGGCGATTGCGGCAGGCACTTCCTTCGACGAGAGCTGATCGAAAGCTGCCATGGTATGGCGAACATCGATTTTCACTCTGAAATCTATGCCCGCCATACCGGTTTACCTTGCCATGCGTGAGACCATGCGGCGCATCCGCTCTTTGCGTGCCTCATCGCTGGAGGACGGGGAGGGCGCTGCCTGAGTGAGGACGCTGGGCGCTACCCTTGCGCCCGATCCGGCATCGTCTGATGGCACCACCGGCACCATGACGAGGCTGTTCTGATCCCATGGCGCTGCCCAGGCGGGCGGTGACTCCCATTTGATGCGCGCTATTCCGAAGAGATGAGCCACGACATTGTTCATCACCATGAGATCGAGCCGCTCATTGCGGGCCGAGCTTGTTGCCTTCTCCCACCGCCCATCGGGGCGGCGCTGTTCGGCGACGAGCTGCTCGAAGAACGGGTGAGGTGGCTCGGCTGCCAGTAGCGCGCCGGGGAAATGCACATACCATGGCCCCGGCTCACCCTTTTGCAGCTGCGTCGAGAGATCGTCCTTGAACCGATTGGGGTTGAAGAAGCCGACCGGCACCTCGCCACGCGCATGGGCCATGCGGTCCTTGCGCTGTGAGTCGGGATAAGTGACGACAAGGGTAGGGGCGTTGAACGAGCTGGCGCCCTTCAGCGGCAGAATGGTCCACCCGTCCCGACCGTCGAATTTGCCCAGACGCCGCGCACCACGCCGCTTGCGTGACCGGCGCCAGGCACCATAGGCCTGCAGGGTGACGCCATCCTGACCACCGCTGTCATAGCCGACGCCGAGGATTTTCATGCACCGGCCTGAGCCGTCAGCAAGAGGGTATCGCGCCTCTTCCAGCGAGATCAGGAGGTTGTCCCAGTCATTCGGGCTTGTGGCCGGGTCAGCAGCGATCACGCGGTCATCGATGACCCAGCTTTCGCCGTTGACGCCCCAGCCCCTGACAAGAAGCTCGAAGCGATTGGCCTGAATATCCACCGCAGCGGTCAGGAAGCGCACACCCTCGGGCACAAAGCCAAGGCGTAGCCCGGCCTCTGCACGCGCTGCAAGCGCCCCGGCATCGAGAGACCCCGCCACCCGCTTGGCCTGATAGGGGAGGCCCCAGCGCTTGACGGTGACGGCGCGCAGATCCTTGTCGTCGCCGGTTGCCTCGAAAGCGCGTTGAGCCTTGGCCATGCCATAGGCGAGGGAACCCACGCCGCCGATGATGAAAGGCGACATCAGGCCGGTGATCCAGAAACCCGCCGTGCGGCTTCTGACCAGATCACCAGTGACCTCGCCCTCGGTCGAAATCTCCTGCCCGTGGCCAACCCACATGCCGTCGCGGTTCATGGCGCGTCGCCATTTATCCTCAATCAGCGTTCCGCAATGTGGACAGAGAAGGGCCGCACTTTCTGCGATCTCATTGAGCGGCGCTTCTGCTTCCCAGTGCAATGTCATCGGGACGGAAGCGGTCGGGTTCGGGCTCGAATAACCGTTGCAATGCGGGCAGGGCCACCACCAGAGGCGGCGGTCGCTATCCGCATATTGCTTCATGATGCCATCCGTCCAGAGCGACGGGTCGAGCCCGTTGGCACGGTCTGGATGGCTTTCTGCCAGCAGCATGCTTTCCTGCCCGAATGTCTCGCGGCGGATCGAGGCCAGGGCGCAGGGGTCGCCGAGACTGGCCGGATAGGCGTCGATCTCGGTCATGATAATGCGCGGGGCAGATTTGTTGATCAGGTTGTTATAGGCCGCCGCGAGGAATTCGATCCACATTGCGCGGAAGCGCTTGAATTTGAGCGAGTTATCGACCGGGCGCAGGCCGAGCTTTTCTTTCGCCTGCGGGTGCAGGTCGATCATGGGCGCGATCTCGCGCTTGACGTAGCTCTCGATCACATCGTCGGTCTGGGCATAGACCAGGAAGTCAGCCGGATCGACATCGACCGATTTGAGCAGCCAGTTCTGCCCGATCGTGGTCTTGCCCGATCGGGCAGGACCGACGACAGCGACATTGAGAAAGCGCAGCTCATCGAGCGCTTCCATGGGGCCGACCAGAAACGGGGCCTCATCGTGGTTCCAGCGCCCGACATAGCCACCACCACGATTATCAAGAATGCGGTGTTTGGCCGCATAATCGGCGGTATTGATCCGCTCGGGAGGCAGATAGGCCTTGATGGCCTCGGCAAGGATCAGGCGCGGGTCGGCAAACAGCACATCGTCAGGCGAGGTGTAGCTGTCGCTCATGATCGGTGTCGGCTTCCTGTTTCAGGGCGTCGAGAACAGTGGTGACTGATTTACGTTGCGTGTCGGCCAGATCGGCCTCGGCTTTGCGCAAGACGGCCTCGGGCCAATCCTGCTCACGCGCCAGTCGGCGCAAAAACACGCCAGTGTCACGCGAGAGCGTGGCGAAGGCCGATGAGAACATGTCCTGCAGCTGCTCAGCGACCACGAGCTTTCCGCAGCGCTCGGCTTCCTTGCGCTTGAGTTCGCGCAGTCGCCAGATATCGATCTGCTCTTTGGCCGACACCGTGCCCAACGAACGCGGCTGTTCCTCGGGTTCGAAAAGCTCATCGAACTGCAACTGGAGCCGTTCAAGCTGCTCATCGCGCCCGGCGCTCTTGCGCTGCTCTTCCTCTTGCCGTGCTGCGAGGAAGTCGAAGACGGCGTGAGGATCGAAGCGCCAGCTTTTGCCGTTGGTGCCGCGATCCACGAAAGGGAAGTCAGGCCAGCGGTCGAGCCAGTTGGTCAGCGTTGGCAGCGAGACCTTGAGACGCTTCGCCATTTCGGCCTTGTTGAGCGTCACGCCGGGCGATGCTTCCATGCTTTCCCCCTTGGACGACAACAACAACAACACCAACCCTGATTTGATTTTACTGAAAAAGTGTCTCTGACCGGGGTGCGAACAATCCCCGGCAGGGGACCTTGCCAGGAGGGACCCAAAAATTCTGGGCCACCCCCGTCATCGGAGGGGTGAAGGGGCGCATGGTCCGGTCACATGGCACCCTCCGCATCCCGAGGCGCAGGCATAAAAAAAGACGCTTGCCCGAATGGGTAAGCGTCTCGCGAGTATGGTTCTCACATATCTGCAAATTGGGGAATTTGGGAAGTGGAAAATGCATTCGGCTGAATTTTTTTTGCGATGAGCGCACAGGCGCGTTGATGCCAGGCCTGTGCTGTCTTGTGATCAGCCCCGAGCTTTGTCCCGATCTTGCGCCATTCCCACTTATGCCGACCCGAAATCCGATGCACGATCAGGCGCATATTGACCACGACGCGCAGCTTGCGATCCTCGATCATCGGCACCCAGGTGAGAACGATATCGAGCCGCTCGACCTGAGCCGCAGTAGGACGGGGCATGAAATCATCGCTCTCGCGATCCCAGCCGAGATCTTCCAGATCACGCACATAGTCGGGCCATGTGCTACCAGCCCCAGCGGGACGCAACCCGGTGGCTGGAAGAGCCGCAAGCGTCAGGGCAGCCTCATCCAGCCATTCGCCCACCTGCTCGGGCAGGCTACGGTCAGGATCGAAACGCAGAGGCATCTTGCTCATGCGGCCTTCCTTGCGCGGTCGAGGTAATCCGCACGGTTCGGGATGGTGTCATTGACGGCACCCGCCACGCCAGAGGCCACGCGCTCGCGCCATGTGTCCATGTCACGCTTCCAGGCACGGTCGGCCTCGATTTCGCCTTCGCTCATTGGCGCGTCAGGAACATCGCGGTTTGCAATAGCCGTGCCGATTGCCTTGCCGAAATAGCCCAGATGGCTGATTGCTGCCCCCTTGCTGCGCTGGCGTTCGGCAACGCTGCCAACCACGCCAAGGATCAGCCGCTCGGTCTCGTCTGCGCTCAACCCGGATTGCAGCGCATCGGCGGCCCATTGGCGCACGATGCGGTAATTGCCCATATCCCGCGCCGGGTCGAACCCGGCAGCCTCGAATGCCATGGGGCCGATGCGCTGATAGGCGGTGTCGATTTGCGCATCATCCACCCGCGCCCCAAGCTTAGCTTTACCTTCTAAGCTTATATTATCAGCTAAGCTTAGCTTAGCGCGCGCGTGAGAAGGCTGGGTTTTGCTTTGGGTTTCGCGAGACACGGTTTTTCCTCCTGAGATCGGCATTATGGCCGTGCGTTGGCGCGGATCGTGCTGCGGCGTCGGATTGGCGTTTTTCGGCGGTCTTCCGCCCTTTTTGCCGTTCAATCGTGAGGCAATGGCGCGCCGCGTCGGCTGCAGCGTTTCGGGCAATCCGACCAGCCCGCTTGCCGCGTCATAGGTTATCAGCCGGGTTCTGGCGTAGGTTTCCATGTAGGTTTCGAGTTGGGTTTCCGACACATGAAACCTAAAGCGCGCAAGCGTTGCGAGATCGGGGGCGCCGTCCTTGCCAGCATGTAGAATGCCGTCTGCGCCATATTCGAGGATGGCAGAGATCAGACGCACCCACACCACCGCAGCCTCAGCTGCGAGCGTGAACAGGCGCACATCACTGGCGACCATGGCGAGCGCCCGGCTCTCGATTGATGATTTGGACATCTCAATAGGCTTTCAGGCGATACCCGTCTGATACGGGCTCGATAATGTCTCGATTGACGAGATGCGAAATGGCGCGGATGACCTCATTCGGCTCAGCAGCAAGCAGGCGCGCGAGATCCGGCACCGTCACGGCCTGGCCACGCACCGGGGCGCGCAGCTCGGGCATCACATCGGCAATGTCGGTCAGATGCAGCCACATGCCGCGAGCGGCAAGCGGCAGCACAGACCAGCGCGGATCGGCCATGACAGAGCGCGCATGCACGCCATAGCGGCGGCGCAGCGCGCTGCGCTGTGCAGCAGGACGCTTCATGATGCCCCACCCTGACAAACCCACGCCGGGCTGCGCGGATCTTCGCATTCATCGCGAAACCAGGTGCTGTCATCATCAAAGCGCATACGCACCGATCCAGTGCCACCATGGCGGTTCTTGCGGATCAACACCTGCGCCTTGCCGACCGACTCACGCAGGCGGAACTGGAATTCCGAGCAGCGATTGGCGAACTGCTCGTTCGTTTCCTTGTCGCGCTTCTGGAGTCCGTCGCCACTGGCTTCTTTTTTGAGGTAATAGTGGTCGCGGTAGAGGAACGCGACGAGATCGGCATCCTGCTCCAACCCGCCGCTATCGCGTAGATCGGCCTCAGTCGGGCGCTTGTCCTCGCGCTTTTCTACTTCGCGGTTGAGCTGGGCGAGCGCGATGATGGGAATGCCGAGTTCCTTGGCGAGGGATTTGAGGCCCGCGCTGATTTCCGACATTTCCTCATAGCGCCCGCGACGACGCGCGGCATCGCTGCCATGCATGAGCCCGACATAATCGAGCACGATCAGGCCCAGCCCGCGCTTGCTGCGCTTCATGCGGCGCGCGCGCGAACGCAGCCCGGCGACGGTCAGGCCGGAACGCACATCCAGTTCGAGCGCGACCTCTTCGGCAGCCCTCTCACCCTCATGCAGGGCCTGCCATTGCCATTCTTCCAATTCGGCGCGCAGGCCGGTTGCAACATCCTCGGGGATGTCATACCGACGCCCGGCAAAGACCGAGAGTGTCGAGAGCCCTGCATAGGCAGCCCCGGCACGCGCGCCGATCTGTCGCGCAGCCATCTCGCCTGACCAGAACAGAACGCGCTGTCCGTTGGCGGCAACACGCATGGCCACGCCGAGCGCCCAGGCCGTCTTTCCCATGGCCGGGCGCGCGCCGATCACATAAAGCGCCTCATCAAGCAGCCCGCCCGTCATGCGGTCCATGGCAGGATAACCCCATGACAGACCAGCCAGTGCCGAGCCACGCGCCACATTCTCGCGCCCGCAGGCAATCGCCTCGCGGATGGCTTCGGAGATCGTGACGTTCGGCAGGCTCTCACGCATGTTCTGGGCGATATCGAGCAATCCGGCTTCCATCTGCTCGACTATCTGCTCGCCCGACTGGCCACCGGGCGTGAGGCAGAGCCGCGAGACATCGATGCAGACATTGCGCAGCTGGCGGCGCGTCCAAGCGTCGAAAATCGCCCGCCCGTAATCACCAGCATTGAGGATGCCGACCGTGGCCATCATGATCTGGCCGAGATACTCCGCCACGTCACGGCCCATCAGCACTTCGGAAGCGCCGATCTGATTGCGGATCAGGATGACATTCGGCTCGACACCCGCCGCATGCATGCGCAGGGCTGCGGTATAGATCACGCCATTGAGCGGCTCGTAGAAATGCTCGGGGCGCAGATATTCCTCGACCATGGGCATTGCTCGGCGCCCGTTGGTCAGGATCGCGCCGAGCAATGCCGATTCAGCATCTAGATTTTCGGGCTCATTAAGTGTGGTGAGACGCCCGAGCGTCTGAACATCACCCATGACGCATCTCCAGAGTGTGAGTGACAGCAGGCCGGGGCGAGGTCAGCCCCAGATCCTTGAGCATCCCGCGCGTGCTGCGTTCGGAAATGCCAAGCCGGCTGGCGATAAGCCGCGCCGGGAAGCCTCTGCGATGATAGCCCTGCACAGCAGGAGCAAGACGGACGCGATCGAGTGCAGGTCGAGCCATCAGCCTTGCCCCCTATGCGCTTCGCATCGCCGGATGAACGGGGGATCAATCGAGAAAGCTGCGCCACAAAAGAGGCAGCTCCGGTGCCAGACGCCCGAGACACGCGCCGTGCTGGCAGAGACCTTCACGGGTGGCCTTTCGATGCTGCGCTCTGCCTGCGCCTGAACACTGCCGAACTGCTTCAGCAATGCGGGGATATGCCGCTCAGGCACGTCATCCCATGTCTTGACGCTGCTTTCCGCAACATTAAGCGCACTGGCCAGAGCCTTGCCGCCGCCAGCCTGGGCGCGAACCTTGCGCGTGATATCGCGGGCACGCTCGCGTTCAGCGGGGGCGATAACCGGCGCGATGTTCTGAATAGCCCGTTCAAGCGCGCCGCTTTCATGCGCGCGCAGGAAAGGCCGCACATAGGCAGAGGGGACATAATGCCAGCCGGTGATTGTCTTCGGCGCGCGATCGAGAATAACAGCCAGCGCAAGCCTTGCGCCCTTTCGTCCGCGAAGCTCTTTGAACAGCACGTTTGCATGCACCTGCTCAGCAGGCGTTGCCAACTGCGAGCGCACCATTTTGGGCGCAGCGTCGGAATGAATGGCGCTCATGCCACACCTCGCAGCGCAGCAGGGGCAGGCTTCTCATCCGTCGCCCTCAGATTATGCAGGGCCTGCCCGACCGCATGGTGCAGGCTCGATAGCGTGGCGCGCATCGCCACAACTTCATGCGGCTCGACAACGCCGTCAGCCAGCACGCGCAGCGTGGTCGAAATCGTCTCGTTGAAGCTGTGCGACACCTTCTCGATATCGGTCGCGAGATCGCCCTGGCCAACCTTGAGCGGCGTCAGAATGTAGCCTTCGGCAAGCGCCATGGCCGCCAGAATGACCGGCTCTTGCGCGCAGCGATCCATCTCGATCGCGACATCGACCGGAACAACCGAGGGTGAATGGCGGTTCTGATAATCCGAAAGCTGTGAGCGACCGACGCGGACGAAACTCGCCGCCGCATCGACACCGCCCACAGCACGGATGACGGCCTGCGTGGCCGTTTTGATGGCGTGCGTGGTCATGGCAGGGTCCTGCAAAGAGAGGGAGAGGCGCACGCGCCAGAGCGCGGCGAAGAGGCCGGGGCAGGGCGCGCATTATGCGGCGGCGCTTCCGGCGTTGTTTCGGGGGCAAAAGCAGGCGCGAGGTCGCGCAGCACATCGGTCAGCACGTCGCTGATGTGGCGCATGGCAGCGAGGATCACTGACCGGACGCGCTTCGGATGACGGGCGATCAGCGCACGGTTAGCTTGGTCAGCATGGAGAGAAGGAGCAAAAAGATCACAGCTACGGGAGGCGCATTGCGACGCCCCCCGCAGCGAGCCACCATGGGCGTTGCGGTTCCCGCCGCAGCAACCACCCATGGAGGATTCGATGTCAAAACAGCGCGGACGCGACAAACCCCTGACGGCAGAGCGCATCGCAGAGATGCTCCAAACCCAGCAGACAGAGATCCTGTATCTCCGCACTGTTTTGAGGACCCTACTGCAGCAGTCCTCTCGACAGGCTATGGAGAACGTCTGCGTGGCCGTCTCAGCAAATGACGGATACCCGCTCGATATCTGCTCACGCGAGGTCGATGCCGAGTGGGCGCAGGTCAACGCCACGGATGTTGCTGCGTACTGGTTCGAGGCTGCGGACGAAGTGCTTGGGCGTGTCGGCAAATCTCGACCAGACGCTGGGTAGCCGTCTCTTCCCAGTCACCAGCCGCGCCGTCATCATCGCTCACGAGACATTTAAATCTCCACCACTGGCGGAGCCGAACGAAGATTTTGCGCTGCTGGGCAGCCCTGCGGCTCTCTCTAAGAGAAAGTGCAGTATCCAGTTGGCGTCGAGCAGCCTTCATTTCCGCACGGAGGACATACAAAGCGCTTGCTTTAGGAACGTCTTCGTAACCGGCTCTCAATATGATGGGCTCTGGCAGCACAATTTGAATGATGCTCAGCAGCTCATCTATCGAGAAACGGCGTTCTGGTTCGTTCTTATCGTGTCCCTGCGCCGCCTCCGCACACGGAAACAGGCAATCGACAATCTCATTCAGCGCCTTGGTCCCTGCGCACAGTTCGTGCTCTTCGTCGGCGGCAATCGACATTTCGTCACGTTTCGCCTCAAGCAGACGAATACGCCGCCGCAGCGCTTGCATGGCCGCGTAGGCAGTCCAGCCGCCAACCGTCACGCTTTCTGGGGGAGCGTTTTTCATGATGCGATTATCCTTGAGGAGGTAAGGCGGCCAATTGAGGCGTTTTCGGGACCGTCAACATGCTTAGAGGTAAAGTTTGAAGGCCGATTAATGCCGTCCGGTATGTTTGCATCTGCTGCACACGCGCAGACTATTCGCCGGTACACGTCGAGCGTCGGCTGGGATTTCCCGGCCTTCCATCGCGTGAATGTCGAGCAGGCAACTTTCGCCTCACGGCAAATCGTTGGCATGCTTTTGCCAGCGAGCCTTGCCATTTCTTCCAACTCGGAGGGTGTGTAGATTGCATGCATGGCAGACATATGATTGCGTACACGCAAATCAGTCAAGTGCGAATTTGCAAACGGACAGCGGTCTAAGCATGTGCGAAAACGCAAACATGGAAGATACGCTAGAAGAAGCTCGGAAGTTCGTTCGGAACGCTATGGCCCAAACGGGGCTAGATGCGACGAATTTAGCGCGTCGTGCCAAGCTGGCACCATCGACATTAACCCGCCTTCTGAACGGGGATTCGAAGAACGCGCCGGGCTTTAAGACTTTATCGAAAATTGCAGCGATTGCTGAGGTCCCGATGCCGGGAACCATGTCTCAAGCGGCGCACAAAAAGTTGGTGAAGCTTTACGGCTACGCCGGAGCGGGAGATTTGGTTTTCCCGGATTATGCTCAAGACGCTGATGATCTAGTCGAGGCACCACTGTGGGCTGGAGAGCATCTTTGTGCGCTAAAGGTCAAAGGCGACAGCATGTATCCTGCGTATTGGGCGGGTGATATTGTATTTTTCAATATGGAACCGGGCCAACAAGAGGCTATAGACTATAGCGCAGAGTCAGTGGTGAAGCTTCCCAGCGGCGAGCTTTATATAAAGCAATTGCAGCGAGGAAGCTGCGCTGGGCTCTATAATCTTATTAGTTACAATTCGCCTCCCATTGTTGACTCACATATAGAGTGGGCGCGGCCAGTACTTTTTGTCGATCGCCGAAACAGAGAGAAAAAGTAATAACTATTTTATTTGTTTGTGTAGATATCTATTTTGCTTGATGAAAGTTGATACCGAGCGCCTCTCGCGTCGCCCACTGTTCGAATATAGGCCATATATAGTAACCATATACGGTGTGAATGAAACCTTCGTTTGTGAGCGTCTCCCAATCTATGCGGCTTGCGACGTCTTTTGAATAAAGAAATGCAACAGCAACGCTGAACTGCTTTGGTCCGTTGAATTCTTCACCAGAAAAACCAAACTTAAAGTGGCAGTTTTTTTTTACATCTTGCCGTGACATTATCAACTTCGTTACGGGCTTTTCCATTAATAAGAAATACTGCAAATACAAATTATGCCGCGCAGTATCGGGGTCTAGACCGTTCGCCAAGTCGGCCATAGCTCCGGTTTCGACCAATCGTTTGTAATGCTGAATAAACTCCCGTCGCCTTGCCACGGTCTGCACTACGCATTCGCCGCTCCCATCGTCCGGCTGTAAAGAAATCGACACGCCATCTACATCAAGATCGTGGAACTGGATAACACCGTTCGTGCCTACCGTCGGCGCTGCTACGGCAGCATCCTGCGCATGGATGCTTGTCGGTAGGGCGATAGACAAGACGAGAGATACGAAAATTAACCGCTTCAGCTGGCGCATTTGTATTCTCCTCACGTCGTTTCGGGACGAATTCTTATTCTGATGGGACGAGCGATTCCACCACACCATACCTCATTTACGCGCTGGGGTATTGGCAGGCTATTGCGCAGGCGAGAGCGCTAACGTTTCCCACCGAGACGACATGGGTATATTTGCGTATATGCAACTTAAGCTTGACGGGGCATTTGCGTATATGCAAACTTCCCTCATCGTTCACCCACGATGGAGCTTGCCTCAATGTCTGGACCCCCATTTCTTCGCAGCGCAACAGACCATCCTTTCTCCCGATTTGTTAAATTCACTACGAGCGAGTCCACTCCCCGAACGGTCTATATAAATCTAGATCATGTGCTGAGTATCCGCGAGGAACAGGGTCGCACTCGCATTGTGCATTCCGCAACTGATCGGGTTGGCGATCATCTAAGCACATATGTGCAAGGCGCTCCGGAAAGCATAATCACCAACGAAATATTGGCGCCCTATATCGATACCGAGGAATTTACTTCGGCTCGCGATGAAGCTTTCAATGCAAAATACGCGCCTCATGCTTCAGCGGGAGCATGCCGGTGATGTTCAAGGAATTCTTGCCCCCACCGCCTATCGCTGATCGCGATGCCATCAAGGCCGCTTACACAGTAGCCTCCTGCATGGATGCATTTGCGGAGCAGGCACGCTTTGCCAACCGCACCGATGCCGCCCGGCTGTGGCAGAACGCTGCCGCCAATAAGCGCAGCGAAGCCGAGCACATGGCGCAGCAGGCCCGGACCCGTAGCGTCATTCCCGTGATACCGCAAACCAATCCTGTTCTGACCATCCTCGCCCGACACGGGCGTCTTGGGAGCGCACGGGCGTGAGGTGCAGCCAGCACGCGCCACCTACTCCCGGCGACGACACGATCGCTGGCAAAGGCGCACTCACGGAGCTTGGCTGCTCGTATGTCGACCTCATAACCGGGTTCCGCGGCATAGCCACGGCGAAGGCGATCCACATTGAGGGCCGCTCACAAACCCAGCTGACACCCAGGTCGACGCCCAAGTCACGATTAGACGAGAGCACGCCGTCGGTGCCAGCAGAGTGGTTCGAAGATGGCCGCTTAGCGCGCCTCCCGATGGGCAAAATTACCATTATCTGAATTGACCTGCCCTCGGGCAGAAGGATCGAGAATCATGATTCATGCGCACGCTCACAACACCACAAATGTGCCTTCCGCCGTATTTCCTCGCGTGGATGTAAATCCTGATGCCGCCGCAGCCAGTCGCGCCCGTCAGGCCGCAGATCCTGAATCGAACGTTGGCGGCATTGCCGTTGACCGTCTGCGCAGCGTGATCGAGCGCGTCGAACGGCTTGAAGAAGAGCGATCGGCTCTTGCGGGCGATATCAAGGATATTTTCAGCGAGGCAAAATCAGCCGGGTTCGATGTCGCCACCATCAAGAGCATCATCAAAATGCGCAAGAAAGAGCCGAACGAGATCGAAGAGCAGGAAACAATGCTCGATATCTATCGTCACGCGCTGGGAATGTGAGCCATGTCAGCCCATCCCAAAAACGCAGGCGCCGCAAAGCCGGACAAGCCTTTTTCGATCCATGATGGCCAGGGCGCGCGCGTGCAGCGCTTCGCCTCATATGGCGAGGCTGAGAGAGCCGCCAAGGTATGGTGCCGCGAAAAACAGGCGCCCGTCGATGTGCGTCGACGCCGCACGCATCTGTCAACCGCACTGCCCCAGACCGGACGCGCGCCGCTG
Source organism: Asaia spathodeae NBRC 105894 (assembly GCF_025994195.1). Taxonomy (NCBI): domain Bacteria; kingdom Pseudomonadati; phylum Pseudomonadota; class Alphaproteobacteria; order Acetobacterales; family Acetobacteraceae; genus Asaia; species Asaia spathodeae. The sequence goes on along the minus strand of NZ_BAPY01000061.1, from coordinate 30,636 downwards.
GTTGAGATGACATGGGCGGGGAGCGCCTACGCATGAGTGCCCGCGCCTATACTTCTGCCGATTGGGTCGACCCGCGCAGCGAAGCACGCGAGCGGCGCTATCAGGCTGCGCAGCCCTCGCTGGGGCTTGTATCCGGCAACCGCACGGCCTCATTTTCCCCCAGGATCGAGCCCGCCATTATGGCGTTGCTCCCCATGCGCTCGAATGAGTGGATGAAACTTGCGCGCCGCGTCGCGCCGGAAGACGTGCAGATATGGGTGCCGCTCACTTGGACGCGCCGCATCCTCGAATTTGTCAGCGCGTCCGAACACTGGGCCTGTCTCTGGCCCTGCGGCGCGATCGAGACCTTTGCGCCCGACGACAGACGCAAGCGCGTCGTCATCATGCAGCCACATGAGGCCTTTGCGGTGCATCAGGCTCATCCGTTGGTCGATATCTCGCTGCATGAAAAAACACTGACCCTGCGCTTTCGCCGCCCGAGCGAGACACGCGGCACAATCAACGCCGAGCCCGCCTTGCGCCGGGCCTGTCACCTGCCGCCACGCGCGCGGCAGGCTGGAGAAGCAACATGAGTGACAGCGATTGGCATGGCCTCATCATTCTGGGCATCGCAGCGCTTCTGGCCATCTGGATCGCGGTAAGCGAGATCCGAAGCTACCTGCGTTGCCGCGACCTGCGCGCCCAGATCAAGCTGCTAGAGCATCTGGAGGCACTCAGCGCCCAGACGCATCACCGCGTACAGGGCACGAACCTATGACCAGCGCCGAAGCCTGGGACGCAGGCGATTACGAACTGGCCGACAAACTGCGCCACGAGCAGGACATGCAGGACGCAATCCGCGCCGAGATCGAGACACAGGAAAGACGAGCGCAGGAGGCTGCAAAGCCCCGCTGCTTGAGGGAGAGACGGGGATGACCCACGAAGCAAAGAAGAACGCCGAAATGACCGACACAGCACAGACAGAAGCCACACCGCAGATCACTCGCGAGCAGTTGGAGAACGATCCGAATAAGATCTACCGCCATACGAAGCACGGCACGCTCTACAAGGTCCATGCGCTCGGGTTCCTGCAGATCGCAGGCGCCCACGATATGACCGAGTGCGTCATTTATACGTGCCTGACACTCGACAAATACTGGGTGCGCCCCGTTTCCGAGTTCATTGATGGCCGCTTTGAGCAGGTGACAGCATGACCAACGAAAAGAAATCAATGCGTAAAATTCACCAGCTCAGATGCCAGTCGATTTACTTCGATGCAGTCAAGGAACGGCGGAAAACTGCCGAGGTACGGCTGAATGATCGCGACTTTCGAGTAGGGGATATCGTGGAACTGGTGCGGTTCATGGGCGACCTTGGGCCCTTCGAGCCGAGCATCATACGCGAGATTACGCATATTCTTACGTCAGATGAGGGACCGTGGCTGCCTTCTGGTTATGTCATGCTCAGTTTCGGAGAAGCGCCATGACCCACGAACAGAAGCCGGAGAGCGTGGCGTTTCCTGATGCCGTCCGTAGCCGCTACTCGTCGGCAAAAGAAAGATACGGCATAACACTCTGCCCATCTCGCTCATGGGAAGAACAGGCCAAGGCCATGACACGGATGGTACTCGACGGGGTATGCGAACAGCGCGGTCACGATTTTACCGCAGCATATCTCGCCGAGCATCTCGCCGAAGCCGAGGCCCGAGGCGCGGCAGAGCAGCGGAAAAGGGCAGCAATCGAGGATGAAGCCGAAAGCATCCGGTTCGCTGATGCTGACGAAGAAAACACGCTTAAAGCCCTTATGCGAAGGCACGGGATTGACCGTGAAGAGGCGTCTGATGAACTGAACTGGTGGCAGGAACGGGATAAGAGGTTCCCGCTAAATAAGTCAGAGCAGCGCCGGAAGGATGCGGAGGGGGCGGAGCCGGTTGGTTATCGCATGGGTCCGCTAAAGTCCTCTCCCGATAATGGCCCTTGGCTCTCTACGACATGGCTCATACAGGCCGCGCCTCCACCGCCGATGCCCGGAGTCCGCATTGAGCCCCTCTACACCCGCCCCGCCAACGTCGCCGCGCTTGAGGCTCGGGTGCGGGAGTTGGAGGGGGCGATTACGGCCCTATTCGACGGACAAGCATGCTTTGAGAACTTGGGTTTCGAAGACCCGCCATTGCGCGTCGTAGTCTATGATGACGAGCAGGTAGCCGCCGGAAAAGATCCCATCGGTGTCGCGGTGAAGGGTGCGAAGATTATCGCCGCGGCCCTCCGCGATGGAGGCGAGTGATGGTAGATAAAACTTTCTCTATTACATGGGCTGCACTGGAACGCGCATACGAAAATAGAATTGCAAATTTGCGTGCAGCAATGGACGTAGCACATTACCAAGCTGGGAACCTTGCAGTATCCAGAAGAGTAATCGAACAAGCCTTAATTTCTGATCGAGAGGCGGGAGGGAAGCCGCCTGCAAACCTACAGTTTTGGCTCGAATACAATAAATCTGCACAAAAAGCTCTCATAGCCGAGGCCGTAGCAGCGGAGCGGGAGCGGTGCGCGAGCAGGCTGGCTGACGTGGCGAAACATCTCGCACGTCCTTGGGGATCGTATCTCACAGAGGAAGGTATCGCCGTCAAAGAGGCGTGTGCGGCCCGTGTCGAGCAAGAGGCCGCAGCCATCCGCGAGGGAGGCGAGCATGGGTGAGGCGAGCAAACCGACATGGATTGAGAGCGTCCGCAAGATTCGGGGGAGGGTGCAGGATCGCCTTAGGTATCGCGAGGCCTCATCATCTGCTTGTCACTCTCGGCCCGTGCACGATGAATACGACATGTTCGCATTCCTTACAGAGGATATGAACGCGGGAACGCAGAAGCCGCCCAAAGCTCGGTTCGAAGAACTGTTCGTTGGAGACGGAGAGTGGATGGAAGATCGCGTGCGAGAAACGCTCGCAAGGGTCGGCATCGACACAATGTTCATCGAAGCCGATTGCGACCCAAGGCGAAGTTTGAGGGCGCTAACGCGTAGGGATGTTGAATGGATGGCTCAGGATATGCGGAGCAAGACACAAGGATGGAAACTTGCCTGCGCATGGGAAGATGATCATGGCGACGTCGCCTTGCGTTACGTGCGGCCCATGATTCCCGGCGTGGCTGCAAAAGAGATCGGCCATGACTGACCCCACCCCCTTCAACCGCCTGCCGGGAGGCGAATAATGTCAAATTGGCTTGATAAGATCCGCACGGAAGCGGAACTCCGAAAAGACCCAATGGAGCAGTTTGTTTGCTCCCTGTCAGACGCCGATATGGCGAATGATTACTTCGAGGATCACACCGGGGAACTCATCGGGGCCGAGAGCCTCAAGAAGTTTTTGGCATGGACTAAGGAGCGCGTTTACTTCGTCGTCGAGTATGACGGCGATTATTCGGTCGGATCGGTCCCGAGAAACCCCTGCGATGAGGAGGCAGACAGCTTTGGTGGGTAATCTCCCTACGAGCGCAGTCTCTCCCTTTGCCCGCCTCCTGGGCGAGCGGGTGCGGCGTATGATCGTCGCGCAAGGCCGGTCTCAGGAGAGCGTGGCCGTCGAGGCCGGGATTTCCACGAGCACGCTGGGCTGTCTGATCAAGGGGCAGAACAGCACCATCAACACGGTCCTGAGCGTCTTGGCCGCGCTCAAAGCCCCGCCCGAGGTCATGGCAGCGATCTATGCCGACTTTGTTGAGCATTGGAAGGAGAGGGCGGATGGGTGAAACGCTTGAACGTTGGCTAGATCCCGAGGCATTGGCCAGGAGGCTATGCACCAAGACGAACATGCTCAGCCGATACGTGCAGCAAGGGAAGCTACCGCGCCCGTCTCTGCACTTAGGGCCGAGATCACCGCGCTGGGATATCCATGCGATCGATGCCGTGATGCTTGAGGCATCCGGCATCTCAACGTCAGAATCAACGAGCCAGATGGTGCAGAGAGCCTGTGAAGAAATCGAACGAGATGCCCGCAGACGTAAAGATCGTTCGAAAGACGCTCGCAGACGGCACAGTTAAAGAATATCGGTATCCACGGAAAAGAAAGGATGCAGCCCCTCGCGGTCCCGCAGTCGGGACCATCGCAGACATTCTGAGGCAGTATCTCGGGAGCCCTGAGTGGATGGGCACCAGGCCGAGCACCAAAAAAGGAAGGCGGCTCTACCTTATCGAGCTTGAACGGATCGGCAATGTTCCGATCCGGGATCTACGGCGCCGGGAAATCCTGACGATTCGCGACACGATAGCTCGAACCAGAGGTAGCGGAGCTGCGAACCAGTTCATCCAGAGCACGAGTGCATTCCTGTCGTGGGCGCTCAATCGCGAGTGGGTGGAAGCGAACACTGCGGCGAGAATCGGCATGTTGCCATACAAGCCGTTCAAGGCCTGGACCCGCGAGATGGCGAGAGACGCCATTACCAATCTGCCCTCGCATATGTCGCGCGCTGTGATGCTTGCCTTGTTTACAGGGCAGAGGCGCTCTGACCTGTGCGCCATGAAGTGGAGCGATATCGTGCGAGGCGCGATATACGTCCGCCAGATCAAGACCGGCGCCGAGCTGCAAATCCCCATCCACCCCGTTTTGGCGCAGGCAATGGAAAGCTGGCCCAGGACTGCCGAGACAATCCTGACCGGCCTGCGGGGAGGGCCGATGACGGCTTACAACCTGGGGCGATCCCTAAATGAGGCTCACGACAAGGGAATCATCCCCAAGGGCTACAGCATCCACGGCCTGAGAAAGCTCGCTGCAACATTACTTGCCGAATCGGGATGCTCAACGCATGAGATCGCCTCGATCACCGGGCACAAGACCCTCAAGATGGTCGAACTCTATACGCGGTCTTTTGACCAGAGACGTCTTGCGGAAGATGCCATATTGAAGCTGGAAACGGCCTTTTGGAAACCGGAGGAAATTGAGAGGTAACCATCTGAAATAAAACACTCTATGCCGCTTGAACCAGTAATGGTAGAAGATGAATCCTTCTATACCACCCTCCCGCGCCATACGCGCCTGGGCTTCAAGCGCGGCCAGGCTGTCGAGCCTGTAATGCCCGAGATCACGCGGCGTGCGCGGCTGATAGTGATCTGCAAAGCGCGGCACGCCCCGGGCAAGATTGGTCCATTCCGTAAACCCGGTTCCCCACCAGCGATCATTGGCCTCGTTGGGGTGAAATTGCGGCAGATAATAAGCAAGCAGGCGCACGCGGCGAATGGCGGCTTCCGGCAAGGGCTGGCGGTCCTCATAGAGAGGGCCCGGCTGTGTGCGCCGCCTGATTTCTCTGGCAATGGTCGTCTCGTGATCGGGAAGGCAGGGGAAAACCCCTGCTTCATGGCGGTGGGCAAGCCAGTGAAGAAAAGGATTGGCGTCGGGTTGATGGCGCAGATAGCGCAGTCGATAGAACCCGGGATCGAATTTCTCGAAAGGGCGACGAACCTCGCGATAGCCCTGCACCATATAATGCTCGACCGGGTCCATCCCTGAGGAGGCGACGTCGGGATAGCTGCGCAGATAGAACTCGGGGTCGAATTCAGGCATTGGCCGGATGCCGGGTGTCTGCCTATTTGCAAGATAATGGGCGAGGGCATTCGTGTTGGCAGACACCCGATTGGCTTGCCGGTACCAGACCGGATCGAACCAGGGTACAGGTCGCCGCCCTTCATATTCGCCGCGCAGGATGTAATGGTGCAGGGGGTCTTCGGTGACGTCCCTATAGGTAGAAAGATACCAGAGCGGATCGAAAAACGGGTTCGGCTTGCGCCCCTCGCGCCACCCTGAGGTATGGTAATGCATGAGCGCGCCGCTGCCGATCTCCTGCAGATCGGGGTTGCGCGAAAGGTAGAACGCCGTGTCGAAAAGACCGGAATGGCCAATCGTTCTGAGGATCGTAGGCATAATCGGTTTCTCCGGCGATTCGTTAATAAAACATTAAAGACTTTTCCGAAAAACGACTACATTTTGTGCTCGTGGCCATGCCATCCGGCCTTGCGCTCTTATGCCTTCATCTGCCCGTGCACTTTGTGGGCCAATTGCAGCCACGCGCGGCAGATGCCATATCTGCTTCCCCACTTTGTCTCGTGTCGCCATCAGGCGTCTGTTTGCAGGCATCGAGGGAGTCATGATGAGGCGTTCGAGTGATCCGGTCGCACCCTTTGAAGGGCGTCGGCGCTCATGCGAGTTGAGAGGCCATGCATAATCATTCTGACGCATCTGCGGTTGGGGCAGAGGGTGCCGGCGTGACCGAGGCCCCTTGTGGGCAGGACGGTGGTGGCGATGCCACGTCGTTCAGCGTTACGCTTGAAGACGGACTTACGCTCGAATGCGGGGCCCATATAGCGCCGCTCGATATTGCCTACTGCGCCTATGGCACGCTCTCGCCGAAACGCGATAACGTCATCCTGGTCTGCCATGCCCTGACGGGTGATCAGTATGTGGCCGAGACCCATCCGGTGACAGGAAAGCCGGGCTGGTGGAGCCGTGCGGTTGGTCCCGGCAATGCGATCGACACGGATCGTTTCTACGTCATATGCGTCAATGTGCTCGGCGGCTGCATGGGGTCTTCAGGTCCCAAGACACTGCGTGGCAATGGCGAACCCTGGGGCACGGATTTTCCGCCCATCACGATAAGGGACATGGTGTTTGCCCAGGCCAGACTGCTCGATCATCTGGGTATCGGGCGCCTGTTTGCGGCAATCGGCGGCTCCATGGGCGGAATGCAGGTTCTGCAATGGGTAGCGAGCTTTCCCGAACGTGTCGGCGCTGCCATGCCCATCGCGACCGCGCCGTTTCACTCGGCCCAGAATATCGCGTTCAATGAGGTCAGTCGTCAGGCGATCTGCGGCGATCCTGACTGGTGTGGCGGGCGGTATTGGGCGCATGGCACCATTCCGGCCAAGGGCCTCGCTGTGGCCCGCATGATGGCGCATATTACCTATCTTTCCGAAGAGGCGCTGACACAGAAATTCGGGCGTCGCACGAGGCGTGACGCCGTGCCGTCTCATGACGCGGCCTCGAAGGGCACGTCTCTTTTTGGTGAGATTTTCGAGGTCGAGAGCTATCTTCGTCATCAGGGGTCGAGCTTCGTGCGTCGCTTTGACGCCAACTCCTATCTCACCATCACACGGGCGCTCGATTATTTCGATCTGAGCGCTGATTACGATGGCGACCTCTCGGCGCCTTTCCATAACTGCGCGACGCGGTTCTGCATCATCTCGTTCACGTCTGACTGGCTTTTCCCGACATCGCAATCGCGCCTTCTGGCGCGCGCGCTCAACAAGGCCGGGGTGAACGTGTCCTTTGTCGAGATCGAGAGTGACAGGGGGCATGACGCCTTTCTGCTGGACGAGCCCGATCTCGAGCGCACCATGCGCGGTTTCATCAACGGTGCGGCAGAGCAGGCCGGTCTCGGAGGACGTCATGCGTCTTGATCAGCATCTGATTGCCGAGATGATCGAGCCGGGGACGCGCGTTCTGGATGTCGGTAGTGGCGATGGCGCGTTGATCGACCATCTGTTTCGCACGCGCCAGTGCGACGCCCGTGGTATCGAGATCGATATGGGCGAGGTGACGCGCTCTGTCGCGCATGGACTGCCGGTGATGCATGGCGATGCCGATCATGATCTGGCGCATTATTCCGACGACGCTTTCGATTATGTGGTGTTGCAGCGCACGTTGCAGGCGGTAGAGAAACCGCGCGAAGTGCTGCGCCAGATGCTGCGCATCGGCCGACACGCCATCGTTTCCTTTCCGAATTTTGGTCACTGGCGTCTGAGGTTGCAGATCCTGCTCAGCGGTCGGATGCCCATGAATGCCGTGTGGCACACGCCCTGGTATGAAACACCGAATATCCATCCCTGTACCATTCAGGACTTCCTCGCCCTGTGCGAAGCTGAGGGTTATGTGATCGATCGGTGGCTGGCCATTGACGAGGCAGGCGAACGCGCACCGTGGCGACGCTCGATCAGACTGGCCAATCTCTTTGGTGAGCAGGCCCTGTTTCTGCTGCGCCGCAAATAGCACCCTGCGCCCAAGCCTTATTTCGATTATTGTCGAAATAAGGCTTTACTCGCGCCACAGGCCATGGTTGCATGATTTCTTCCTTCAGGTTTCCCAACGCCCTGTGATGACAGGAGAGCGGAGTTTCCATGACCGATATTCTGACTGCGATCGCCGAGCGTCGCTCAGCCAAGCGCTTCGATCCCAATGTGACCATTTCCGAGGAGGAGCTTCGCTCTATCCTTGATGCCGGGCGCAAGGCACCCACGGCGTTCAATATCCAGCATTGGCGCTTTGTTGTGGTCTCCGACCCTGCATTGAGAAAGCAGATACGCGAAGTTTCCTGGAACCAGCCTCAGGTCGAAGAGGCGAGTGCGCTGATCATTCTCTGTGCCGATTTCAAGGCATGGGAAAAGAACCCGGCGCGCTACTGGGCAGCGGCTCCTGACAAGATGCAGGCGACCTATGAGGGCATGATCAACCAGTTCTATAGCGGCAATGAACAGCTGCAGCGTGACGAGGGTATCCGCTCCTGCGGCATGGCCGCTTATGCATTGATGCTCGCAGCGGCTGCTCATGGCTATCAGAGTTGCCCGATGGACGGGTTCGACTTCAAGGCGGTGGGTTCTCTCATCAACCTGCCTGACGACCACGAAGTCGTCATGTTCGTTGCGATCGGGAAGAAGGCGGCGGAATATCCGCCCCATGGCGGGCATCTGCCGCTGAACGAAACGATCATTCATAACCGCTTCTCCTGACGAAAGCGCGCCGCCGCGCCGATCTGCGCGGCGGCGGGACTTTTGTGAAGATCCTGACTGTTTTGTTAGGGGAACTGCTTGCGTCCGGGATGGGCTCTGCCTATATGGGGGCCTTCCCGGTCCAGATTTGACTCTGTCGGCACGGGCGTCTGGCAACGGGCGCCTTTTGCGTAGCCTGACCCGTCATTCCCGGATCTCTTCTTTCCCTTGTGACGTCCGGGCCAAGAGGCGTCATCCCGTGAGCCGCGTGCAATTCGCATGGCTCGTGCCCGAGGAGGCGCCTCTCTTATGACCAGTTTTGCCGATCTTCAGCTTGCCATGCCCATCCAGCGCGCGCTGACCGAGGAAGGGTATACGACCCCGACCCCGATTCAGGCGGGAGCGATCCCCTATCTTCTGCAGGGCCGCGATCTTCTGGGACTTGCCCAGACCGGAACCGGCAAGACGGCAGCGTTTGCGCTTCCCGCCCTGCATCGCCTGCTGACCCATCCGCGCCCGCTGACACCCAAGAGCGCACGCGTTCTGGTGCTTGCGCCGACGCGCGAACTCGCAGCGCAGATCGACGACAGCTTCAAGAACTACGCCCGCCACATGAAGCTTCGCCATGCCGTGATTTTCGGCGGCGTAGGGCAGGGGCGTCAGGTGGAAGCCATGCGTCGCGGCGTGGACGTGCTGACAGCAGCACCGGGCCGACTGCTCGATCTGATCGGCCAGGGTCATATAGATCTGCACGACCTCGAGGTTCTGGTGCTCGATGAGGCTGACCGCATGCTCGACATGGGCTTTGTGCGCGACATCAAGCGTATCGTGGCGCTTCTGCCCAAGAGCCGCCAGACCGTTCTGTTTTCGGCCACCATGCCCAAGGCAATCGAGGATCTGGCGCATTCGCTCCTTCATGATCCCGCAAAGGTCGAGGTCACGCCGCCTTCTTCCACGGTCGATCGTATCCGCCAGGGTGTGATGTTCGTGAAGTCGGAAGACAAGCGCGCAGCGACCTTGCTTCTGGTCAAGAATCCCAAGGTACAGCGCGCTGTCGTGTTCACGCTGATGAAGCATGAAGCGAACAAGGTGGCCGATTTCCTCAATGCCGAGGGTATCCGCTCCGAGGCCATTCATGGCAACAAGTCGCAGGGCGCGCGTGAGCGTGCCATGGCGGGCTTCCGCGACGGTTCGGTCAAGGTGCTGGTCGCCACTGATATCGCCGCGCGCGGCATCGATGTTGACGATGTGAGCCATGTCTTCAATTACGATCTTCCCAACGTTGCCGAGAGCTATGTGCATCGTATCGGTCGTACAGCACGTGCGGGCCGTGACGGCTGGGCGGTGTCGCTGTGCGATGCCGAACAGCGCGCATGGCTGCGTGATATTGAAAAGCTGATCGGCAAGGCCATTCCGGTTGTGACGGACCATGCCTATCACTCGGAAGAAGCGCAGAATTCCACCATGCGTCCGCCTGTTCTGGGTGGCCGCGGTCGCAACCAGCCTCGTGGCGGTGGTCAGCGCTCCGGTAGCGGTGGCCGTCCCGGCTCGGGCCCGCGGGGTGGCAATGAAGGCGGTCGCCCCTCGGGCGGGCGTCCGGGTGGCAATAACCGCCCGCAGGGTGGTCGTCCGTCACGCCCGCGTTCGAAGTAAAATAACGGCATGCAGTCTTCGGCGTATATGCCGGTGTGACCGGGTGTTCCGGCAACACCTGCAGAATGGATGCAACGAAAGCCTCAGGCCTTACAGGTCTGAGGCTTTTGATTTTTGAGGTATCCATAAGTCTTTGACTTAATGTTTCGGCAAATTGTAAAGCAGGTATTTCAGCGCTGATCATATAGTGGGCTGCGGCGTTCCCATTTCTGATTAGCCGTGACGCTCTATTGTCACAACTCCGTGTAGAAAAATGCCGGATTTCTGATCTAACGCTCGGAAATACATGGGAAAATTGCTAATTAGGGTAAATAGGGTGCCCTATTACGGACATGTTATGTTTGAACCGGCGATAGATCACGCGGTTTAACACTCGAATGTCGGCAATAGCGCCGGGTATTTCGAGGACGGTACGTGTCTCACAGCAGAACCATTCTTACGCTCAACTCGGGCTCATCGAGCATCAAGTTTGCTCTGTTCGACGAAGCGAGTGCGACCGAGCGATTGCTCTCGGGGTTGGTCGAATACCAGCCCGGGGGCGCCATCTTGACGTCGCGTACGCCCGACGGTGTCAGCAAACGCATGGTGATCGAATCTGGCGATAACCAGACCGATGCCCATGGTCAGATGATCCGACATGTTCTGAACTTCGTCGAAAATCATGATAGCGGTTCAAGTATTGCGGCAGTCGGCCACCGTGTGGTCCATGGCGGACCCCATTTCGAAGGTCCTACCCGTGTCGATCAGGAGGTGATCGGGCAACTTGAGGCTCTTGTACCTCTCGCCCCCCTTCATCAGCCTCCCAGCATTGCTCCGATGCGCCTGCTGATGGAGCAGAAGCCCGACCTGCTGCAGGTGGCGTGTTTCGATACGTCATTCCATCACACGATCCCGACAGTGCGCACGCGTCTTCCTCTCCCGGCAGAACTGCTCGACGGGGGGGCGCGCGTCTATGGATTTCACGGGCTTTCCTATGATTTCATAGCGAGTGAGCTTGAGGCGCGTTTCCCCACCATCGCGCATAAATGCGTTCTCGTTGCCCATATCGGTAACGGTGCCAGCCTTTGTGCCCTTGTTCATGGGCGCAGCACTGCGACGACCATGGGGCTGACGGTTCTGGATGGCCTGATGATGGGAACGCGTTGCGGAACCATCGATCCCGGCGCCATTCTCTATCTTCTGCAACAGAAGAACATGACGCCGAAGGAGGTTCAGGACACGCTCTATTACAAGTCCGGACTGCGCGGCGTTTCCGGGCTTTCAAGCGATATGCGTGTCCTGCGCGAAAACGACGCCGACGAGAATGTGCAGCTTGCGCTCGATATGTTTGTCGAGCGTTTCGTGCAGCAGGCAGGTGGCCTGATCGCCCAGATGGGCGGGGTCGATGCCATCGTCTTTACGGGCGGTATCGGACAGCACGACGCCGCTTTCCGGCGTGCTGTGTGTCAGAGACTCAAATGGCTCGACGTTCAGCTCTGCGAAGACGCGAACCTTGCAGGCCGTCCCAGGATCAGCCAACGATCGGGACGGGTCATGGTGCTGGTTGTTCCTGCGGATGAGGAAACAACAATCTTTCGCCAAACAAAAAGAATAATGGAAGGAAGTCACAAGTCATGACCGAAAAAGGTCCGCTTTCAACAGCGCAGCTCGCTCTTTTCGACAAGTGGTGGCAGGCTGCAAACTATCTCTCGGTGGCCCAGATCTATCTTCTGGACAACCCGCTCCTGCGTGATCCGCTCAAGATCGAGCATGTGAAGCCACGCCTGCTCGGCCATTTCGGCACGACGCCTGGTCTGACGCTGCTTTATCTGCATCTTAACCGCATCATCAAGGAGCGCCAGAAGAGCGTGCTCTTCATCGCAGGTCCCGGCCACGGGGCTCCTGGCGTTGTTGCGGCAACCTATCTCGAAGGCACCTATAGCGAGTACTTCCCGGAAGTTTCGCAGGATGTCGAGGGCCTTGGTCGTCTGGTCAAGCAGTTCTCGTTCCCCGGTGGTATTCCGAGCCATGTGGCGGCGACCACACCCGGTTCGATCCATGAGGGCGGTGAACTCGGCTATTCGGTTTCCCACGCCTACGGTGCGGTGCTTGATAACCCTGATCTGATCGTTGCCTGTGTCGTCGGCGACGGTGAAGCCGAGACGGGGCCGCTTGCGACCTCCTGGCACAGCAACAAGTTCCTTGATCCGCGCAATGATGGCGCCGTTCTGCCGATCCTGCATCTGAATGGCTACAAGATCGCCAATCCGACGGTTCTGGCACGTATCCCGGAAACCGAGCTGCTCGATCTGTTCCGTGGCTACGGCTACGAGCCGATCATCGTGAAGGGCAGCGACCCTGACGTCGTGCATCAGGCGATGGCGAACGCCATGGACGAGTGCTTCGACAAGATTGCGGAAATCCAGAAGCGCGCACGTTCCGAAAACTCGGCCGAGCGTCCCACCTGGCCGATGATCATCATGCGCACCCCCAAGGGCTGGACGGGTCCGAAGGAAGTCGACGGGCAGCGTTGCGAAGGCTACTGGCGCTCGCATCAGGTGCCGCTGACCGACATTGAGAAGCCGGGCCATCTGAAAATCCTCGAAGACTGGATGCGCAGCTACAAGCCTGAGACGCTTTTCGACGAGAATGGTCGTCTGCACGCTGAAATCGCAGCGCTTGCGCCTGAGGGCACGCTGCGCATGAGCGACAATCCTCATGCCAATGGTGGCCAGCTGCGCCGTCCGCTGCGTATGCCGGATATCGAAGGTCACGCCCTGACTGTGCCGTCACCGGGCGCTGTTCAGGCTGAAAGCACCCGTATTCTCGGCTCGTGGCTGCGCGACGTGATGCGCATGAATCTCGAGAGCCGCAATTTCCGCGTGCTGTCGCCTGATGAGAACAATTCGAACCGTCTGAATGACGTGCTTGAAGTGACCAACCGCGCCTGGACCGCAGAGACGCGTTCTTACGACGATCATCTTGCTCCCGATGGTCTGGTCATGGAAATTCTCAGCGAGCACACCATTCAGGGCTGGCTGGAAGGCTATCTTCTGACCGGTCGCCATGGCTTCTTCTCGTGCTACGAGGCCTTCGTCCATCTGGTGGACTCCATGGTCAACCAGCATGCGAAATGGATCAAATCGGCGAAAGAGGTTCAGTGGCGACGCCCGATTGCCTCGCTAAACTACCTGCTGACTTCACATGTCTGGCGTCAGGATCATAACGGCTTCAGCCATCAGGATCCGGGATTCATGGATCATGTGGTGAACAAGAAGGCCGATATCGCCCGCGTGTATCTGCCGCCCGATGCAAACACCCTGCTGTATGTGGCCAAGCACTGCCTTGAGAGCTGGGACCGCATCAATGTCATCGTGGCCGGCAAGCAGCCGGAGCACCAGTGGCTCGATATGGACTCAGCCATTGCGCATTGCAGCCAGGGTATCGGTATCTGGCAGTGGGCGAGCAACGACAAGGGTTATGAGCCCGACCTCGTGATCGCTTCTGCTGGTGACGTCCCGACGGTTGAGGCGCTGGCAGCCGTTCAGCTTCTGCGTGAACACACACCTGACCTCAAGGTGCGCTTTGTGAACGTGGTTGATCTGATGACCCTGCAGTCGCCCAGCGAGCATCCTCATGGCCTGGACGATGTCATGTTCGACAATCTGTTCACCAAGGACAAGCCGGTACTGTTCGCGTTCCACGGCTATCCGCAGCTTGTGCATCGCCTGATCTATCGTCGCAGCAATCGTGCAAACTTCCATGTGCATGGTTTCCGCGAGGAAGGCACCACAACCACGCCGTTTGACATGACTGTGCGTAACAATCTTGATCGTTATCACATCATCCTGAACGCCGTGCGCCGTGTGCCGTCGCTCTCGGGTCATGCTGCCTATGTCACGCAGATGATCAACGACAAGCTCGTCGAGCATAAGCGTTATATCGCCCAGTACGGTCAGGACATGCCCGAAATCCTGAACTGGAAGTGGCAGGGGAACAGGGGCTGATGTCGGAAACGGTTCAACTCGTCCTCGCCGATGTGGACGGCACGCTGGTTACTCAGGACAAGATCCTGACGCCACGCGCCATCCGCGCCGTCCATGCCCTGAGAGATCGGGGTATAGGATTTGCCATTACGAGCGGTCGCCCCCCTCGTGGCATGGCGATGCTGATTGAACCTTTGGCGCTCGAATTGCCGATCGCCGGTTTCAATGGTGGCGTTCTGGTCCATCCGGACTGGAGCGTCATCGACACCAAGCGCCTGACTCATGCCCAGGTGGATACGGTTCTCAAGATCATTCGTGATCATGGGGCCGACCCCTGGATCTACACCAGTCATGACTGGTTCGTGAGCGACTGGGATGCCCCTCATGTGTCGTGTGAGGAGTGGACAGTCAAATTCGCCCCGCGCGTCGATGATGTCTCAAGGCATCTCGACGATGTGGTGAAAATCACCGGGGTCAGTGACGATCTCAAGCTAATGCAGAAACTCGAAAAGGATCTGCAGGAAGCTCTCGGAAAAACAGCCTCAGCGGCGTGTTCGCAGCCCTATTATGTGGATGTCACCAATCGTGACGCCAACAAAGGAGGGGTTGTTACCACTCTTGAGACCCTGCTCGACATCCCCGCATCAGCAATGGTGACGATCGGCGACCAGCCCAATGATATGCTGATGTTTGCAAAGAGCGGTATGTCGATCGCCATGGGGCAGGCCAATGACACGGTCAAGGCTGCTGCAACCCATGTCACCACGTCCTGTGAGGATGAAGGATTTGCGATTGGCCTCGAACGCTATGTGCTCGGAGACGTTACCGCCTGATCGGTCTCACAGAACAGGATAGTGCCCAGTGATTGATCTCTATTATTGGCCGACCCCCAATGGCCACAAGATTACGCTGTTTCTTGAGGAGGCCGGTCTCGATTACCGGATTATCCCGGTGGATATCGGCAAGGGTGACCAGTTCGAGCCCGATTTTCTCAGGATCTCTCCAAACAACAAGATGCCGGCTATCGTCGATCATGAGCCAGCGGATGGCGGTGCGCCGCTGAGTGTTTTCGAGTCAGGGGAAATCCTGCTCTACCTTGCGGAGAAGACGGGGCGTTTTCTCTCGTCTGACCCTCGCAAGAAGATTGCAACGCTCGAATGGTTGTTCTGGCAGATGGGAGGCTTCGGGCCGATGCTAGGCCAGAACCATCACTTCGCCCTCTATGCTCCAGAAAAAATCCCCTACGCGATCAAGCGCTACCAGGATGAGACGAAACGCCTGTACGGGGTGCTTGAGACGCGACTGAAAGCGCAGCCATTCGTCAGTGGGGAAGAATATGGCATTGCCGATATGGCGACCTATCCCTGGACGCGCACCTGGAAAGAACAGGGCATTGATCTCGACTCTTTCCCCATGATCAAGGCATGGCGTGACGCAATAGAAAGCCGTCCCGCAACACAGCGTGCCCTTGCAAAAGCTGAGGAAGTGAAGCGCTAAGTCAGGACTGCAGGCTGGGGGCTGTTATAGCCTCCAGTCTGTGATCGACTCCTTTCCGGATCTATGACCGGATTGAGGCGTTCGACACTGCGCCAATCAACCACGACGTTTTCCCTTATGGCAGAGCGAGGCCAGACGGTGACGGCTATCGCTAATTGTCGCACAGACCATTTTCTGTTGCGGCGCTTAGAGCCTGTTTGGAAACTCACGGATGGGCATTTCTGCGTGTGAGACTGGCGCCCATGGCGACGAGGATCATGGCCTGTGAGACGTCGATACGACGCTCATAGTTACGCACGAGACGTCGCCAGCGGCTCATCCAGCCAAAGGTCCGCTCCATCCCGGCGTCGGATGACTTCGACGATGAAGTCCAGATAAGCCGCCTTGTCCATCAACTTGAGCCGCCCGTAAGCCCCGTCGGCGAACAAATGCCTCACCCAGGGCCAGCGCTTGCAGATTGCATCCAGGATCATCTGCGCGCCCGCGCTGTCGGAGATGTCGGCCGGGGTCAGATTGACCATCAGCAAACGTCCGTCTGTATCCACGGCAATATGCCGCTTACGCCCGACGACCTTCTTGCCGGTGTCATAACCTCTTGTTTGCGCATGCGGTGCCTTGATGCTCTGGCTGTCGATCATCCCGGCGGTCGGGCTCGTCTCGCGAGCTGACCGCTCCCGATCGAGCATCAGTTCGACGTCATGAATAGTCTGAAACCGAAACCGCCGGGCCAGCTCTCGAAACCAGCCATAGACCGTGCGCCAGTGGCCGAAATGGATCGGCAACATCCGCCAGCCACAGCCCGAGCGAACCAGGTAGCGCACCGCATTGATCACCTCGCGAAATTCGATCTCGCGTGGACGGCCTATGCGCCCCGGTTCGGGCATCAGCGGCGCGATCCGCTCCCATTCCTCGTCCGTCATGTCCGACGGATAGCGCTTCGTCTTGCGGGCAATCCCGGCCATTCGCGCCCTCTGCTCCGGTGTCCACATCCAGAGCTTGAATCACATCCGCTCCAAATTTCCAAACAGGCTCTGAGAGGGCGTAAATGCCCCACCCGTCACAACTTGCCAAAGACACCTTTTTAACTCTGCGAGAAACAAAGTGAGCGGATCTATTCGAGCAATATCATCTCTACGATTATCATCCCTTCCAAAGATCTTCGACGTCAGTTATCTTTTTTGAAGCTTCCACAATCGGTCCGAAATCCGTTCGCTGCATCCAGTCGGGTGATACGTCGCGGAAGATGATATGCTTTTTACGATCCAGGACGTATATCGCCGGTTTAGGGAGTTCCCATCTGTCCATTCCGTTGAGGCTTCGAGGGTCGATGCCTTTTTCGATTGCGGCCTGACGGGATGGTTCGTCGTATTCGTAAGTGATGCCGAGCTTGCGTGACAGCTCGAGGCCTTCATCCGTCACGACGGCAAATGGCAATTGATGCGCCTCGCTAATCGCGCGGAGAAGCTGGGGCGGCTGGGGGGATATTGCGATCAGCTCAACGTCGAGGCGCCTGAGTTCCGGAAACAGATGATCGCGGTAATAGGGCAAGGCGATATTGCAGGCCGGGCATCCGGCAAAACGGAAAAATATAAGGACTGATGGTTTGCCATCCGCCTGAGGATACGTCAGTTGCGTGCCGTCCAACCCGGTCAGCAAGGCGTCAGGAAAGCGATCCCCAACGCCAGGTCTTGATGAAAGATCATGCTCGCGAACAAGGAGCGCGCGCTGATTGCGATTGATCGCCAGAGCCTCTGCGGGCCAGGATTGTTCCCGCTCGCGTTCGAGGGCCTCGAACCGTTCTGACAGAGAGGGGGTCTTCCGGTCTGTTGCATCGAGGGCTGCGGGGAAATCGCCCATGAGATCATGCTCCTGAGATGGCTGCTATTTCCCCCTACGGTGTCAGACGCTTCGCGAAATCCCAACAGAGTTTCGCTCAACCTCCAGTTTGACGTTTCTCATGAGCGCTTCATTCCTGATTATCCCGGGTTTCCTGCACCAGCAATTCGGCAAGGTCATCGGCTGCTTCCGAAATACCGCGCCGTTTGAACAATATTGTAGGAAGGTCCGGCAGGTTGGGCAGGCTACCGGAAGTCATGACAGGCAACCCCGCAGCCGCGGCGTAGCCGGTTGTCCGCGCACTGGCACCGAGCCCACTCTTCAGGGCTGCCCTCAGGCCGGGAAGATGGGGCGTCTCAAGCAGGATGCGGTGCTCACGGCCCGCATTCTGCAACGTGGTGAGAACAGCGTTACGGAACTGGCAGGGCGGTTCGAGCAGGACCAGAGGCACTTCACCGGAATCCGCATGTGTCTGATTGCCGAGCCAGATCATGCGGGTCTGGGCGACCTCGACCAGTTCAGCATCGCCACGTTCAGCATGGCGGCCGAAACCGAGCACGACATCGAGCTTGCTGCGGTCGTACAGATCGAGCAGATCCATGGTGCCCCCGACATGCAGACGCAGCCGGGCTCGCGGATGAGCATGGTGAAACCGCGCGAGAACCCCAGGGAGGATGGTGTCGGCGTAGTCCTGTGTCATGCCCAGATGGATCGGCTCCGGGTCAAAGCCCTGACCCATTGATTGAACGATCTGATCGTTCAAGGCGAGAAACTGTCGCGCCCTGACGAGAAGATCCTCTCCTGCGGCTGTCAGTGTCAGAGCCCGGCCATCGCGACGAAAGAGTTTCTGCTGCAGCAGGTCTTCCAGACGTTTCATCTGAAGGCTGAGCGCTGACTGAGTCAGAAAAATCGCTTCCGTCGCCTGTGCCATGGAGCCGGCATCGACGATCGCCACGAAAGACCGGACGAGTTCTGTCGGCATATTGGTCGCCATGCGCCTTGGCTGACGCTGCGGGGTGGGGGCGGGAGCTTCTGACATGGAGCCTCGTTTAACGATATAAAACTGTCTATTTAATATTATTGCGTTGAATGATCGGAAAACTCAATGTGAAATAGGATTACCACGACACAGATTCGGTAAATGGGAGAAGCAGGATGGCTGTCGAGTTCATAGGCTTTGTCGGCAATCGCAACGCGTCGGAAACCATCGCGCCCACCGGCGCAAGTTTCGACCCGCTTTATGTCGAGACCGCAGCCAAGATTCACGAAAGCGCCGGTTTTGATCGTGCGCTTTTCGCGCTGCATTCGGACTCGCCCGACAGCTTCACGGTAGCGGCCCATGCCCAGGCTATTGCGCCGAAGCTTGGCCTGCTGATCGCCCACAGGCCAGGCTTTATTGCTCCCACTCTTGCGGCGCGTCAGTTCGCGACGCTCGACCACCTCTCGAACGGGCGTGTCGCCCCTCATATCATCACAGGGGCGAGCGATATCGAGTTTCAGGCAGATGGCGATTTTACAACAAAATCGGAACGCTACGCCCGTACCCGGGAATATCTCGACATCGTACGTCTCGAATGGGGCTCGGAAGAGCCGTTCGATTATGACGGCCGGTTTTATCGTGTCGCTGGCGGCCGCTCACAGATAAGGCCCCGAAACGCCGCCGGAATACCGGTCTATTTTGGCGGCTCTTCTCCCGAGGCCATAGAAGTGGCGGGGAAGCACGCTGACGTCTATGCGCTTTGGGGAGAAAGCTATGCCCAAGTTGCCGAGACTGTTGCAAGGGTCAGGGCGGCGGCGGCACCCTATGGCCGCTCCCCCCGGTTTTCGCTTTCTCTCAGGCCCATACTTGCCGAAACCGAAGATGGCGCCTGGGCTAAGGCCGAGGGTATTCTGGCGAGAGCGCAGGCTCTTCTGAGCAGAACAGGCTTCGGCAGAGAGGCTCATATTCATGCAGAGGGTTCGCGCCGTCTTCTGGCCGCAGCAGGTGACAACCATCGCGCCGACAAGCGCCTTTGGACCGGCATCGCGGCCCTGACAGGGGCGAAGGGGAACTCAACCTCGCTTGTAGGCACTCCAGATCAGGTGGCTGACGCGCTGCTCGATTACCACCGTCTGGGCATTTCCACGTTTCTGATACGCGGCTTTGATCCCTTGCCCGATGCGCTTTCCTACGGCAGCGATCTCATACCGCGCGTCAAGGCGTTGATCGCCCGTGAAGAGGCCCAGGCGGCACAGATTTCCGCCAGCAAGGCCGCGTAAGATGAGCCAGGTTCTGGAACGTGTTTCGCCAGGAGAGGCCCTTGAGGTGAAGCCGATACGGGTTCTCAACCAGATCGGCCTCGATCTGACCGACGCCGTCGGCCTCCTTTCTCGGGCAGTGTTCCTTTCAGCGTCTCGGGAGGAAGCGCCCTGGCAGGTGGGTGATGCGACCATTCTCGTGACAGGCCCTTCAGCTGCATGGCGTCAGGCGCCCGCCACGCCACCCGAAGGATGGCCATTCAATCTCGAATGGGTCCAGATCGCCTCATCAGGGATCGACGGCTTTCCCGCCTGGCTTTTCGATGTTCCAGAAGTCACGACGGGTCGCGGTGTGACGGCCGAAGCGATTGCCGATTATGTTATGGCAGCAATCCTTGATGACGTGAAAAATCTCTCTTCGCGCCATGCCCATGGACCCGAGGACTACGCGTCTGCGGATGCACTCAAACCGCTCGGCACGCTGGATGGGAAGGTATTGGGGCTGGCCGGGTTCGGCGCCATAGGGGGTGCTGTCGCAAGGCGTGCGGAAGCCTTCGGCCTAGAATTGCGTGTCTGCCGAAAGTCACGTCAGGCTGAATTGCCCGGTATCGCCTCGGTGGACAGTCTGCCCGATCTGCTTGCTGCCAGCGACATCGTGGTGCTGGCCCTGCCGCTCGATGACGAAACGCGGCATTGCGTTGACCGGCGCGCCTTGTCCCACGCGAAGCCTGGCCTCCATCTGATCAATGTCGCCAGAGGGGGGCTGATTGATCAGGAAGCCCTTATCGAGGCGCTCGCGAGCGGAATCGTGCGTCTGGCAACACTGGATGTGACCGAACCCGAGCCACTCCCGGCCGGACATGCTTTCTACAGCCATCCCGCTATCCGTCTCACACCGCATATTGCCTGGTCTGGAGGGCAGGGGCGTGAACGGCTCGCAGCCCTGATTGCCGGAAACATCCAAAATTTTCTCGTCGGCGAGTCTCTTGTGAACCGTATCGAGAGCGCGTCGAAAATCGCAGATCCGTTACGCGTCTAATCTGAAAGTCCTGACTATGAGTGTTCTTGCTCCCGAAAAGACAGCACCTGCCCGCGCTATCCGTCTCAGGCCTCGCCCTGAGCCACAGAGCTTTGAGGAGGAGCGGCTGCACCGCAAGCAACGGCTTGCAGCGACGTTCCGGCTGTTTGGCCGATATGGTTTCGATCAGGGGCTGGCCGGGCATGTGACGGCGCGCGATCCTGAATTTCCGGATCGGTTCTGGATCAATCCGCTTTCGGTTCATTTCTCGCAGATCAAGGCTTCGGACCTTCAGCTGGTCGATCATGAAGGGAATATCCTGATCGGAGACAAACCGATCAATCAGGCGGGCTTTACCATTCACTCGGCCATTCACCGCGAACGGCCTGATGTGATCGCTGCTGCGCATACACACTCGACCTATGGCAAGGCATTTTCCACACTCGGGATCGAACTTGCCCCACTGACGCAGGATGCCTGCGCCTTTTATGAAGATCACGCGGTTTTCGACCCTTTTTCAGGCGTCGTTCTGAATGATGATGAGGGCGATCGTCTTGCGCGTACTCTTGGCCAGCGAAAGGCGCTCATTTTGCAGAACCACGGCCTTTTGACCGTCGGACCGACTGTCGAAGCAGCCGCATGGTGGTTTCTCGCCATGGATAATGCCGCCCAGACACAGCTGCTCGCCCAGGCGGCGGGGGAAACGCGACCTATCGCTCCCGATATCGCCCGTCTGACAGCGAGCCAGGTCGGCACGCATCAGGGTGGATATTATTCCTTCCAGCCTCTTTGGGACTGGATTACGGCGGCAGAGCCCGAACTTCTGGATTGAGCACTTCCATGGCAAGCATCACCCCTTTGCGGGACTTTGTGGAGGCGTTTACGGCCCTCATTGATCGCAATGAGGGACAGGAGCGTATTCTCGACCAGGGGGCAGTGCTTCTGCGCAGTCTGATCGCGCATGATCGCTGGTTGCCGGAGCAGTTCGCCCGTCCTGACCCCGAACGCTATAGCCAGTATCTGCTCCACGCTGATCCCTACGGTCGGTTTTCGGTGGTGAGTTTCGTCTGGGGGCCGGGTCAGACCACGCCCTTGCACGACCATCGTGTCTGGGGTCTGATCGGCATTCTGCGTGGTCGTGAGCGGGAGGAAAGCTACGCCCGCACCAGGGCAGGTTTCGTGCTGGAAGGGGAAGAGATCCTCGAGCCCGGCCATGTCGGACTCCTGCGCCCTGGCGAGCGCGATTATCATCGCGTCTCGAACGCGCTTGCTGATGAGACCTCGCTCTCCATCCATGTTTACGGTGCCAATATCGGCGCTGTCGCGCGCGCCACCTATGACATCGAGACCGGGCAGGAGAAAATTTTCATCTCCGGCTACTCGTCCGATGTTGTGCCCAATCTATGGGATCTAACGAAATGACCAGAACCATATCGTCCGAGCTTGTGCGGGCATCCTTGCGCGAGGGGCGCGAAATCGCGCTGATCGATCTGCGCGAGGAGGGGCCGTTTTCACGCGCTCATCCGCTTTTTGCGGTCAGTATTCCACTCAGCAGGCTCGATCTTGATATCAATCGCCTCGTACCGAGGGGCGATGCGCCGATCGCGGTCTATGATGATGGAGAAGGCTACGTCGCTCGAGCTCTGCCGCTTCTTGCGGCGCTGGGCTATGGCAATGTTGCGTCGCTTGAAGGCGGCCTCGCTGGGTGGCGTGAGAGTGGCGGCGAGATCTTCATTGACGTGAACGTGCCGTCCAAGGCTTTTGGCGAGCTTGTCGAGCATGAACGTCAGACGCCCTCACTTCCTGCAGAAGAGCTGGAGAAGCGCATCGCAGAGGGCGAGAATATCGTAATTCTCGATGCGCGGCGTTTCAGCGAATATGAAGTCATGTCCATTCCCGGCGGACGCAGCGTTCCGGGTGGAGATCTCGCATACAGGGCACGCGATAATGCGCCGTCTCCTGATACCACCATCGTGGTCAATTGTGCCGGGCGCACACGGTCGATCATAGGCGCGCAATCGCTCGTCAATGCGGCCCTGCCGAACCCGGTCTATGCCTTGCGTAATGGAACGATCGGCTGGACTCTCGCCGGTTTCGATGTTGCGCGCGGCCAGCATGCAGCAGGCGCTCCGGCAAGCGCAGATCATGTGGCTCTGGCCCGTAAGCGGGCTGAAGAACTGGCTGAAGCGACCGGTGTCAGAACGCTCACGCCAGCAGAATTTCTGGCGTTGCAGGCGGACAGAACGCGCACGCTTTATCGTCTGGATGTGCGTTTGCCAGAGGAATATGCGGCGGGGCATCTTCAGGGTTTTGCCTCTGCGCCGGGTGGTCAGCTTATACAGGCGACGGATGAGTGGATTGCCGTGCGTCACGGCACGATCGTGTTGAGCGATGATGACGGCGTAAGGGCGCGTATGGCCGGACACTGGCTGCGTCAACTCGGATGGAACGAGGTCTATGTGCTGGTCGAATGGGGAGACCTCGAGCAGGCGACCAAGGCTGGCGCCTCGGATGTCTGGCCGGGCTTTTCGTCTCCCAGTATCCGCGCCGTTTCGCCGCAATCCTATGCCGATGAGGCTCAAAAGCCTCTTCTCGTCGATTTGGCGACGACCCCGATCTATCGGAAAGGGCATATCCCAGGCGCGGTGTTCGCGACACGGGCAGAGCTTGCAACACAGCTCAAGGCACGGGAAATCAGGAGAATTGTCCTGACTTCTCCTGATGGTCGTCTGGCCGCGCTCGCCGCGCCCGAACTTGCTGCCCTCGGCATTGATGTGCGTGTGTTGCAGGGCGGTACGGAGGCCTGGCGTGCCGAGGGTTTTACCCTTGAGGCGGGACTTGATGAAGCACGCGCGCTGACATCAACCGACGATGTCTATAAGCGCCCTTATGAGGGCACAGATAACGGCTCTGCGGCGATGCAGGCCTATCTCGACTGGGAGTTCGGTCTTATCGCGCAACTTGAGCGCGATGGGACGCATAATTTCCGGGTGCTGGGTCCGATCTGACCCGGTCGCGATAGACTGACGCCAGTCCGATTTGTGTCGGGCTGGCGTTTTTGTTTCGTCAGCCTGAGGGCGGGTCAGCCGTTCAGGAGAGAGCTCAAGGCTGGCGTGAATACCGAGGCGAGGTTCGGGTTGGGGGGCAGGGCGCCAGCGCCGCCGAGGGTATGGGCGACCTCTGATGCTGTGGCGATATCAGATGGCTTCCATGGCCGCGTGTGATAGGCGCGGTTCATGTGATTGAGATAGGAGAGGACGAGCGGTTCGGGAACATGCACGTCTGGTGCGACGGCGCGCGCCCAGCGGGGTTTGTCGGCATTGAGCTGCGAATACGCCTTGCCTAGGCGATTGATGTAATCGGCCGAGGCGGTCTTGAAACCTGTATCGCCAAGATGCTGCGGATTGATGCCGATGAAGTAATGGCCAGACAGGATATCCTCTGCGCTTTCAAGGATACGGGCGCTGTTATCTGCCTCAAGAATTTCGATGGCATAGCCATAGGTGGCCCAGGCGTCGAGACTGCCGGATTTCAACGCCGTCAGACCCTCGCTCATGCCGAGGGCGACAGGAGTGATATCGGCCAGCGTCATATTATGCCGTGCCAGCATCTTGAGCAGAAAATACTGCGTGGTGGTCGAGCGGATGTAGCCCACGCGCTTGCCGCGCAGATCGCAGAAGTTTTTGAGCGGCGATCTTGTCGGAACCAGAACCGCCTGATTGGTGGTTGGCCCTTCAAGCGTTGCTGCCACTGCGACACGCGCACCGCTCGACGCCGCGAACACCATCGGGATCTCACTCCAGGCACCAAGATCGATCGCATCGGCATCTATCGCCCGGGCGATCAGATTGCCGGAATTAAATTCGCTGAAAACGACCTTGTAAGGAAAGTCATCAAGCCCCGTCGTTCGCAACAGGGTCTGATCGGCGCCACGAAACGTCGCAACGCGCAGGGTTACCCGCGACAGATCATCAGCAAAGCTGCGCTGTGGCAGGAGTGTCGCGGCGGGAATGCTGGCCAGCAGGGCTCTTCTGGAGAGTTTCATACGGGTCTGTCCTGTTGCAGGGCCGCACGACCGGCGGCAGAGAGAGCGATATCGGCCTGGGGTGTATGGATACGGGCACACAGAACATTGCGGTAATGGCGCTCGAGCGGGTTATCCCTCGTGAGGGCGGGGTTGCCGATGGCGGCGACGCAGCGCTCCACGGCCCTGATCGCATTTTCGGTTACGATATGTTTGGTGAGATTGGCCTCTGTCGCGGTCGCTTCGCGCCGCTCCTGACGGGCGATCTGATGCGCGATCAGGGCCTCGTTACTGAGCAGAAGGGCCTCGATTTCTCCCGCGATTTCATGAAAGCGCGGCAGCGTGGCGAGACTCTGGCCAAGATTGGCAGGTGTGCGATCGCGCAGGAAACCGTGAAACCACTCGACAGCGGCTCTCGCCACGCCGTCATAAAGGGCGGCAATCACCACGCCATGCCAGGCGGCCAGATCGTCTCCATGGCCTTTCCAGTCGTCGGGCGCGCGTAGATCAAGCAGATGCTCATCAGGCACAGACACATTCGTGAAGGAGATCGTATGGCTGCCGGTGGCGCGCATGCCGAGATGGTTCCAGCTCGGCTCAATCAAGACGCCATCCTGGTCGAGCGGAACCAGAACATGGCCGACACGGGGATGGGCCTCGTCGGTGGCTGCCCAGACAATTCCCCAGCGCAGCGCGGTTGAGCCGGTCGAGTAGATTTTGCTGCCCGTGAGCACCCATGATCCGTTCTGACGGCGCAGGACGGTTGCAGGGATACCGCCTCGCGCCGGGGTTCCAAGCGCTGGCTCGACACGCAGGGCGTTGATAAGCGCCCCCGTTCTGACAGCTTCTTCAGAAATCAGCCGATCGGTTGCTTCAGGCCATTGCGCCGATGCGGCACCGGCATGCTGCAGATATTGCATCGAAAGAATCAGAGCCGTTGACGGGTCTCCTTTCGCGATGGCGGAGATCACACGCGTCACATCACGCAACCCTGCGCCTTTTCCGCCAAATTCGGGCCGAACCGTCAGGGCCAGAAGCCCTGCCTCGCGCAGATCGGCCAGATTGGCGGTGCAGATTTCTCCCGACTGATCATGAGTGGCTGCGCGACGGGCGAAAGCCGACGCGAGCGTTTCGAGCAGGGGGGCGGAAACCGTCATCTGTTTTTCTTCCTCTGGGCCGGACCTCTGTATCGGGTCTTTTCTATGGACCGCTCCTCGGAAAACAAAATGAGGAACAGTCATGGGTCATATTTCACTATTGAATGTTGTTGTTTGTTGAAATATACAATCGTTGCACAATAAATACGAGGCCTATCATTTCGGAGAGCCTCGATGACCCCGCTTGCACGACACGTCGCCCCTGCTTCTGCGCGGAAAGGACAGACAGCCCTGTTTCGTCTGCTGCTCTGCACGAGCACTTCTGCGGCACTTGTCTGCAGCCTTGCGGCGACGGCTCACGGAGCGACGCGAACCCAGCCCGGCAGTCAGGTTGGCCTGCCGTCACTCAATGACAAGCACCAGCCCCGCAGGAAGGCCGGTGCTGCGCTCAGGAAACCCGCTGCGGTAAAACCCCGGCAACAGGGAAGTCACCTACCTGCGGGAAGTGAAACGCTGGTTGTAAGCGCGCCGTCGCGTGCCGATCATCTGGTCAATCAGGCGCAGAAGACGGCGCAATCCATTTCCGTGCTGACAGGTGACAGGCTTCGCACGCTGGGCGTGACCGATATGCGCCAGATCAGCAATCTGACCCCCAATCTTTACCAGCCGCGTGCCTCGGTCGGTTATTCGGCTACGAATTACTTCATTCGCGGCATCGGAGAGCTGGACCCCCAAGGTGAGCCATCGGTCGGGACATATATCGACGGCGTCTATCTGCCACGCACACTCGGCACAATGCAGGAACTGCTTGATATCGAGGCTATTGCCATCAGCCGTGGTCCGGTTGGTTTTACGGAAGGCCATCAGGCCGAAGGGGGCGCCGTGCGTATCACGACGGAAGTGCCGACCAACCGCACCCATGTTTCGGCGCTTGCGGGCTATGGTTCTTATAATGAATATCGCCTGAGCGTGGCTGCCAGCGGTGCGCTGCTCAAGGACAAGATTTATGCCAGTATCGCGCTGAACCATCATGGTCGTGGCAGCATCGACCACAATTACACGCTCAATCGTGGTGAGAATAATATCGATTACAGCCAGGGACGCGGAAAGTTACGATTTACGCCCAACGAACGGCTCGACATCACCCTGGCTTTCGATGGCACGATCGATAACAGCACCAATCGCGGTTACGGCAATCTGCTGAACCCCTATCGCTATGGTCTGTATTCGCGCATCTATCCGAAAAACAATTACAACGAGGTCGGATTTACAGGGAACATCAATTACATCCTCGACTCCCATCTGACGCTTCATGGCACCACCGGCATACGTGGTTATGACATGAAGGGAGATTACGACAATTTCGGTGACACCTATATCCGTGCTTCGCAGCTTCTCTCTTATCGTGACCGCGCCTACTCGCAGGATGTGCATCTCAAGGGCGATTATGGCCGCTTTTCCTTCACCACAGGCGCATTTTTCTTTTACGAAGACTGGTTTACGCAACGTCGGGCCAATAACGCCGCAGGGACACAGACCAATAATCCGGCGCTGATACGATATCAGCCTGTTTATGCCGTGATCGATCAGCTTACACGCAACTGGGCGGTTTATGGTGAGGCGCATTATCGCCTTACCCCGACGCTGACGGCCACGGCCGGGCTGCGCTTCAACTGGGAAAACCACTCGAACTCCGAGCAGCTTTCCTATCTCGTTGCAGCGTCTCCCTTTACGCAAGGCGTCGCCAATAATCTGCAGACACTCTATTCCGCGACACCGGGCCAGCAGGCCTGGAGCGCCGGTGTGACCCGCAGCTGGACGCAGCTTCTGCCAAAGGGGGCGTTGACCTGGCAGGCGACATCGCGGCTCATGCCCTACGTTTCTATTTCCCAGGGGAGCAAATCCGGTGGTTTCGACTATCGGGCACAGACGCCCACCGCGCTCGGCAGGTTGCAGGCCCTCTTGCCCTATAAACCCGAAATTCTGACCACCTATGAAATCGGTGCGAAGACGAGACCGATACCCGGTATCCTGACCGCGAATGCCGATATCTTCTATAACGATTTCCAGAATATCCAGGTGACCACTCTGGACCCTGCCTCAGGCCTGACAAGACGCTACAATGCGGGCAAGGGTCACTCTGTCGGCGCTGAGTTCGAGACAACAGCGCAGGTCACGAAAGGCTGGGAGATCAACGGCACGGCATCCTGGCTGTTTGCCCAGCTCGACAGCTTCGCCGGTACTTTCAGCCAGACACGACTGGCTAATGGGCAGACGCTCAACGGCACGCCGCGCGCGGGTGGCCCGCTGCCCTATTCGCCCCGT
The DNA here is from genome assembly GCF_025994195.1 of Asaia spathodeae NBRC 105894. Lineage (NCBI taxonomy): Bacteria > Pseudomonadati > Pseudomonadota > Alphaproteobacteria > Acetobacterales > Acetobacteraceae > Asaia > Asaia spathodeae. Next base: position 2,263 of record NZ_BAPY01000061.1, on the reverse strand, counting down.
TTTCAGATGCATGCAGGCACGAGTTACCGCTTCTCGGTGCCCCGTCTGCCTGGTGCCTGGCGGGTCGGGGCAGATATTTCCTATCAATCGAGCCTCTTCACCGATGCGTTGACCAACGGACAGACGCGCCTGCCAGCCCAGACCTATGTCAACGCAATTGCTGCCTGGACGAGCGCCAACCACCGATGGACGGTGACAGTCAACGGCCGAAATCTGCTGGACCATCGCTATCCTCAGACCCTCAGCTTCGTGCAGGGGGGAGGCGTGCCGGTTTATTATGCGGCGGCTTTCAACGATCCGCGCACGATTTACGGTTCCGTCGAATTTCGTCTTTGATGAGGGATCACGCGTCAAAACCTGCATTCATTGGAAAAACTGAAGTCGCTTAACACCCTAACTCGTTTGTCCTGATGTTGAATTGGCGCTCGGATGACGTCGCATCCTTTTGCGGAGTCAGGATCCATGTCGGTCAAATTCATCGGATATATCGGGTTCAACAACAGTTCGGAGGTTGATCAGGGCACGCGTAACCGTGCCCTCGACCTCGATTACGTGCGTAGTGCCCTACGTGTGCAGGAAGAAGGGGGATTTGATCGGGTTCTCATCCCGTTCGGTTCCAACACGCCGGAGAGCCAGATCGTGGCGGCTTATGGCGCCGCCCTTACCACAAGGCTTGGTTTTCTCGTGGCTCATCGCCCCGGCTTCACGCAGCCTACACTGGCGGCGCGGCAGCTCGCGACACTTGACCAACTCTCCAACGGGCGCGTAGCCGTTCATATCATCACCGGTGGCGCGGATGAGGAAATGGCCCGTGACGGCGATGTCGGCACGACCAAAGCCGAACGTTATGCGCGCAGTGATGAATATCTCGATGTTCTTCGTCAGGAATGGCAGGCTGACGCGCCCTTCGATCATGACGGACGTTTTTACCGGATACGCAAGGCGCAGAGCGCCATAAAGCCAGAGCATTTACCCGTATTTTTCGGTGGAACGTCCCCGGAAGCCATCGAAGTGGCGGGGCGTCATGCCGATGTCTACGCAACTTGGGGAGAAACATTGTCTGCCACCCGGGAGACGATTACCCGAGTCCGGGCCTCGGCTGCCCGTTATCGACGCTCGCCGGGGTTTTCGCTGTCGCTCAGACCGGTCATTGCCGCCACCGAGGAAGAGGCCTGGCGCAAGGCCGCGTCTATCGTTGAGCGCGTGCGCGAAGCCCGCATTCGCCAGGGCTTGCCGATCCGCGATCATGCGCCGCCTAATGATGGCTCACGCCGTCTTCTGGAAACGGCTTCTGCTCTGCGTCAGGATGAAAGGCTCTGGACTGGCGTCGCCCAATTGACGGGGGCGGCTGGCAATTCTACCGGGTTGGTCGGTACGCCTGAGCAGGTAGCTGAAGCCATGCTCGAATATTATCGTCTGGGCGTCGATCATTTCCTCATCCGAGGGTTTGACCCCCTCGGCGATGCGGAACTGTATGGGCGTGACCTTCTGCCAGTCGTCCGGGAGAAGATCGCGGCCTATGACGCGCTGCAGTCGGTGCAGGCCAGTTAGTGACGTTACGTTGCCTGAAGCAAGTCGGCGGAAGCTTGAGGAAAAGCTGATCCGGCGGACGTGCTGGCAAAAGACTGAGGGGATGGGGGCGGGCGGGGCGACAAGATCACGATTGGTCTCAGAGACAGAGACAGAGACGAAGCGTTGAGATTCACCTAGTGAGCGCAATTTCCGCATGACCCGCTCGTGTTTTTGCAGGGGAAGATCACCATTTTCTGCCCGGCTATTCAGAGCCATATGCAGGAGATGTCGTACATGAAGATGCATTTTGCGCTTGGCTGCTCGACGAAATTGTATCTTGTCTACGATCATCCGCATGAGACGCAGCTCTGTTGTTTCAATCGCCGGTTCAGGGACCACGCGTCGCCAACGCAACCCGCATCGCTGTAGAGATCGTCCGGCGCATGCCCGATCAGGTCGGCTTCGTGGTCCAGCCGAAACGCCGGGTGGTCGAGCGCTTCTTCGCCTTGGCCAACCGTCGCTTCTGGAGGGATACCAAGGCCACAATCGCATCCGCCTTCCTCTACGCCGCAGCCTTCCTCATCCTGATCCGGCGTATCGCTCGTTCTGAATGAGTCTCGGGACGGACTCTCAAAAGACTTCGATACCGCACACCCCTTGGTATGATAAGGTAAACTTTAAATTATCATTATAATAAATAGATTGTAAATAATGTGGAACATAATAGAAATATATAATATAATTTAATAAT
>NZ_BAPY01000060.1:0-510 GCF_025994195.1 Asaia spathodeae NBRC 105894 | reverse complement strand
AACGGCGGCGCTGATTACAGCGTCGATTTTTCGGAGCTTCTTGCGCCCGACGAGACGATTCAGGCCTTCGCCTTTGATTCAGGCGGGTTCGGAACGCAGGCATGGACGTATCTATACGGCACCATCTGCACAGCCTGGTTCTCATGGGTACAGGCTGGCGCAGCGTCCGTGAATGTCTGCGTCCTCGGCAGTTCGGGCGCGACGTATCAGGTGCCTGTCTCGGTCAGCATCGATGCGACGCCTGCCCTGGTCGCCGCCATGCCTCCGTCTCGCCCAGCATGAACGGGCTTGTCACAACCCCGATCTATTCCCCTCAAGCCGCCCCTCACCGGGCGGCTTTTTTATTGGAGGCGACATGAGCGCCGTATCTGATGTCGTTCCTATCGATACTCTGGCCGATCACGGCCGCCGGCTAAGCGCGGTCGAGGGGGCCATTGTCGAGATCCGTCTCGAACATCGCTCGCTCTCCGACAAGCTGATGCAGATGCACGGCGAGAACAAGGCCAGTGC
>NZ_BAPY01000059.1:0-109 GCF_025994195.1 Asaia spathodeae NBRC 105894 | reverse complement strand
TGCGGGCGGGAATGCGGTTCTGGCGGCCCTTGGGGGCGATCTGAAATCGGCGGGTGCGACGATCGACAGCACGGGCAATATGGTGCTGTCTGCGGCGAAATCGCTCGAT
>NZ_BAPY01000058.1:0-739 GCF_025994195.1 Asaia spathodeae NBRC 105894 | reverse complement strand
TGCAACAGTCGTGTCACCCGTATAGGTGTTGTTACCGGTCAACGTCTGCATGCCACCATTGACCGTCAGACCACCTGCACCCGACATTACGCCAGCATAGATATTGCCAAAGCTGCTATTGGCATTGGTCAGGACAAGCGTGTTGTTCCCAAGCACTGTCGAGCCGCTTCCGTCCAGCGCCTGAATCGAAGGCGAGGTCGCATTTGAAACATCGAAAATACTGTTGTTATGCACACCAGACGACGCCGCAATCGCGCCGCCATTCAAGGCCAGTGTCCCGGAGGAAATTGTCGTCGAGCCGGTGTAGCTATTGAGCCCGGCTAGCGTCGTCGTACCACTACCCGACTGAACCAATGATCCAGTACCGTCGATTACCTGACCGATGTCCATTGCATCGCTATGATTGATGGCAAGAATACCATTATTATGAATGGCGGAGCTGCTGGCGATACGCCCGCTTGTGCCACCATTACCAAGCTGCAGCGTTCCACCATCGATCGTTGTCGCGCCTGTGTAGGTTTGATCCTTCGTGATGATCAGGGTGCCTGCATCCGATTTAATGAGCGAAGTGCCGCCAGAGACATTGCTGTCATTGATGACCGTATCGAGATTGGCCGTAATCGCTGACCCGTTGCTCGTGCCATCACCAACGCGAATGGTTGTCGTACCCGTCGTCGCGTACAGGTCGTCGCCTGTCACCTTGTAGACACCACCATCGTTATTAGCGAACTGCATGCCA
>NZ_BAPY01000057.1:0-316 GCF_025994195.1 Asaia spathodeae NBRC 105894 | reverse complement strand
CAATCACCAGATCAATCTGGTCGTCAGCGATGGAACACTCTCATTCTGGGATGGCGCAAGGCCAAATGCTTTCGCGGTAAATAGTAATTCCGGAAACGGAACTGTCGATGGGGGGGATGGTGTCTGGAATGCGCAGAATAGCAACTGGACGACGCCCTCAGGAATCACCAACGGCGCAGCAGAGCCGGGTTTGTTCGCTGTTTTCGAAGGTCAGGCTGGTACGGTCACTGTGAGCGACCGTGATGCAAGTGGCAATCCTGCTAATGTCACGTTCAGTGGCATGCAGTTCGCTAATAACGATGGTGGTGTCTACAAG
>NZ_BAPY01000056.1:0-3336 GCF_025994195.1 Asaia spathodeae NBRC 105894 | reverse complement strand
GGCCACGCAAACACCATAAATCCCGAAATGGATAAGAGAAGATTACCAAAAACGTGTTTAAGAGCGATGTATGTGGCTCTACTTGATAGCGCTACAACCATCCCGCTTTTCGGCAACACCGTATTCACAGTGCCCACTGGCATCGCGATTGCATACAGTCCGACTATGAGGCATCGTCAAAACGCCGCAAAATTCCTAGTTGGTTGTCGGCGTTCCGAAAGTCAGCAACATGCATTTGATAATGGATTAAATTGGTGGATAAATTTTTTATCAGCCTGGAGCGTACTCCCGAGCGGACGATGCGTTTCCTGACGGCGAATGCTCACATCCACGGCCTTATACATGCTCCTGGCATTGATGGATCCAAAATGGACGTCGATAGCATGAAGGAGAAAGGTCTCGTTCATCAGGACTGCCGTTTCACGTTGGGAGCTCTAGGTTCCGGGTTGACCCATATTGCGTTGTGGGGATCTGTCGCGAAAAGTGGCAGGGCTGCGCATATTTTTGAAGACGACGCATTTTTGTGCGGAAATTTCGAAGAGGAGAGCGCACGTGTACTTGCGGAGATCGGCGAGGATTGGGACATCGTTTTGTGGGGGAATAACCCTGACACTGTTTTGAAAGTCCAAGCGCTGCCGGAAATTACTCCATGCGTCATCACCTTTTCTCAGGATGATGTAAGGGAAAATATAGGTAATTACGCTAATAAAAAAGTGGTCTCGCAGCCCCTAAGACTGCATCACACGTTTGGCATATGTGGATACGCGATCTCTCCAAAAGGGGCAAAGTCACTGCTCGAAAAATGTTTACCACTTCGCAATGAAAACGTTACCTACGACTCTCTTGGAGGGAGATGCATTCAGACTAATTCTGTCGATCATCTTATGAATTTGTCTTACGACAAGATTCAGGCTTACGCGAGCTTTCCACCGCTTTGCCTTACTGACAACATGAGCGAAACGTCATTAAATAAGTGAAGATTGCTGAATTAAAAAAAGACTTATATTGCTGCCTTGGATAGATAAACCATAGTTTTTTGCTATCCAAGGGTTTCTATAAGTAAATAATATATCTTATTGTTATTATTCTAAGTAAAACATTTAAGTTCTACCGTTGAGCATGCTGTAGAGCTTGAGAAGCTCTTTCCTGATAGTGCAAGTAGATTGATTTTAGCGGGTGCGTGGAATCTGCGTGCCAGGGTTTATTTTCACCGGTAAAATGGATAACAGCAGGATTCTCAGCGGCAATTTTTTCATCGGCTTCTGAGTAGGCGTAATCAAGTTCATTATTCCCGTAAATGCGAGATCCAACGTTCCAGCGCAAAGGGAGATGGATGATATCGTCAACGAAGGAAATGTTAAGTAGATCCTGATCCTGCAGAGTAATGTTGCGCACATGTTTGGCGAGCGACTCGGCGTACAAGAACCGTAGATTTCCATATTTTGCTTTTGCAGCCTGTATGTCGAAGAGGAGTACCCCCGCGTTGATATAATTTTTGTTGTGTGTCTTTCCAAAGAGCTTTCGTGATTGTGTCAATCCTCCTTCGTCCAGACATCCCGCCAAAATCGCGTTGTCCATACTAATGTTCCAGAGCTGGATAATGTCGTCTAAAAAGATAGTATCTAGATCAGAATAGATAATTCTACTCACTTCGCGTGGTAGATAATCTTGCATAATGAGTCTATAATAAGTATTTTTACTTATATGCGGTCTATTTCTAGGAAGCAGACCTGGAAAACGATCGTTTCTTACATCGTAGAAATGAATTTTCGCATTAATAAAAATTCTTTTTATTATAGAAATGTTGGGAGATCCAAGACTTTCGTCATGGATTACGTGGAAAGTAAGGGCGTCGCGTACGGAGGCTCTGTCTAAAATAGACATAATGCAGGCAATTGCGTGAAGCATGTAAGCGTCATCGAAGGAGATAACAAGATGGACGGTGCCACCGTGCAGAATCTCTATAGCGGTTTGAGCTGGATGATTGACGAAGCCTAGTTTTGTGTTGAGCTCAGAAAAATCATATGTTCTAGTAAAAGTAGGCAAGGATATCTGACCGGCGTGATAGGCTTTTTTGTCTCCTCCCAATAACTGCTGCTTAAGCACGAATATATTGCTAAGTCGTTCAGCAATGAAACCATATACGCGCCTTTGATAGTAGTCGTACTTACTTGTATCAATTATATTTTCCAAGGTAAATAGTACAGAAAAAACAAAATTGCAGTATTTGTTAAAAATATCCCGCCGCATAAGCATCATGTTGCCGAAGAAGCAGATGTCTAGTCCAGATGAGATCTGGCTTGCTTCATAGTATTCAGGATGTTTTTCTTTTATAATAGAAAAAACCAATTTCATATCTGATTCAAAATGATTGAAGCTGTAATTTTCATACGCAGTCTGCCTATTGTTTGGTGATGAAATTTGATGAATCTTACACAAAGGAGACGTGATTATATCATAACTTCTGCAGATGTTGACTATATTTTGTGAACAATAAAGAAGAAAATCTATATTCTTGTCCAAGGATATTGTCGAATTTTGTGAATTTTCGGCAAAGTTTAAGTAACGTCTATAGTGATTTATCCCAACAAAATCATGATTTGTGTTTTTCCAGATCCAATATATTGCGGTTAATTCGCACCAGTTATCGTTTTTCTCCGATATATTTTCACCTGTATCATCACCGATCATGCCACCTAATTGCTTTTTGGCGATTGCTCTTCCTACTTGGATCGGCTTGAAAAATTCATTTTCGAAAAAAGGGCCCTCCTTGTGGTGGCACACGTAAATTTTGATGTCCATTTTTGTTTCCTGTGCAGGGAGGTGGCTCATGATAGGACGTGCGGGCGAGGCATGCGTGGCTCACACGTTTATTTGGCGGGAAGGGAGGTTGTCTCGCTGTCTCGGTCGGGTCGGAAGGATGAGCACTAATCATATCGGAGTCAGCGATATCATGCCAATGGCGTGGTGGAGATTGAATGGCGTGTTTGATCAGGTTTTCCTTCATAACTCGTGTCGGTCTTCAGGCGCCTCATGGGCGCGGTTAATTCCTGCGGTCCCCCACTGTTAATGGGGTGCTTGATGTTTGCTTAGGCTCAGGACCCATTGATTTGTGCAGGGAATTTTGATTCAGGCTCCTTGAGGAGACTGAAGATGAGCGATCTGTTTTGGCTGACGGACGAAGAAATGGAGCGTCTGCGGCCATTCTTTCCCAAGAGCCATGGCAAACCTCGCGTTGATGACCGCCGTGTGCTGAGCGGGATCATTTTTGTAAACCGCAATGGTCTGCGCTGGCGTGATGCGCCGCGGGAATACGGTCCACACAAGACGCTCTAT
>NZ_BAPY01000055.1:0-2885 GCF_025994195.1 Asaia spathodeae NBRC 105894 | reverse complement strand
CCCAGGCCGCCTGATCGGACGGACAAAAGGTGGCATGAATACGAAGCTGCATGCAGTCACTGATCAGAACGGACGACCGCTGAGCTTCTTCATGACGGCGGGACAGATCAGCGATTATACCGGTGCCGCTGCTCTGCTGGACAGTCTTCCTATGGCACAGTGGATGCTGGCAGACCGAGGTTATGATGCTGACTGGTTCAGGGACACTCTGGAAGAGAGAGGTATAAAGCCCTGCATTCCAGGACGAAAATCCCGCAGGAAACCCGTCAAATATGACAAACGAAAATAGAAAAAGACGCAACCGCATCGAGATCATGTTCGGCCGTCTCAAGGACTGGCGGCGGGTCGCAACCCGCAACGACAGATGCCCGACCGTCTTCTTCTCAGCCATATGCCTCGACGCAACCGTCAAGTTCTGGCTATGAGTCCTGACCCCTAGAGCAGAAGAGAGCAATCTGAACAGATCCTGGCGAGAGCAAATAAGGGAGTATTGGTCGGGTGCAAGCGACACGTATGATGTTACGGTGTGACCTGATCGAAAACAGTTTGCGAATATTCACGAAGTTGTCGATGGCTAATGTATTTTGAGGATATTGTGTCAACGACTCGACGGCTGACATCGAATCCAGGCAAGGTGCTTGATATGAAAAAAATAGGTCAAGAGCCGAATGAGAGTATATTGTTCTTTAAGCGCAATAAATGGATCACCTTCTCTAAGCTCGTTTGTTGATCTGCTTTGTCAGAGAAGCGTTCACTCGGGCGAGTAGATCTTTCTCGGCATAAAACTTATTTTTTAAAAAAATAAGGTATTCATGCGCATTCACGGATACTAAATATTCATACGTTTGTTTTTCTTGATATAATAACTCGTCGGAATTTTCTATGTTTTCAATAAAGAAAAATTTTACAGCGTCGAATAATTGAAAATAGGCGACACCGTTTATTGATTCCAAATGCCAATTAAGAAAGCTAATGAGGTAGTTTAAAAAATCCGCTCGCCTAGCTAAAAAAAGTCCTCGACTTATGAGAAAGTCCTTGAGCATCTGGACAGCAGAGATGCAGCATTCGGCAGAAAACTCCCTTGTTGAGCTCACGGAATTGGACTCGTTTTCTACATAGGTGATCAATTTGACATCGATATAAGAAATCGAAGATGCCAGAAGAAATAACGATGAATTGAAAAACAGGTCCTCACTAGAGGGTATATCTGGAAATTTTATGTCGTTCTCCAGAATGAACTGCCTTCGGATCAATCGATCCCAAGACCACCAGGTGGCACTGTCAAACACTGAGTTTTCGATATCTTTCGCTGAGAATACTTGGCCGGGGTCGAATTTATCGAAAATAGGATAGTGAATATCAGTGGTGACGTTTGCCACTGAATGCAGTCGGGTTGCCTTAAAGATCAGGATATCTAGATTTATCTCGGGCGCCAGTCGCGAACACAGTGAGAATAGTTGCGGGTGATAGATATCGTCTGCATCCAAAAACAGAACATAACAGCCGGTAGCATTATCTAAGCCACGATTTCTGGCATTTCCAGGACCAAAATTTTGAGTATTGGATATAATTTTTACAAATGGATGTAAAGAGAAGGTTTTTTGTATAACTTCTAATGTATTGTCTGTTGACCCATCATCCACGAGTATAATTTCGATACCATCGTAAGAATGCAGGTTAAGAAACTGGTTGTTTATGTTATTGATGATTCTATCAATATAATGCATTGAATTATATGTCGTTATGATGAATGATATGTTCATTAAAGATAACCTCATATGAGCTATTATACTGGCTTTTGATGTATGGCCTCTGAGGCTGTGTGCTTAAAGGCGTCGGCTGCTCCACCGGTAGAGTTGCCGTCTCGGAGCGTCAGTCAGATTTGTATCCCCTTGAATTTATCTATGTGCTGAACCTTGCTGCGTCAATAATGGGCAACAGAGCCATAAGTCGGGGGTTGATGGGACGATTCAGATTCATGGTCGCACGGCGCAGCTGAACGCGAATATTTATATTCCGCTGAGTGACGCGGATTATACGCAGTGCGCGCGTCAGGATGACAGCGGGCAGGACGGCAGTTGCAAGCCACATGCGCAGGTTGTCAGCTTTACTGGCACCTGGGTTTTTTCTTTGGGGAAATGGGCGACGTTTCGAACGGGCGCCGATTCGGCTGGCTCGCCTGTCGTTATTGCGGCGCGTGTTCTGAGCGGGCCTGTGGAATAGCTTTCCGAAGCGGTTCGGAATTGCAGTCCGGGATGTCGGAAAGAGCAAGGAAAACCCTCGCCTCATCATGAGGCGAGGGTTTTTGTCATTCTTACTGGAAGAGCGACAGGATGTTCTGCGACTGCGAGTTGGCGATCGTCAGCGACTTGATGGCCAGCGACTGCTTGGTCTGTAGTGAGGTCAGCTTGGCGCTGGCGGCAGACATGTCAGCGTCGGTCAGGGCGCCGATGCCGTTGGTCAGGTTGTCGGAGATGGTCGAGCCGTAGGTGCTCATGTTCTTGATGACGTTGCTGTTGGCGCCGAGCGTCGAGGTGACGAAGGTCATGGCCTTGATGGCTGCCTGCACCTGGGCGATCATGTCAGAGACATTACCGGTACCCTTGAGGGTGCCGGAGCCTTCGAACACGTTGGTCGTCGGGTTGACGCCAGCGGTGCTGCTGGAGGTAAGGCCGAGGGCGTCGGTCAGGCTTGTGCCAGCGGTGCCAGCCTGGAAGGCGGTGCCGGTGCCGAAGACAGACGGAGCGCCTGCGATGGACGAGCCACCCATATAGGAAGCGATGGCGGCGTTGAACCCGGTGATGGTGGTCTGGTCACCCTGCAGGCCGGTGACATATTTCAGGTCGCTGGCGGTGATGCCCAGACCGTCGCTGGTGGCACCCGAG
>NZ_BAPY01000054.1:0-262 GCF_025994195.1 Asaia spathodeae NBRC 105894 | reverse complement strand
TCGTCAGGCTCATAACCTGAAGGCCGCAGGTTCAAATCCTGCCCCCGCAACCAAAATCCCCATACAATACACAATAACACAACGCGCTCAGCTAAACGCTCAGCGCGTATTCGTCGTTCGATCAGAAAAATAGCGCGACCATCAGACGCCAGCTCCCATAAAACCAATGCCGACGCAGCAAAAGACAGCCTCAGCAGTCAGCTCAATCAAGGCGCACAGGTCCAGCTCGCAGCTGGGCTTGAGCAGAACGATAGAGGCGGCG
>NZ_BAPY01000053.1:0-86315 GCF_025994195.1 Asaia spathodeae NBRC 105894 | reverse complement strand
GGCCACGCAAACACCATAAATCCCGAAATGGATAAGAGAAGATTACCAAAAACGCCTTTCCGAAAAATGCTCTGTGCTACGTAACAAGGCGTGGCGAACTGGGCACAGGCCGAGGCAAAGTGACAAGCCGCAACGCCGTTTCCATGTCGCCTCTGAAAAGGTGCTTGCCAAATTCCAGCTGGATAACTATTACGTGAGCAATATCTTATCGGTATATTCATGCCTTTGCAGCATAGTCGTCGCTTAATATGCGTATGAATTTGTCTTGTGCAAATTTTCAGTAATTTGCTGAATTTTTGTTATCTTTTCCATTAATTATTGCGTTTGTTTTTCAGTGATTGGGTTGAATGGCAATGCCAAGACTTCCCCTGGGGCGACTGCTCCACATCTCGACTATCCTCATGACGCTTTCGCTTGCGATGAATGTTCATGCACTTGCAAAGCATATGGGGCAGGATGATCGTAGCACTCCTGCTGATGGGCGTGGCGATACGGCTTTGCCTGCAAATAGTCCCAAATCCGAAGCCTCTGCCGAGCAAGGTACCGTACCCCGTCGCGAACAGGAGACAACGAGCCGCGGGGGCTGGCGGTCTGTGCCCGGCCTGAGTGAGGCAGTGGAATCGGGTTCTTCAGTGGCACCCGTCGAGGCGGCCTTTCTCAAAAGCGACGGTCATGCGGCCCCATGTGGGATCGGGCCCTGCCTGAGCGATAAAGGGGCTACACCGGGAGATCTGACATCCACCGATCAGGCGCAGAAGGAAATCGTAGATCATCTACTCGCCAAGCAGGGGAGCGTGGACGAGGAACAGAAAAAACTCGAGGAACAGAAGCGCGTCCTGGATGCGGCTCGCATCGTTCTGGAGGAACGTATGCGGGCCATCGATAACTCGATGGCCGAACTTGCGGAAAAGCAGGCTCGTCACCGTGAGACGATGGCGGCCGAGACTTCAAGACTCGTCAAGATCTACGAAGAAATGCCACCGCGTGAGGCCGCTGCGGTTTTCAATATCATGGATATCCACGTGCTGGTCTCTATCGCGAACAACATGAATCCCAGAAAGATCTCAGCGATCATGGGGTATATGTTCCCTGAGAGGGTCAATACTGTTTCGCAATATCTGGCTGGCGTGCGCAACTTCCATAATCAAGGTGGCACTCCCGATGGGTCTTCACGCCGTTCATCGTCAGCCGGCGTTCTCTCCTGGCTGCCGCACACGGATTCTGGCAAAGGGCCGTCCTTGCGGGAGTGATGCTTGTAGCGCTGATACTACCCCGATTTTCAGCTCCGGCCAATTAAGTTAGTGTCTCCGTCGCGTCACCTGACTGTGACGCATCAATCGATTTGAAACGGTGAAGTCAGAATGCATCCTGCTTTAAGGGCCTATCAGGCCGTTGCAGAAACGTCGCTTTCAGGCCGCGAAGCGGAGGCAGCTTGTTTCACAATGATGATCAACGAGCTGACTGCCGCCGAGCAGGACCACGCATTGCGGTTCAAGGCGCTGGATCGGCACCAGAAACTCTGGTCGCTCATCATGAAAGCCAATATCGTCGATAGCGGACAGAACCCATCGGATGATCGTGTCCTGATCGTAAACCTGGCCGACAAAGCTCAGCGCTACGGCATACAGGCTATTCTTGATTCGGCTCTTTCGCTCCAGCCTTTGATAGATATCGCTCAGGATGTTCTAGACGGGCTGCTCGCGCAATAGCGCGCGGTAGAGCTGGCAGGGGGCATCGCGCGCATGTGCCGCGGTGTTGGCAGATGTGAGTGTTAGCTACGTCTGATGCCTGAAAGGTTGCGGTGTTGCGCTCCTGATCTGGGCGTCCAGCTGCCAAACCTTGTCAGAAAAAATCCATCTCCCCGGCAGGGCTATGCGGCTCTTTTTCTTTTCCCAAAAAGAGCCCATGTATGCTCCCCAAGCATACATCGTTCAGCACCTCATCCAGAGTAATTGCGACATTTTCGTCCCAAAGAGAAAGTGTCATCAGATTGCGCAGGATCGTCGTAATCGCGTCAACAAATTGTGTGGCGTGATCGAGCTTCTGTAAATTGGCAATCTCACTTTCATGGAATGCATTGCCAAGAGCAGACCGTTCGACCGCAGCCTGAACAGATAGCAGGTCACCATGAGTGATGATCAACTGTTGAACAATATTCGATAGAACTTCATGGGGATTCGTGTTCAACAATTTGGCTCCTGTAGGGGAAGGGCGGCAAGCACTTGTGGCGAATTTTAAAATAGCTCGACGCTAGAAGCGTTCGTTTTCTTCCATTTTGTTTCGAAGTCAGCTTCTTTCTTATTGAAGATCTGTTCCTGTATCCCGATGGCCTGGCTATCATCGACAAGATTCTGCTGCGCTCTGCCCGTCGTTGGCCAAAATCTGATCCGTCGCGCCTGCGTGCCTCCAAGGCTTTGCGCGATACAGGTGATCCGTTCTTCCTCGAGATAGCGCCTCACGAACGTGCTGTTTTCCTGTCCGATATGCCCAAGCGAGGGAATGATCGCAGCTCCCCCGAAGGCCTTGCAAAGCAAGCGGTCACGTCGTCCGCCACCGCTGAGAATGCCGTTTACGAGTTTTTCCATAGCGTTTACGCCAAAGCGCAGGGCGGTGTTATTGTCGCAGCCCTCACCGTTTGGAAGCAGGAAATGGTTGATCCCCCCGATGCCGGCGAGAGGATCATACATGCATACCGATATGCACGAGCCAAGAAGAGTTGTCAGGAGCACGTCGGCGTTATCGGAGATAACGACGTCTCCCTGAATAACGGTGTGAGTCTTCGTTGGCATCTGCATTAGGTTATAGGCCCGAAGACCTTCTCCAGAACTTCCCGGAGTTTGGCGACCGTGTAGGGTTTTGCCAGAAAATTATTAACGCCGGCCTTGATGGCCTCCTGCACCAGGTCACGGCTGGTCTCGCTGGTCAGGATAACGAAGGCGGTCTTCTGGGTTTTCGGGTTTTCCCGAACGGCGCGCAGCAGGGCAAGGCCATCCATGACGGGCATGTTGAAGTCGGAAATAACCAAATGGGTCGGATTTTGCCCGAGATAATCGAGTGCTTCCTTGCCATCCTTGCGCTGGGCGACCTGAGTAAAGCCGAGCTGCGCAAGATTATTGGCGAGTACCTGACGTATAGAGGCCTGATCATCGACGATCAAAGCTCTGATTTGAGAGGCTGCAGGCATTTCCTGTCCTTAAGACTTCACGATGGTCGAGAATTTGAGGCGGTGTATCATGGTTGGGACCTGCTTCAGGCGTGGGTCTGGCGCGTGTTGGCGCTCATGGCCGCCGCACTGATCTGATTGAGGGAAATGATCTGACAGGCCGCCCCGATTTCGGCCGCGACTCTCGGCATTCCATAGACGACTGACGACGCCTTGTCCTGCGCGATTGTCCAGGCACCGCTTCGTTTCAAGGCCAGAAGACCCTCTGCCCCGTCCTGACCCATGCCAGTCAGGATGATACCCATAGATCGGGCACCGAACTGCTCTGCCACACTGTCGAAAAGGACATCCACCGAAGGAACGTGGTTATTGACCGCAGGCCCCTGGACCAGGCGTGTCATGACACCCTGAGCGGTATGCGTGACAGTCAGGTGCTGCGTGCCGCCGGGGGCGATGCGCACCTGGCCCGGCGCGAGCACCTCTCGGTCGCGGGCTTCGGTGATGGATAACTGATCAAGCTTCTTGTCCAGTCTGGCAGCAAAGCTCGCCGTGAAAAAGGCAGGCATATGCTGGCAGATCACGATGGGCGGGCTCATGGAAGGAAAGCCGCTCAGCACTTCCTCGATCGCTTCAACGCCGCCCGTCGATGAGCCGATGGCAATCAGATCATGCGGCTGCTGCCATGATTTCCGGTCGGGTGCGACAGCCGGTGCTGCCGTCGAGAGCGTCTTGACGGCCGGTTTCGACCGTGCGGCCTGTCGTACGATGCGCGGCAGGCCGGCATAGGCATTTGTGCCGGGTGTTGTTGCGGTCGTTTTGGGAAAGCAGTCAAAGGCCCCCATCTGAAGCGCTGTCAGCGCGATCTCGGCGTTCCGTTCTGTCAGGCTCGAGACCATGACCACCGGTATCGGTCGAAGCCGCATGATTTTTTCAAGAAACTGGAGGCCATTGATATTGGGCATCTCGATGTCGAGCGTGATTACATCCGGCTGGTCTTTGATGATCATGTCTCGTGCTTCGAGCGGATTGGCGGCTTCGCCGGTGATGACGAGATCCGGATGGCTCTGAAACGCGTGGCGGATCATGGCGCGCGCCGTGCGGGAATCATCAACTACGAGCACCTTGACGGGTGATGTCATCGCTCAGGCTTCCTTCTGATAAATTGTCGGCGCGATGCTCACCAGTCCGCACAGTTTCGCGTTGGCCACACGTTCTGAATGGCCGACATAGAGAAAGCCTCCCGGTTCAATTCTTTCGGCGAGGCGCTTCCAGAGGGCCTCGCGGGTCTCGTCATCAAAATAGATGACGACATTTCGGCAGAAAATCACTGAAAAAGAGCCGTGAAACGGCCAGGCTGCGTTGAGATTCAAGACCTTGAAAGCGGGGAGGCGCTGAAGCGTTTCCGAAAAGCGATAGGCCCCGTCATGAAGCTTGAGAAAGGAGGTTCTGTCCTTCTCAGGGATCCCTTCCAACTCGTCCGGCGCATAGGTGGCACTTGCTGCCCGCGCTACGACGTCACTGTTGATATCCGTTGCCAGAATGCGGAAATCATAATTGCCGATTTCCGGAAAGCTGCCGGCAACGGTCATGGCAATGCTCCAGGGCTCCTGCCCTGTCGAGCAGGCCGCCGACCAGATGCGCCCGCGTTTGCCCTTGCGCAGCGCAGGTGCCAGTTCGGGCATGACAACAGTCCTGAGATGGTCGAAGTGGTTCACCTCACGGAAAAACCCGGTGACATTGGTCGTCAGGGCGCAGATCAGCCTCTCCATTTCAACCGTCCCGGCGGGGCTGGTCGTAAAGGCGAGATACTCCCTGAAGGAGCTGAGTTGCATCTCCCTTACCCGGCGGGAAACGCGCGAATAGACGAGCGCCTTCTTGGTAGCTGGCAGACAGATTCCGGCCTGGGTGCGCGCGATCGACTGCAACAACTGGAAGTCGGCGTCGGTATAGTCAGGGGCGGAAAGGGTGATGCTGTTGATCATTCTTTGCTGGATTCACCCACGAGATGTTTGACGACCGTATCGAGCTTGAGAATGCCGATCATACGGTTCTCGATCAGGACGAGGCCGTGAAGGCAGGCGCCCTCATCGGAGGTCGGCTGGATATCGCCCGTGCTGATATCGGCCAGGTCGATCACACGATCGACCAGCAGACCATAGACAACACCCGCGCGTGATTCGACGATGATGACGACCCGTCTGGAATTTTCCAGCTCGGGGGGAATGTTGAGATAGGCCGCAAGGTCGATGACGGTCAGGATGATGCCACGAAGATTGATGGCACCGCAGACATAAGCGGGGGCAAAGGGGAGGGTCGTCGTCTTTTCAAATCCGCGGATCTCGCGCACGCTGAGGATCGGAATGCAGTATTCCTGAGCGCCGACGGCAAACACGATCATCTTGACCGAGGGCGTTTCGGCCCCTTCACGGGTGGTCAACTGTTCGGACATCTTCGTTTCCTGATTGATGCTGAGCATGGTCATGTTGGCCTAGTTTACGAGCTCGGAGACGCCGAGCGCTGCTTTGTTTTCCGTCTGGCTGAGTGCAGCAGCGATCAACGCCGATACATCCAGAATGAGAGCGACACTGCCATCGCCGAGGATCGTGGCGGCGGAGACCCCGAAGATATGGCGGTAATTGCGCTCCATGCTTTTGATGACGACCTGCATCTGTCCGCAGATCTCGTCGACGATCAGCGCGGCGCGGCTGCCGGACTCGTTCTCCACGACCAGAACAACGGCGCCTTCCAGAGACTCCCTGATTCGCGCGCCAGCCAGCCCCAGGGTTATCCCGAGCGGCAGGAGCGGTATGCATTCACCGCGCTTCGAGATGATCCTCGTGCCATCGGGCAGGGAATAGACATCGCTCTGGCTGACGATAATGGCTTCGGAAACTGCCGAGATCGGAATGACCATCGTTGTTTCATCTGCCGAGATCAGCATGCCATCGAGAATGGCCAGGGTAAGGGGCAGGCTGAGACTGAACGTGCTGCCCTTTCCTGAAACACTGCTGATCACAATGCGCCCACCCAGGCTCATGATCGCCTGCTTGACCACATCCATGCCGACGCCGCGTCCCGAAAGGTCGGAAACTTCCGACGCGGTCGAGAAGCCGGGGGTGAAAATGAGGTTGTTGATCTCGTCTTCGCTTAGCGTTGCATCAGGAGCGATGATCCCGCGTTTCACAGCTGTCTCGAAAACGCGCTTGTGGTTCACGCCGGCACCATCATCCTTGATGGTGATCAGAATGCGCCCTGAACGGTGCTCGGCAGAAAGGGTGATGCATCCTTCTGGCGACTTGCCCGCGGCGATACGGTCTTCTGTCTTTTCGATACCATGATCGACCGCATTTCTCAGCATGTGCGTGAGCGGGGCTGCGAGCTTTTCGATCAGGGTGCGGTCGACTTCAGTGTCTTCGCCTTCGAGGACGAGATTGACGGCCTTCTGCGTCATCGAGCTTGCTTCACGCACGACACGCTGCATGCGCTGGAATACGCTCCGCACGGGCTGTGCCCGCACGGACATGACGGCGTCCTGAATGTCGCGTGTGAGGGTCTGCATGCCCTCGATACCCTGCATCAGCTCGTGATGGCCGGAGGTGCCAGCCTTCTGGCACAGCGACTGCACGGCTGCCTGGGCGATCACAAGCTCGCCGACCAGATCCATGAGGTCGTCGACACGAGACAGATCCACGCGGATCGAGGCGGCCTCGGCCTTGCGTGCGACGGTTGCGCCGGTCAGGGCTATGGGTTCCTCATCGCGCTGTATTGTGGCTGGCGGGGCGAGGTCGTCCAGAAACGCCTCCGCCGAGAGGCGTCTGTCCGTCGTGGGCAGACTGGCCCCACGAGAGAGGGCCTGTCCCGCATTCTGCGCCACCATTGCCTGTATGGTATCTTCGGACAGGCTCGCAGGCGCCCCGAAAAACGCATCTGCCTCGTTGCTCTCGTCGGGGTTTGTCGTGTCGGTCGCGATCCCGTTCGATTCGAGCGTGAAATCGCAGCTATCGACAACCCAGTCGAAGGCATCCCTGATTTCGCTCTCGGCAACGCTGTCTGGCAGGGTGACGCGCCATGTGAGATAGGACGACGCAGGCAGGAGATCTTCAAACGCAGGGAGCGCTTCGGTCAGGCATTCGACATGGGCGGTGTCGCCCTTGTCGTGAGCAAGGGCGGTCAGGGCAACAAGGATGTTGCGCGCATCGTCGCCGCAGCCATACATGGCGTCATGCGGGTGAAAGGTAACGATCTTTCGGGCCGATGCCGGTTCTGCAAAATCATCACCGAAGTCGAAGGCGACGGGCTCGAACTCGAACGGAACCGGGCTGAACCCTTCAGTCTCGCTCTCCGTCGGGTCGAAACTGGCTGCTGGGCTGGAAGCACCGGCAGGCGCCTCACCACTCACAACATTCAGTTCGGTCAGGCTCTCCTCCACACGCTGTGCGTCGACAGAGGCGCCGCCGCGTGCTTCGACCACGAGATCGCTGAGAACATCCATGCTTTTGAGGAAGACGGCGATGATCTCTTTTGTCGGCTGGATTCGGTCGGAGCGTACTCCGTCAAGAGAGTTCTCGAAGACATGGGAGAAGCGGACGAGATTCTGCAGTCCGAAGGAAGCAGCGCCCCCCTTGATGGAATGTACGGCCCTGAATACCGCATTGACCGTATCATCCTCGGCACGATCGGCAGCAAGAGCCGCCAGACCCGTTTCGAGTTCCTGCAGTTGTTCGTCGCATTCCTGGAAAAAGATCTCCAGGATTTCGTCCATGTCTGAGCTCATTCTGCCCCTGCTTTCTCTTACTGAGTGACGCGCCGGATGGCTGAAACCAGACTGTCGGAATTGAAAGGCTTGATGATCCAGCCGGTAGCCCCCGCAGCCCGTGCGCGGGCCTTCTTTTCCTGATCGCTCTCTGTGGTCAGGACGATGACGGGGAGATGCCGGAAGCGGTCCATCTTGCGGACAGCCTCGATCACGCCAAAGCCGTCGAGGCGTGGCATGTTGATGTCCGTGATGATGACAGCAGGGGCTGGGGTGGCAGCCTCCAGAACCTCGATGCCCTCGACACCATCATTCCCCTGAATAACCTCGTAGCCAGCGCCTTCGAGCGCGTTCCGCAGCATGCTCTGCATGGTTCTGGAATCATCGATCGTGAGGACGCGCAAAGTGGGGGTTTCTGTCATATCAAGGGCTCTCTGACATCAAGGCAGTTTTCTGCAGCACTGAGGTTGCACCGAAAAGGATGAGCGCTTCCGACAGCTTGTCTGAAGCATTGATGACCGGACGCTCGCTGGCCAGAATGACCTGAAGGCAGAGCCCTCCGAGATAGGTGACCTCCGACCCGTCGAGGGCGCTCTCAGGAGAAAGACTGAGCATATCCTTGAGAGCGGGGGCCGCGCCTGAATCCAGCCGGGAGGGCATGATGACGCTGGGGCGTTCCGCGTCTGTGGTTATGGAAATCTCTTCCATCAGAAATCCTCCCACCCCTGGTCGGAAGAAGTTACCTGCAGGGCTGGCTTGGCCGGCGCCTTGGGAGCCGGACGGACAGGTGCCGGGTTTCTTGTCTCAACGGCGTGGGGCGCAATTGTCGCCGCTCTGGCAGGCTGGGGTTGACGCGCGACAGGCTTTGCCAGCGGAGCCGCGGGTTTGCGGGATGGGGGGGCAGCCTCGGGCTTCTTGCCCAGCCCGAAGCCATTCAATGTCTGGGTGAGGGAGCGCGTCTCTGTCGTGAGGTTGTGGCTCGCCGCTGTCGCTTCCTCAACCATGGCGGCGTTCTGCTGGGTGACCTGATCCATGTCATTGATCGAGCTGGTCACTTCGGCCAGACGCAGGGCCTGCTCGCGTGTTGTCTTGGTCAGGTCCTCGATACGGTGCGCGATGCTCGAAATGCTTTCGGAGAAACTGCCGAGATACTGGCTGGTGCGGTGTACGAGGCTAACGCCCTTATCGACCTGCTCGGCAGAGACAGAGATCAGGCGCTTGATCTCATTTGCTGATTTCGCCGATTTTTCGGCCAGCGAGCGGACTTCCTGCGCCACGACGGCAAAGCCCCTGCCTGCATCGCCTGCGCGCGCTGCCTCAACCCCGGCATTCAGGGCAAGAACATTGGTCTGGAACGTGATCCCGTCGATAACGGAGATGATCTCGCCAATAGCACTGGAGGATTTCTGGATGCCGCTCATGGCGGTATTGGCCTCATCCATGACCTCTGTGGCGAGCTTGACCTGATCGAGCGTCTTTTTGGTGTCGATGCTGGATTCTGAGCAGACATCGGCGGTCGCCTTGATGCCTTCACTGATTGTCCTGACCGAGCTGGCAGCCTTGCCGAGATTTTCGGCCTGAATTTCGGTTCGACGCGCCAGATCATCAGACGCCATGGAAATTTCCGCAGCGCCCGTGGTGATGAATTCCGAGCTGCGCGCCATGTTGATGAGAACGGTTCTCCAGTTCTGGCAGGCCTCGTTGAAGCCGATGGCGACTTTTGCAAAATCACCGTTGAGAATATCACCCGTAATGGCTTGGTCCAGATTACCCTTGGCGACAGCAGACATGGCTGTCTCGATCGTAGCCACTGCAGTCTTGATTTCCGCGACTTTTGCGGCTGCACTGGATTTCAGCCCGTCCACTTCCTTGCTCAGAGCGTCGATTTGCGTCTTGTCGTCACTCTTGTCCGAGCGGGCTTCATGCAGGCGAGAAAGGAGAGCGATCAGACGACCGCTTTCATCCCGTGTGTCGGAGAAGCGGGCGCGTCCGCGTGCATCGCCACGGATCAGACCTTCGCCGTAAGTCAGAATTCTCTCGACCGGTTCGGCAACCGCCTGAATCAGGGCGAGGCGGAAGAACAGGCTTGAGGCAAGAAGGATGAGAGCGAGCGCCAGCAGCGTGTAGAAAGCGCCCGAGGAGAGGGCGTTGCCATAAAAGAAGCCGAATGCGCATACGAGCTGAACGACTAGGAGTAATTGAATACATAACATCGTCGTACTGATCTTGGACCGGTACGATGCTTCTTGATACAGCCAGGTCTTCATCGTGCTCTACTTCGCAATCATGAGTAAGTGCTGGTAAGTCCAGAAACCGTATTGCCAATGGGTGTTATAAAAAAGTTAAGAATGTAAGTCGCTATGCCCACCGGGGATACATGGGCGATGCTTCAAACCGTTACATGAAGGCATTAAGAACAAGTTAAGCATCTGAAGTGTATTGCAGGCCCTCAAGTCGGGCGCGTAGTCTTCATCATGGCCACCCTGAGGGCGTTTTCGATGGGTTTCACACATGGTCTGCGATGAGAGATCACGGTTTCCATGTTCATCGGAGGGCCGATCATGGAAGCCCGACGGGATGATATTTTTATGAAATCGAAGCGAAAACACGCCCTGGTTCTGATTGCCCCATGGGGTGAGGCGGGACGAAGCTTCAGGAACCGAAGCTGCGCACCAGCCCGCCTGCAACCATCTGCCAGCCGTCGATCATCACGAAGAAAATGAGTTTAAAAGGAAGGGAGATGGTCGCTGGCGGTAGCATCATCATGCCAAGACTCATCAGGACACTGGACGTGACGATATCAATGATCAGAAAGGGCAGATAAAGAAGAAAACCCATCTCGAAGCCACGGCTCAACTCTCCAACCATGAAGGCTGGCATGAGCACGCGCCATGGAGCGTCAGTTGCCTGCGGTGAGGGCGTCAGATTGGCGAGATGATAGAATGTCGCAAGGTCTGACGGCCTCGCATGGGCCTGCATGAAGTGACGGAAGGGCTCCGCAGCAGCGGTCAGCCCATCGACCTCCGACATCGTGCCGTTGATCATGGGCGCTATGCCCTGACTCCATGATTGCTCGAAGGTCGGCTGCATGACGAAAAAGGTCAGAAAAAGTGAAAGCCCGATAATCACCGGGTTGGGCGGGGTACCTTGAGCGCCGATAGCCCCCCTGAGAAGCGACAGAACAATGATGATGCGTGTGAACGCGGTCACCATGACCAGCAGACTGGGCGCCAGAGAAAGCAGTGTGATCAGCGCAGTGAGCTGTATCAGCCTGCTTGTTGTGCCGCTGTTGCCACCATCGTGACCGAGGTCGAGCGTCAGGGACTGCGCATGGGCTGATGAGGAGACGCCCAGCAGTACGATCGCCAGCACAAAAGCCAGAAGCAGCAGGCAGCCCTGTTTTTTCACGGGGCGCGGTTCCGATAGTCGGTCAGCAGAAAAAAGAGACGGCACAATCATTCGTGCCGACAGAGGCCGATAGGAAGGGGCAGCGATCACTATCGGGTCTCCGGCAGCGTTGCGGTAACCGGAAACGATGTTTCAGGTTGGGTCGTATCGGTCTCAGGCACGATCCAGCCCAGAAAAAGATCCGTCTCACCGCCGGTGAGAATGAGGCCGGTCCGATCCTGACATCTGAAGAGCGACAGTCTGCGTTTGGAATCGAGAGAAAGAGACTCGACAAGGCCGAGCTGAGCGGATTGATGGCGGCGGCCAAGGCGCGGCTGCAGATAGATAATGGCAAAGCGCAAGAGAAAGATAAGCGCGATGACCGTGATGAAGGACGCCGCGTAATCGATCCAGGAATGCAGCGTCATCTGGGCGGCAGTAAGTGAGGCATGGGCCGGTATCCTGTTCGACCAGGGAGAAGAGTATTATTTGCTGGCTGCGCCCGAGGACGACGAAAGAATTTCGGTCATTGTTACGCCAATATTGTTGTCATCCACGACCACCAGTTCGCCGCGAGCGATCAGGCGGTTATTGGCGTAGATATCAACCGCTTCTCCAAGCTTCTTGTTCAGTTCAACGACAGCGCCGCGTCCAAGGCGCAGCAACTGGCTGACAGGCATCGTGGCTGTGCCGATCACGGCAGTGATCTTGACCGGGATGTCATAAACCGCGTCGGACCGGCCAGTGCTGGCTTCCTGTGAAGAAGCTGCCTCGGATGAGGCGTCCTGGGGAGCAAAAGGTTCGGATGTGAAATCTTCGAGTGAGACCATTTCGTTTTTATCATCCATGGTTCAGTGCCTGTCCATCGTTGTGGAGGCGAGAATTTCCCGGTCAATCGACGCACTGACAGAAGTCATGATTCTGTCGATGGCGCTCTGGCGCCATTTGGTGGGATCGATGAGAATCGAGCGTGTTCCAGAGTCGATTCTGATAGTGGATGCCATAGGCTTCGCACAAGGCTCAAAGCGGGCCTTGCTGTCTGTTCCCAGAAGGGGCTTCAGGCGGGCTTCATCCTTCGGGTCACAGTAGATAATGACATCTTCTTCGCAGAGCTCAATCAGATCAGCCGCATCCTGAAGAAGGTCACGTTCGACGCCCTTCAGGGCCTCTGCCGGGAGATGGGTGAGCGTCACGAGCAGATCGATGACAGTCTGGACGTAAACCTGCCCCGCCTCGCGGGCCGATTGTGTACGATATCGCCTTTCCGCCTCGAAGGCCTCGGCAATTGCCGAGAGCTTTTCGGCAAACTCTGCCTCCAGAGCAGCCGTGGCCGTGGTTCGTCCCTCTTCACGCCCGGCATCGAAGGCCGCACGGCGAAGGTCATCAAGCTCATCCTGGGAAAGGGAGATGAGGGGAGGGGCAGTGTCAGGTTGAGCTTCTTCCGGCGCGATCTCTTCTGCGATGGAGGGCTTGATCGTCTGAGGAGGCACGACGCTGAAATCCGTCAGGCGACGTGCGAGACCGGTCTTGTCGGACGTAACGCGCGTAGTGCCCTGGCCATCCTGCGATGGCCTCGTCGTGCTTGCCGTCCTGGAATTGTGCAAGCGGTGCTGAAAGGGGACGAAGCCAGAGGTCACGAAATGAATTCCTCGCCGTCCGAAGCCGTATTCATGTCGATTTCACCGGAATTGACCAGATTTTTGATGGTCAAAACGATTTCTGCCTGCGCGGCCTCGACATCTCTTACGCGTACCGCACCGAGCGAGGCGATTTCCTCGAGGAGAATATTGCCGGCACGTTTGGACATGCATTGCAGGAACAGCTTCCTTTCGCTGTCCGAAGCGCCTTTGAGGGCGATGGGGAGGCGATCGCGGTCGATTTCGTTGACGACGCGCATGAGGGCCTCCTGCGAGAGGCGATTGATATCCTCGAAGGTGAACATCAGTGCCTTCACCTTTTCCATATCCTCGTGGCTCTCAAGGTCCATGAGTTCGGCAAAGCGCGTTTCCGTCTTGCGATCGAAATTATTGAAAACTTCGGCCAGCAATTCGTAGCTGTCACGCTTGGAGGCACGGCCGAGCGAAGAGATGAACTCGGAGCGAAGGGTTGCTTCGACGCTTTCGATAACCTCGCGCTGCACGGTTTCCATGTGAAGAATGCGCATCATGACATCTGTCGCATAGTCTTCTGGCAGAAGTGCCAGGACGCGGGCGGCATGGGCGGGTTGCAGGCGGCTGACGATGACGGCGGCGGTCTGCGGATATTCGCTGCGCAGATAATTCGCCAGAATCGATTCCTGGACGTTGCCGAGCTTGTCCCACATGTTCCGCCCGGCCGGACCACGGATCTCGTCCATGATCTTCTCGACCTGTTCGGGGTTGAGCGTTTTGCGCAGAAATGCCTCGGTCGTCTCGAAGGTGCCAACGAGCCCGTCGGCACTCTCGAAGTTTTCGACGAATTCGCGACACACGCTTTCAACCATCTCGGCTCTGATGACACCGAGGCCGGCCATGGCACTGGAGATCTCGCGAATCTCGTCTTCATGCAATGCCTGCATCAGGCTGGCGCTGCGTTCGCGACCGATGGTCATGAACAGAACAGCGGCTTTCTGCTTTCCGGTCAGGTGCGTGGCACTCATGGTTTTCTTTCCTTCAGCCGGATTTCTGGCGCCCTCAGGGTCGCTCATGAGTTGCCTCCCGGCCTGAGCTCAGGGCTTTCCAGCCAGCCGCGAATAATGCTCAGGCTGCCTTCAGGACTCTGATCGATACGATCGGCAACCTTAGCGATGATGCCAGCTCTCGCCTGCCCTTCCACGCCATCGATCGCCACCGTTTCATTCCCCTCATGAAGAGCAAGACTGTTGGCGCTTCCGCCTTCGAGGCTGTTCATGCCTGTTGCGGTGGTGCCCAGACCGTCACGATCGAGGGCTTCGAGTGCCATGGGACCAGAGCCGCCTGCGAGAGCCGGAAGACCGCCGCGACCACGACGAAGCAGGGGACGCAGGGCAAAGAACCCGGCTCCGAGGGCGAGCAGAATGGGTACGACCCACTCCGCAAGATAGAGGAGATTGTCTTTCGAGAAGAACCCCGGAGCCGCGGGCAAGGGCTCGATGCCGCCATCGGGCATGAAGCGCATCGACACGACTTCGACCTGATCGCCGCGCGCCTTGTCATACCCAACGGCTGTCTTGACCAGGGTGGTGATGCGGTCGATCTCGGCCTGATCCAGAGGCTTCCAGGTCGCATTCCCCTTCTTGTCCTGTACATAGGACCCGTCGACCATCACGGCCATGCTGATCCTGGCGACGCGGGGATGAATCTGCGAGACCACGCGTACACGCTTGCCGATCTCGTAGTTATTGGTCTCTTCATCGCGTGTGTCGCTTGACCCGGTCCGGTTGGCCTGCCCAGCATTGGCGTTGGGGAGATTATTTGCCACAGAGGTGTTGGGCGAGGCTTCGGTGTTGACGCTTTTGTCAGAGCTGGTCTGCTGCGAGCGCAGGACCTGCTGGTTGGGGTCGAAACTCTCTTCGGTCTCATGCACCTCGTCGTTGTTGATGACGACGGCGGCCCGTGCGCGGATATGGGCTGTCCCGAGTGTCGGGATGAGCATTTCCTCTACAGCCTGGGAAAGGCGCGTCTCCTCGGAATGGCGGAATTTCTCGAAAATCGCTTCCTGGCCGTCTTCGCTGTTGGGCTCGCCGGGCTTGGCCAGCACGTCGCCTCTTGTATCAACGATGGAAATTGACTGGGGGCGAAGCCCAGGGACTGCTGCAGCGACAAGGTTCTGGATCGCCTGGATACCGTCGGTGGCTATGCGGCCTGCACGTCCGATATCGATGACAACGCTCGCCTGTGACGGGTTTGTCTGGACAGAGAAGAGGTCTCTGTGAGGCAGGACGAGATGAACGCGGACGTTGCGAACGCCCTGGAGCAGACGAATTGAACGCTCGAGTTCTCCCTCGAGCGCGCGAGTCTCATTGATATTCTGCTCAAACTGCGTGCTGGTGAGTGTTGCGCTCTTGTCGAAAAGCTCATAGCCGACGCTTCCCCCATTCGGCAGGCCGTCCTTGGCAAGCAACAGGCGTGCCTTGGCGACCTCGTCTGGCGCCACATAGAGGCTTCCCCCATCTGGCGAGGTCGATGCGGTGATGTGATTCTTGTCGAGATCTTCCACCATTCTGGCGGCTTCGCTCAGATCGAGATTGCCATAGAGCAATGCCGTGGGTTTCTGGGCTTTGCCAAGGACGAGAAAGCCGAGAAAAGCCAGAAGAGTCACGCCAGCAGCGCCCAGGGCGATCAGCCTCGTGCGACCCAGACCTCTGAGTGATGACAGCAGATTATTCATTTATGGCGGATCGTCAGGCCTGAGCTGTGAGATATTGGGACTGCATCAGGAGGCTCCTTAATAAGTAAGAAAAATGCGAATTGCCGCTGTTTTTTTGTAATGACGAATTAATGGATATTATTATCTGAATAATACGTGCGAGGTGAAAGGGTCTCGCGTAAAATCAGGGGAGATACGCGTTTGTAGGAGGAGTCTGTTTGAGCGGAAGATTGAGGCGGTTTGCATTCTGTTCCTGCGTCAGACCGGTAGGCCCCTGCGCTACCTGCCTTGCTACATTGGGCATGAGATCAGGTCTGCTCCAGCAATCGACCCCGTTCCAGCTTTGCGTGCAATAGGGTTGAGGCGCCGGGGGGCGTTGGGCTGGAGCGCACCAATCTTCGCCTTGCTGTATATAGCCAGCATTGCACTCACGTCCGGTCAAATGCCGTGCCACGTCATCCGCGGCACAGCCGTTGAGTATTGTGACAAGAGGCACAAGGCCCGCCAAACGCGGTTTTGATAGATGAAGCATAAGCGAACGGATGCCGGTCGAAACGCTCAAGTCGTTGGCTCCGCAGTGATCTTGTCGATGGCGTTCTGATTCCGGGTCGATTCTGTCTGGATCAACTGGAAGGTAAGGTCGTAATCCCGCTGTATCTCAACGAGATGCGTTGTCTCTGAAACCGCGTTGACATTGCTCCCCTCAAGCATGGCCTGATGCAGCTCCGGCATCGCTACGGGCTGAGTGGGGGTTGTCGGCTTAAGGAGATATTGTCCCTCGGCAACTAGTGTCTGCGGGTTTCTTACCGTGACAACGCCGAGCATGCCCAATGCCCCATCGTTTGTGGAGATGGTGCCATCCTTTGCAATCGTGAAATCTTCATTTTCCTGACGCAGTACGAGATTGCGGCCGTTGCGATCAAGGACCGGATTGCCGGACCCGTCTGTTATCGTACCGTCGAGTCTGCGCGTAAACTGACCATTACGTGTCAGACGGACGCCCTGCGTGGTGCGTACGGCAAAATAGCCTTCGCCGTTGATCGCGACATCAGTCGCGTTACCGGTACTGCGCAAAGGCCCCTGAATAAAGTCGCGAAACGTCGCTTTGTCCTGAGCATAGACCTGATCTGTTTCGCCATTGATGTGCCCCGGGCCTTTTTGATGCACGAGATACTGCGAAAACATCTGACGGGACGTTTTGAAGCCATCTGTGTTTTCGTTTGCAAGATTATTCGCAGTGATTTCAAGGCCGCGCTTCAGGACGTCAATGCGCGAGAGCGCGATATAGGCGGTGCTATCCATGGTGATCCAACTCGACTTTGATCGTGATGTCGGAAAAACAGATATTGATCTCTGACAAAGGGAGGGCTGCCGTCGTCATTTCATCAGATTGATCGTGCGGGTCAGCATCGAGCGCGTTATCTGCATCGTATTGAGGTTGGCTTCGTATGAGTGTTGTGCTTCATGCGTGTCGAGGATCTCGGTCATCGTGTCGACATTGGGCATCTTGACCATGCCCTTCGTATCGGCAGCCGGGTGGGACGGATCATAACGCATCTCGAAATCGGATTGATCTTCGCCAATGTCGCGAACAGCTACCGTAGAAACGCCCGTACTGCGATCAAGCATTTCCTTGAAGGTAATCGTTTTGCGACGATAGGCATCGGAACCCGGCGACGTTCCTGTCGTTTCAGCGTTAGCGATATTCTCGGCTGCCACTTGAAGTCGTTTGGACTGTACCTGCATACCAGCGGCTGAAATGCCGATCGTATCTGAAAAATTCATAACCTACCTCTGTTCGGTCAGTATTATGACGAGCCAAGCGCAATAGAGAACATTGACATATAAGTACTATAGGCGTTTGTAGCTAGGCGCTGCTGATCATCGGTGGCCGTAATTTTCTCGAGCTCCGTTTCCAGATCGACCTGATTGCCATCGATCGAACTGCTGCCGATATCCTTTTTTATACTGCTCTGAGACGTTGAGCCTGCAAGGTGACCAGCATCAGTGCGCGCAAGGGAAACGGAAAGATGGTCTTTCAGAACGCCCGCGAATTGCGGCAGGTCACGCGCCACGTAACCGGGCGTATTGGCATTGGCAACGTTGCCGGCCAGGACAGACTCACGGGACTGGAGCCAGTGCATCCGTTGTGTTGCGAGATCGAGCACATCTGTGCCCGAAGTCGAAGCGGTCGGTTGCGCAGAGGCAGCTTGCAGCATGGTTATCTCGCCATTCCGTTAGCGGCATCATGATGACCGCAAGATTTTTCTGAATATGTGAAGAGTTTAGTGGGGAACCCCTTTTTTGGGAAGCATGTCGCGGGGCTGTAACAAAAAATTTCCGAACTCATATCACGGAGAGGTTTCATCTTCATGAAGGCTTTTGTCGTTCGCAGGACTCTCTCGTAGCACGGCAAACAGGCGTGCATGAGATTCATCGAGAGTGCGGGTGCCGATCCGCTCCGATATCCAGCGTGAAGAAGCGTTATCTCCCGCTCGAGAGGCATCCGAGGCGAGCCGCAACGCAAGGTCCTGTTGGTCTTTTGTCAGGCTCCCTTCGGCCGGTATTTCTTCCTTGGCGAGGGAGCGCAGCTCCGTCGTCGCGGACTGCCATTCTCCTTGGCTTTCGTGCGATTGCGCACTCAGAAGGCGGGCATCTTTACCGGGAATGGTCCTGAGCATGTCGAGGCCCTTGGCGCGGTCGCCTGTCGCAATCACAATCCGTGCCTTGAGGATATTTCGTCGGGTCTGCAGCGGTTCAGGCAGGTTGGGACTTTCTGTCTCGTTCAGTGCAGCGAGCGCATCGGAAGGCTTCTGATTGGCGAGAGTGGCTTGCGCGAGAGAGGCGCCTGCGGCCGCTCGTGTCTCTGGTGTAACAAGGGAGGGGATGGCTTGCGAAAGCGCGCTGGTTGCCTCATCCGACAGGCCGAGCGCGAGCATGCTTTCACCATAAGCTGCGAGGAGAGCCGCGCGCTCCTCCCCCGGCGGCAGAGCGGGAATATGGGCCTTGAGCAGGGCCGCATTATGCAGCTGTTGAGTCTTGCTCTGCGCGAGGCTGTCCTCACCGGCAATGCCAGTCAGAGCCTGAAGCAGTAAGGCGTGCCTCAGCGTACTGTAATGAGAAGGATCACTCTGCGGCACACCCAGATCGATGATCTCGGCGACTTTCTGCCATTGCTTGTCTCGGGCGTAGGCCTCAGCTTGTCTGAGGCGAAGCTGTTTTTCTCTGCCTGCCAGACGCGCGTCGAGGATGAGTCCGTCAAACGCCTTGACCTGCTGCTCAGTCGTCAGGGTGCCGCGTTCATGATCCAGTGCTATTTTCTCTTCCGTGGCCTTTTCCGCAACCGAGATATTGCGATCGGCCGCGAGCGCCGCGAAGGCGGTGTAGGCACGGTCTTTCTGTCCCTGGCGCTCTGCCGCTATTGCCTTTGCCAGCCGGAATGCTGGCTGGTCAGGCAAAGTGTCGAGCACGGCGAAGTCGCCAGGTGCGCCATGGCGTGCAATTGCTTCCGCCGCGATGGGAAGCAAGACGTCGCGAAGATTTTGCGGGTAGGCGCGCAATCTGTTCATGTCGAGTGCCAGACGATGAAGGCTACGCGTGTCGCTTTGGTCGGTGGCCTCGAGATAAAGTGCACGCCATAGTTGCAGTGCGCGCCGTTGCTGTTCTGGCCATGGGCCGTTCAGCGCGCTCGCATTGGCAGGAGAGCCGGTAAGCAACTCTGTTGCAGCCGCCAGGAACCTGACTTCCGGACGGCCGATTTCTTCCGGATCGTCACGAAGGGCGACAGCGAGAATACCGCGCGCTTCCTTGAATGCGCCCATACTGATGGCAGCGCGTGCCAGATCCAGACGTGCCGCGAAGCGATCGGCAGGCTGAGAATCGGCTGCCTTCAGTAGGCGTTCATGGTACCGTTTTAGAAGAATCTGGTCGGGGAAATTCTGCAGATCGAGCCATTTAAGATCGACATCATTGGCGTACACGGCCTGACCGTCATCTTCAAATTTCTGGCCGTCCCTGTTGAGGAGCAGGCCTGAGGGAACGGCGATCAAAGAAATATCAGGATCGCGCGCAGCGATCACGACGCCTTCGAGTGTCGGCCAGACATCGTATCCCTCTGCTCGACGCATGGCCAGGATACCGCCTTCATCAAGGAGGGAGGTGCCGACAAGAAGGCGGTCACCCGATGCCGGGTCAGCGATGGTCAGAACACGTCCGCTGCGGCGCATCGGATAGAGAATGCCGTCAGTCACCGGTAGGGGATTGATGACATGGTTGTCTTGTGTAGAGGCGCTCGAGGGCTGCTTATCGCTGAGCACCCAGCCTTCTGATCGCTGAGATAGGTATAGGCGTCGCGTATCGGGTCGGCGCAGCTGAATCAGCGTTGCATCAGGCAGTAGGCTGACAGTCAGAGAGGAGAAAAAGCCGGTTCCATGGATAGCCTGCGTTTCCATGGGAAAGGCGTTATCAACAACGATAATAAAGCGGTCACCGCTCTCGAAGGCGGCGATGCCGATCTGCGGCGGGATGGGAAGCAGGATATGGTCCACTTGACCCGACACGGCATTCGACGCGTCGGATGAGGACGGCGGAGCGCTCTCTGTGGGAGGGCGTGGCCCCGGGGTGATAAGAGGCTTTGTTGCCTTTGACGTGAGCGGCACAGTTGAACTCGCCTGGCGCGCGGGGGCATCCAGCAGTTCCGCGCGCCAGGAGGCGGGTAACCCCTTGGCCAGATCCGCTTGGCTAAGATGCGATTCATCCTGGCCTGTTACACTTGGCGGAATAAACTGCTGGGGTGTGACGGCCCGCGCATCATGGGACGGAGCATGTCTGTGGGCGTTACTTTGAGGTCGCGCGATGGCGTTTGGATGACCGGCTAACATAAAGCCGACCCCAGCCATGCCGTAGCCAAGGCCGCGCGAGAACGGCGTCGTTTTTTTTACCCGCAGGAACACTATTTTTTGTTACCAGTCGAGATCGAAACTAATGCGATTTATTGGCAGGATAATATTTTTTCGTGCCGATGCATGAGGTCGTGCAAGGAAGGTCGTCAGGCAAGAAAATTGACGACCTGCTTGAGCGGGGAGGTGTTCCTTGCGCTCGTATCCGAACCAAGAAAACTGCCGTCAGAAGAAAAGGCGCTTGCGGACGTATTTTCCGTATGGATGTCAGGGCGTGTATGCCCGGTTCTGGCTGCGCTGTAAGACTCGTGCGAAGTGTTGACAGAAGCCTGACGAAACGCTGCCGAGACCGCCGATGCTGCCGTAATATCCGTCATTTGGTTAGGCCCTTTGAAAATCGCAATTCGCTAAAATCGATCGGAAACAGACTTTAAATCCAAGGGGATGGACCAAGGATTAATTAGATTGAAAAACATTCAGATCCTATTAAAGCGTCTCCACGCCGGCTGGCATCAGCAAAACGGCTAAATTTTGCAACGATAACGCTCATGAGTGCGCTTTGATATCGCCGTGATTAGCATGGAAAAGGCCAACGAGATATATTTTTTTTCAGAATATGTCATGGCTGGCTTTTGTCACACTTCTGTCATGCATTGACCCGGATTGACGGTGCGGGCGGTAGTTTCGAGCACTCTGCGAAAAATTTGCAGCATTTCGCAACAAAGAGGTGGTGCTCATAATGTGAGTGATGTAAGCCTCAAATATGTTTCGGGCATCCTGAGCGGCTGAAGCATCGATTCAATGTAACACAAGTTGCAGAGGGTTGTGAGAAAATAACGATATTATATATTTGTTCAATAATCGAAGATAAAAATAATTCATTCGTATGATGTCGGGCGGTAAGTACAATGCGCGTATTGTGTGTTGGTGAAAATTCGATTTATGGACGACCCAGTGAAGGGCTGTCCAGAGCCGCAGTGGCGGGCTCTCTTTCTCTAGCCACCGGCGAGGCTTCAGGCGTGGTGGAAACGCTGCGGCGGTCGCATTATGATATTATTGTTGTGCAGCAGGCGGCTTCAGATGTGCGGATTATCCGACAGATCCGCAAAGGGAAAATATCCTCTCCCATAGTGGTCATACGCAAGGTGGGCACACCCGAGGGGGAGGTGAATCTCTTCTCGGCAGGGGCCGATGACTGCATTGCCGAGGATGTCGATCACAATGTGCTGCTCGCGCGGCTGCGCGCGGTTATTCGCCGCGCGGGGGGGCATGACAGTCCTACTTTGCATATTGGGCGTATGAGTGTCGGCATCGATCGGCGGGAAGTGCATATCGACAATGCCGTCGTGCCGTTGACCAGAAAAGAATATGATCTGCTCGTTCTTCTGGCGATGCGAAAGACGCAGGTGCTGAGCAAGGAAGTGCTGCTCGACAGTCTTTACAGCGGTGAGGACGAGCCTTTCGGCAAGGTCATTGATGTGATGATCTGCAAAATCAGAAAAAAGATACGGGCGTTCGGTATCCAAGAGCCGTTTACCACGCAATGGGGCATCGGTTATCGTCTGAACGAGGCTGCGTTCAATCCGGTAACTGTTTCGCTGTCCAAAGAAGACTATCGCCTCAGACCATCTGCGCGGGAAAACTGTATCCCTGTTCTCTCAGGCATCAACATGCTCGAAATATCTACTTCGGCAGAGCGTCTCTGATCTGGGCAGACAGTCGTATCTTTGAGGCTCTGGAATATTCTTGGCCCTGCGATATGCCAGAAAATGATTTCTGCGTTCGAAAGTGCAATAAAAACCCGCGACAATTTCTGTCGCGGGTTTTCTTTTGTCGTTCAGCTCTCCGCGGTGGCTGATCCGCCGTTGCTTGATCCTGAAGTCGTGGCTGCGCTGAAATTGGTGATGCTGGACAGCGGAATGGATGCGCGTCCCATTTCCACCTCGAGCTCGGAGCTTCCCTTGTGCACACCGGTCACGGTGCCCTTGATCGTGAAAGGCAAATCGGATGTCGCGCCAGTCGAATCGATCGTCTTCACTGATACGCTGTACGCGCCGTCCGCCAGCTGGTTACCAGAATTATCGGTGCCATCCCACGTCCAGGTGTTGGTACTCGACGCAGCAGCACCGCTCTGGGTCTTGACGATCTTGCCGCTCGAATCGCTGATGGCGATCGCGACGTCCTGACCCTGTGTGGCAGAGAAGGTCAGAGAGGCCTTGCTGTTCTGCAAGGGCAAAGTCGTCGATGTTGCCGTAGCGGTCTGGCCAATCCACTGGCTGCCGGAACTCAGTTGGCTGCTCTCATTCAATGAGATCAGCGATGAGAGTTTGGCATTTGTCTGAACCTGCTGCTCTGTCCCGGCGAACTGCACCAGCTCTGACGTGAAAGAATCCGAACTCATCGGGCTGCTCGGGTCCTGGTGCTGAAGTTGGGTCGTCAGCAGGGTGAGAAACGTTGTGTAGTTATTCGCCAGAGAGGAGAGGCCAAGGCTTGCAGTTGAGGTCGAATCCGACGTGCTGCCTGAACTTGACGAGTTGGCCGAGGCTTTTGCAGTCGCCTCGGCGGCCTGAAGAAGCTTCGTGTCATTGCTGATGGTCGACGTATCCATGGGGTCTGTCCCTTTGCTGAGCGTTGACCGTGATCAGGCCGTGATATTGATGCGACCCGCCGGCGTCTGCGCCTCTTTCAGCGGGTGTGAAATGGCAGGGCTCGGCTCATTAATTTCCGATGCCGACGTCTGGGGCCATAAGCGAGAGTTGGCGCTATTGCCTTGCTGATTTTGCTGTGGGTTGCTTCCCATAAAGCCTCCAGAGAGGTCTGCTCTTCCGGTATTGTCTTGCTGCGGGCTTCCCTGACGGGAATCGCCGGTATTTGTCGCAGGCGTCACGATGTCGAGCCTCATGGCGCTAGTATCAACCCCGGCAGAGTTCAGGGCCGCGAGAAGTTCTTTTCTGCTTCCTGCCAGATGCTGGGTTGTCAGATCGTCGTCGCTTTGGAGGATGACGCGCGTTGCCAAGCCGCCCTCTCCTTCGAAAATGAGATGCACAGGAGCATTATCCTCTGTCTGCACAGTCATTGAGAGTGTGCTCGGTATGTCGGTGCTTCGGGTGCCGACCGCAGACAGATCCGCCGTCTGGCTCGGGGCCTGCAGGCTAGCGGTATTCCCCTGTGCAAGGATATGATGAGCTTCTGCGCCAACCGATGATGGTTTCGCTGCCACGAGAGACTGAAATTCAGAAAGACCATGGATCGCGCTTGCCAGTTCGGTGACGGTCGTCTTTTCCTGGCTTTTGGTTTCGGGCTGCTTCTCGTCGGGCGAAGAGGAGCCATCCTCAGTCGCAGCATCTCCGGTCGAATTTAGGACAACAGCCCCGTTTACCGGAGAGGTGGCTTGGGGCGTTGGGGTGAGCGGAGCAGAGTTTGCGGGCTGATCAGCCTCGCGTGACGGGTTCGCTCCGGTGTGTCCTGCTACGTTCTGGATGAGGGCGCTTTGCATAGCGGTTGACATCGGGGTTGGTGGTACGGGCGTTGCCATGGGTGCGTTAGCCGCCTCATAAAACGTGGACACCGGAGCAATCTGAACGCCCTCATCATGGAGGGAGCTCCAGTCAATCTGATAGACAGGATCGGTCGATACCTGGGCGCCCTTGGTGAGAGAGACGCCGGTGATGGTCGCGCCATGGGGAGCCATAAGCCCTGTAATAGGGGGCTTCGAGATCGCGCTGACTTGAGCCGAAGCCGGCTGCTGTGTCGATGGCAATTTTTCTGGTGCTGGTGCTGATGATGCTGCCGAGCCGGACCAAGCGGAAAGGGGGGGAGATGGGAGAGGCGTCGCGAAAAACCCAGAGACTGAAGTGCACTGTGTTTGGGCTGCTTCCGATCCGGAAACAACTGCCAAGACAGGCTGCGGAGTGGTCGTGTTACTCAGGGAGGCGCCGGAGGCAACAGTGCTGCTCGAACCCGGAGCTATTGCCGAGACTGAGGAGGATTGCGTCTGAAGAGAGGCGCCGAACAACAGGCTTGTCATGGCGAGCGTCTCGGCGAGAGGCGTGACGGTAGAAAGGCTGACTGACTCGCCGGTGCTATCGGTGTTGTCGCATCCACCGGACGAGATCGGGGCTTTTATGGCTGAGATGGCATCGCCGGAAGAAGGTGCCGCCGTTTGCCCCGAGTTGTCAGTGTTGATGCTGTCTTCGCCATCACCTGAGTTATCCGACTGGGCGGTATCCGCAGCAGGCGCGGTCGCATTTTTCTCGCGGGCCTTATTTTTGCTCTTCTCCTGCGTCATTTGCGCGGCACTCAGCTGGGCGCCAAATGATTTTACAAGCTTTGGGTCAACGCGTGCCTGATTTGTTTTGACGGCGCCCCTTGGCGCGTCTGAGATCGTGTCTCCGCTCGTGCTGCGATTCTTGATGCCTTTGACGATATCGTCGGAGAGCGAAAGATTGTCAGGAACTCTCATCGACGACCTTTGATGCTATATTGCCGGTTCATAATCAGGTGGCAGCCTGCGCTTCGGATAGTGCCACATCCAGTTCGAAAAATGTCGGCATAAAATGCGGTGGAATGTCTTTGCGCCCTATTTCGGCACTGACCTGTGGCGGATTTCCCTGAAGATGCGCCACCAGAACAGTCTTGATGATCCCCTGGTAACATCCATCCTGCACAATAACCGCTTTAATGCGTGATGCCAGCGGCGATACGACGCCATAGGCAAGGAGCACGCCAAGAAAGGTGCCCACGAGAGCGCCCGAGATCATTTCGCCAAGGATGGCGGGGGGCTTGCTGATGGACGCCATGGTCTTGATGACGCCCAGAACCGCGGCCACAATTCCCAGTGCAGGAAGAGCATCAGCGATAGCGGCCAGACTTTCCGAGATATGCAGCTTGTCCGTCTCGTTCTTCTGAAGCTCGCGACCCATGACCTCGTCCAACTGATAGGCATCTTCTAGATTGAGGCTGACCAGTCGAAGATAATCGCAGATCAGGTTACGTGTTTCTTCATCGTCCCGGACCTGGGGAGACAGGGCGAAGATTGAACTCTCTTCCGGATTTTCCACATGCTCTTCCAAGGCCATAGGGCCCTTGGAGCTGGCGAGACGAGTCAGTCTGAACAGGACGACAAGAAGGCCAACATAGGAGGCCTTGTCGTGCTGCGGTCCTTTCAGGGCCAGCTTGAAATTATGGGGTAGCTCCTTGAGGGCGGCGAGCGAGTTCGACATGACGAAAATGCCCAATGCAGAACCAAGAATGGTCAGCAATTCAAAGGGCATTGAGGCGAGAAGCGGCCCAAGTACCCCGCCAGAGGCTGCGAAGGAACCGAAGACGCAGAGCAGGGAAAAGAGGAGCCCTCCGAGGAAAAGCATCTGACAGTATCCGTTTCTATCTTAAATGACGTGTCTTGATCGGTGGCGCGGCTGCTCAGGCAGCTACAACAGAGGTAAAGTAGCGCCTCGGGAGGCGGCCTGATCGTCGTGAAATTAACCTATTTATCCTGCTGCGCTGCGGCAGAATTTTTCGTCGTTGCCGGTTGAGGCGGCGAGGCTGGCCCCTGGGGTGATGACGCAGAATGGTCTGTCAACGGATAGAGCCGGTGCATCACGATGACCACACGTCTGTTGGCAGCAGAGGCTGGATTGGCCTCATCGGCCAGAGAGCGGTCGGCGCCACCCGAGACGTCCAGAATGCGCGTGTCCGGATACCCGCTTTTGACCAGAGCCTCGCGTGCCTTGTCTGCGCGCAGGGCCGAGAGCGTCCAGTTGGACATGGCGTTCGTGATTTTGCCCTTATAGGGCGCGGCATCCGTATAGCCCACGACGGAGATACGCTCCGGCATCGGTGCCAGCCATTTTGCTATCTCACTCAACATGGCAAGGCCGGCCTTGTTCGGCGTCGATGAGCCAAGATCGAACATCGGCACGTTGTCGGTATCGTGCAACTCGATCCGGATCTCGTTGCGCCCGTACGAAACGTTCAGATTACCGCTCTGTGACGCAAGTAAAGGATCGGATTTGACGGCATCTGCGATGTTATGCGCCATGTTTTGCAGAGCGTTTTGCTCAGTCGCTGAAGCGCGGGTTCCGACAGAGCCATTTTCCGCATACGCGCCGCTCGCGGCCTCGTCGACCGGAACGATGCTGGCGATGGCATTGTGCTGCGTCGTGTGTTTGTACTGGTGAGTTATCGGAACGCTGTCGATAGGAGACGACGATCCATGATGCGAATCCGGAACCGGCACCGGGCCTGACGTATCAGAGGGGTCATCATCGTCCATACGGTCAAAGCGGCTGCCTGATGTCGATGGAGCAGGCGGGTTGTCGATCGGTTTCGTCGGCGGAACTGCGGATTTTTCTTCAGCCAATGGATTGAAATACGAGGCTATGCCCAGGCGTTGTTCATCGGTGGTTGCATTGAGAAGCCACATGACGAGAAAAAACGCCATCATGGCCGTCATGAAGTCCGCGTAGGCGATCTTCCAGGCGCCACCATGATGGGCCGCGTGACCGCCGCCACTCTGGCGGCGGATTATGACGGATGGTCGGTTTTTCTTCGCCATGAGTTCTTACCGCGCCTGTCAGGCGCCTTTGAGATGCATCATGCCAAGACGCGAGGCAGGCGTGCCGCTGAAGGACGCGCGGCCTGCATGGGTGAGAGGAATGGACGTGTCGAGCCAGACTTCGCCACCCAGATCGCGCCAGCGCTTGCAGAAGGTGAAATCCTCGCTCAGATAGGTGCCCGTTTCCTGATCGATGCTCCCTTCGAAGAGCGCATGGCACAGGCTGCCCTGGTCTCCATTGGCGGTATCTATGCGACGATAGGCGGTTTCCGGATGATGCTTGATCATGGCGGCGATCGCCTGACGACTGATCATCATGAAGCCGGTCCCGGCATAATGCGTTCTGAAGAGCGGTCCTTTCTCCCAGCTCGAATGCATCGCATCCGTCTCGCCGACATAGCGAAGCGAGGCGGTTTCCATTGCTTCACCCCGGTTCAGGTTCTCCTGCGTTCCCTTGTCCCAAAAACGCTCCTTGATCGGGTAAAGACCAGCAATCACGTCCTTGCCTGCCGCCAGAAGGCGCGCGGGCGCTTCGGCGGGAAAGCCGATATCGGCATCGACGAAAAGAAGATGCGTCGCATCGGAGCGGGTATAGAACTGATGTACGAGCGTGTTGCGTGCCCGGCTGATCATCGCGTCGTCGCCCAGCAGGGAAAGCGTCATCGGGATACGAATGATGCTCGTGCAGGCAATAACGGACTCCATATATTCCTGCGTG
The DNA here is from genome assembly GCF_025994195.1 of Asaia spathodeae NBRC 105894. Taxonomy (NCBI): domain Bacteria; kingdom Pseudomonadati; phylum Pseudomonadota; class Alphaproteobacteria; order Acetobacterales; family Acetobacteraceae; genus Asaia; species Asaia spathodeae. Next base: position 58,514 of record NZ_BAPY01000053.1, on the reverse strand, counting down.
ACCAAGCCGCCAAAGCAGGGGGTGGCGATAAATATTTTCGCAGTCTGGTTTTCTGTCGGCTGCATAATCTTCCTGATCGCTTGTAAGATACGGAATATCCGCAGAAACTGCGGAAAAATCGACTCGGACCCGTTAGAAAGGGCTGATTTGCGAGGTTCGCAAATTTAATAGTTTCAAGACGTAAATGTTTCGTTGCCCCACTCGCGACGGGCGAGTTCGTCGAGTTCGGCGCTTTCTCGGCGTTGCATCAAATCATTACGCTCTTTTGCTCGACGCTGAAAGACATCTTGCGTGGCTTTATGGGTGACCGCCGCATGCAGGGCGGCAACACGCGCATTTTCGACACCAAGACGCGCCTGCTCGTGCGTTTCGCGCGCCTGTCCGATCGCATTCAGGCCGATCGGAAACCAGGTACGAAAATCGTCAAGCTCACTACGGCCGATCTGAGCAATCTCCCGCTCCTGCACCATGACGTTTTCCGTCTGCTGAAGCGCGACAAGCGCACGTTGTTCGACGTCACGTATGGTCAGAAGCGCTTTTGCCGCATTGTTTTTCTCGGTCTCCTGAAGCTTGATCAGAGTAAGAAGGGCGCGTGTACGGCGGGTCATGAAATAACCCCCTGCGATACAAGAATATTACGCAGCGCGAGGAAACTGTCTTTCAGTGAGCGGTCTTCTGATCGTGCCTGGCGCAGCAATATTTCCAGTTGAGGCGCCACGCGCAGCGCCATGTCCGAGCGGGCGTCGTTACCCTCGCGGTAGGCACCGAGCTGCACGACATCCTGAATATCTTCCCAAATCGCCAGAATGGCCCGCGCTTCCTGGATCAGATGGTTCTCATCGGGGGAATTACAGCCGGACGCGGTTCGGGAGAGAGAGCGCAGGACGTTGATGGCAGGATAACGGCCCGATTCGGCAATTCGTCTGTCCATAACGACATGACCGTCGAGTATGCCACGCACAGCGTCGGCTACGGGCTCGTTATGGTCGTCCCCCTCAACCAGCACCGAGTAGATCGCTGTTATCTGGCCCGCAGGCTTGTCCTTGAGGGGGAGGCCGGGCCCTGCTCTTTCGAGGAGACGAGGAAGTTCAGCGAACACACTGGGGGGATAACCGCGCGTTGCCGGAGGTTCGCCTGAAGACAGACCGATTTCGCGCAGCGCGTGGCAGAAGCGCGTGACACTATCCATCAGGATAAGGACGGACTTGCCCTGATCGCGAAAATATTCGGCGATCGTCGTTGCCGTATAGGCGGCTTCACGTCGCATGAGTGGCGGAGAGTCAGACGTGGCGACGACGACGACGGCTTTTGCAAGCCCTTCTGGGCCAAGATCGTCTTCGAGAAACTCGCGCACCTCTCGTCCGCGTTCGCCAACCAGGGCGATTACAGCGACGTCGCAGTCACTGTTGCGGGCGAGCATGCCCATGAGGGTCGATTTTCCGACACCCGATCCGGCAAAAAGTCCCAGTCTCTGCCCCTGGCGGCAGGTGGCAAAGAGATCGAGGGCACTGACGCCGAGTGTCAGGCGCGGCCCCAGCCGGGCGCGCAATGCGGCCTCTGGCGGTTTGGCCCTCAGATTGCAATCGATGCCTTTCGGTGAAAGTGGCGCCTTTCCATCGATCGGACGGCCCATAGGGTCGATGACGCGGCCTATCAGCCCATCATTGAGGGTGAGTGTAGCGCCGGTTTTCAGCTGCCTGTGATTGGTTGCATGGATATGAAACAGCGCGCGGCATCCAGCACCAAGCCCGTCGAGCGGACCGAAAGGCATCGCTATTGCGCGTTCACCACGAAAGCCGATGATTTCCGCGTCGGTACTTCTGCCATCCAGGCCGAGGAGAGCGACCCGATCACCGATGCCGGTGAAATGGCTCATTCCCTCAAGCGTGACGGAAAGTCCGATGACGCCTGCAATGCGCCCTTCAAGAGTCGCGATGGGGAGATCTTCGAGCGAGACATGCGTGCCGTCGATAATGGCGCGGAGTCCCGCTATCATGTCGGTTAAAAAGCCCCCCTCGGGCGCGTGGGGGTCAAGGGATGACATCATATCGAGAGAGGCTGTGCCGTCCTGGGGGGATATCAAAACAGGGCCGAATAGACACTTGCTGACGATGAGGAGGAATTGTCATCGAAGAGCGCCAGAATGCCCTGTTTCGACGTGTCGCCACCAAAGAGATCAAGCATGTTCGAGGGCGTATCGACTGGTTGGGGATTGATTTGCAGCATTGTGAGATATTGCTCAGCATATTTCTGGATCTGGGCAGGTGTTTTCAGTTTGGTGAAATCTATCTTGCTCGTGAGCATGCGAAGCTGCTGATTGTAATCCAGTGCTCCAAAGGTGGATGGATCGTATCCAGATACCGTCTCGACCACCTTCAATAATGTGCTGTCTGACATCAATTGGTTGATTGAGGTGACACTCGCCATTTTTCTCGTGAAGTAGAGCGCATTGCCGACGCCATTATCTGTGTTGTCGTCATTCGTCTCGAATTGCTGTTTCTCATAATCCGAGACGATCTGGGCAACGGAAACGCCATTGACCGTGCTCTTGACCGTGCTGTCTGTCATCAGAACGGTTTGTGCCGGTTGACTGCTCGTGGAGAGCTGGGGCGGCTGGATTGAGACGGCATATTGTACGCCGTTGACCGTCGCTTTGAGCGTGGGGATATCGTGCGAGTATTGGCCGTTGACCTGCAGAAGATTACCCGAATCGTCGAATCCCACAGAAATCAGTGTGCTGCTGACATTCGAACCATAGGGGTCAATGATATAAGCGTTCCAGCTATCCGGTGAGGAAGGATCCTGAGCCCATTTCACAGAGAGATAGGTGCGACCGAGCGAGACATTATTGGCATCGTTGGTCGACTGGGCAGGGTCGAATGGCGCAGTGACATAGGTTTGTCCGGTCCCGCCGAGCGTACCAAGCGTGGCGGATGGCATGGTCAGCGTCGTGATGGACGAATTGACGTTCTGCAAGCTGACGGCCTCACTGCTGCTGCTCGTCTGATAGCTGTTGCCTGCCATGGCGACGCCGCTCGCAGTGCCAACTGTCCCGATGGCAACCGAGACCGATTGGCCGCTTCCCTCGGCGTCATTCAGTGTGATGGGAAGTGAGAGCCCACCCGAGGCGCTGGCGGCGATTGCCTTGCCGGTCAGCGTATTGGTAGCCGAGGCCAACGTGCCGTCACTGTTGAACGTGACCTGAAATGCATTGGTAGCGACGAGAGCATTACCGTCGGCATCGTAGGCGGACACACTCCAGCTCAGAGGGTCCGAGCTGCTTTGCAGCCATTTGAGTGCAACCTGATGCGGCGCAGAGAGATCGTCATAGGCCGTGACACTGGGCGACGTGTAGCTCTGCCCTTTTGCGTTGGCCGATGGGAGGGTCGCCGCCATCGTCAGTGTGTTTGTCGGCGTGTAGGTCGTGCTCAGCGCGGTAGAGCCACTTCCATTGATGAAAGTCGTCTGCGACGAACTGCCCTTGTTCTTTCCCCAGACCGCGAACGCATCGGCGAAGGCAAGCCATGTCGCATTCTGCGACGTGCGCGCCAGAGAGGTGCTTGAGGTCGGGTCCTGGGTGAGAAGGTCTTTTATGAGTGCTGTGGCGTTGCTGTACTGACTCATCCCGAATGCGCCGAGAACGATCTGAAGGGACGAGTAATCTTTCAGAAGCGCATCGGCAGAGGTAATGCCGGAGGCTTTTTTCTCGAAGGCCGCCACAGCCTGCTTCGTTACGATATCGGTTTTCGCGTAGTTCGATGCGGCCAGGCTCTCGTCCTTTATCGCGGAAAGATAGCTCGCGACAGGAGAGACGTTCGTGATGGCCATTCGACTAATCCTCGAATTTCTGCCCGTTCAGGTGTGGCCGAGCGTTGGGGGATGCCTCATGCTTCCATCTCTGGAAAAGGACAACGCGTTTCTTTGTGGTGAGGGGTGCGGTGCCGCCTGTTGTGCAACCCATTGACGCATGCTGATCCCAGACAGGATTAAGGCAAGAAGGTTACCAAGAGGTTTCCGGATAGGAAAAACTCCCCAGAGAATGCGCCCCTTGCGATCACGAGAAAGCTGCGGATCAGGTGATGGTCTCGATCGTCTTGATGCGCGCGCGCGGATAGATTTCCGCCTGTGAAAGCACCGGCACGGTCGGACGTACGCGCTCGACAATGGACCGCATGGAGTCTCTTACCGTGGAGGAAACAACGATGACCGGTACCTCGCCACTTGCCGACACGGCATTGAAGGCGTCGCGCAATTTGCCGACGAAACGGTTCAGCATCGATGGCGGCATGGCCAGACGTCTTTCATCTCCTTGGCCTGCGATATGGGTCGCGAAATCGTTCTCCCATTCCGGTGAGAGGGTGATCATCGGAATGTAACCACCAGGTCCTTCAAGTCCGCTGCAGATCTGTCGTGAGAGGCGTATACGGACATGACCGGTCAGTGCCTGTATGCCGCGCAGGCCCAGCCCGCTACCTTCCTGGATGCTTTCTAGAATGGTCGGCAGATCGCGTATCGATACCCGTTCGGCCAGAAGCGACTGCAGCACACGCTGCAACGTGCTGAGCGTCACTTGCGAGGGGATCAGATCGCTTACCAGCTTCTGCTGGTCCCGGGGCAATTCATCGAGCAGGGCCTGTGTTGCCACATAGGTCAGCAAATCGGGCAGATTTTGCCTGACCAGTTCACTGAGATGAGTGACGAGCACGCTCGCCGGATCGACTACCGTGCATTTCATAGCCACGGCTCGTGGCTTGAGAGCAGGGGCGATCCAGACAGCGGGCAGACCGAAGGCCGGTTCGGTTGTGCGGTCACCTTCCAGATCCGGAATGCCGCCCGAGGGCGTCATGGCCATCAGGCGGCCCGGACGAACCTCACCGGAACCGATCGTGATCTCCTTAAGTTTGATGACATAGCGCTCAGAGGGCAGAAGGATATTGTCCTGAATGCGGATCGGGGGCGTAATGAAGCCCATTTCGGAAGCTATGGTGCGTCTGAGGGCTTTGATCTGTTCGGTGAGCTGTGCATTGTCGCCATTGGTCATGGGCAAGAGACCGAAGCCGAGTTCGAGGCGCAAAAGATCGAGCTTGAGCACTTCCGAAATCGGGGTTGCGCTCGGCGGCGGCGCATTTTCCGTGACATTGTCTTCTGAAGGGTCCTGCACGGGTACCTTCCAGCGCCACCACGCCGCTGCGCCCGCCAAGCCTGAAATCGCCAGGAATGGCAGCGCAGGCAAACCCGGCATCAGAGCGAAGCACCCTGAGAGCACGGCGGCCATCGCCATTGGCTTGGGATTGCCACCAAGCTGACGCACCAGAGTGACGTCGGCCGAGCCTGCCGTTCCCCCCTTGGTGACGACAATACCCGAGGCAGTCGAGACAAGAAGTGCCGGAATCTGGGAGACAAGCCCGTCACCGACCGTCAGAGTGGTAAAGGTGCTGGCCGCATCGGCAATCGGCATGCCATGACGAAGTACGCCGATGGCAAGCCCGCCCACGATATTGATGGCCGTGATGATGAGGGCAGCGATGGCATCGCCTCTCACGAATTTAGCCGCGCCATCCATCGCGCCGTAAAATGAGCTTTCATCTTCAAGCTCCTTGCGGCGCAGGCGGGCCGTGCGATCGTTGATGGCGCCGGAAGAGAGTTCGGCATCGATCGCCATCTGCTTGCCAGGCATCGAGTCGAGAAAGAAGCGTGCGGCGACTTCTGCAATACGGCCGGACCCTTTTGTGATGACCATGAAATTTACGACGAGGAGAATGCTGAAAACAATGCCGCCGATGACGACATCTCCTCCCATGAGGAAGCCGCCGAATGCGGCCACCACATGGCCTGCAGCATAGGTACCCTCACTGCCATGGCTCAGAATAAGGCGCGTGGTGGCAATCTCCAGCGACAGGCGCAGCAGGGTCGTGAGAAGCAGAAGGGTCGGAAAGGAGGTGAATTCGATCGGGCGTTCCAGAAACAGCGACACCATCAGGACGAGTACGGATGAGGTGATCGACAGAGAAAGCCCGAGATCGAGAATGAATGTCGGAAGTGGAATGATCAGAATCGACAGCAGCAGCAACACGCCAATGGCGAGTCCCACATCGGTGCCTGGAATGGCTGCACGCCATGAGGATTTGTAACTGCCGCTTCGCCAGGATTCCGAAGCGCGCGTAGCCTGACTGGAAAGAGCTGAAAAAAGCTTGGTCGTGACAGCTTTGCCGGGATATGGCTTGAGGGCGCCGGGTCCGGGGCCGGAAGAGCCTTTCGCGGTGTCCAAGATATCCGTTTCCCTTTCCTGGGTTGAGGGCGAATCTCAGGGGGGCGATGAACGCGCGCAGCTGGATTATTTTATGTCTGGTGGGGCCGTGTGCGCCTTGACCGGGACGCAAATTCAAAAAGAGAGGTATCCCGAGTTCCTGAGTGAAGCAAGATATTAAGCGTGCGACGCCTAATCATTTGCTTACAGGAACTCGGGTTTTTTAGAGCGATGGGTGATCCAATGAGACAGGACATGAACAGCGTGAATGGGCATGAGCTTCCATCGTCGCTTTTGGCTGCCGCCCCCTCGCCCGAAGAAGCGGGGTGGTGGAAAATTCCCGGCTCACCGCCTGACGCCGCAAGGTTTTCGCAGTCATGCGAAGAGCTGTTCCTTTCCAAGAATGGCAATCTCGGGCTTCAGCGTATTCTTGAGACACTTGCCGTTCATCAGGATGAGGCGCTTTTGTCGCTTTCGGGGGCGATCCTCGTTCTGCGGCATTCTGTTCGTTACGATATCGTCGATCTTCTGCTGAAGAATGTGCTGCGTCTCCTGCCGGATAATGTCGTTGCCCACTGCTTTACGGCACATCTTTGCATCGTAAAGGGCGGTCTGGCTGAAGGTTGCGCGCATTTCGCCACGCTTATGAGCCGATATCCCGGACAGAGAATTGAGATCGGCGAATTCGTCTCGATGTCGCTGTTGGAAGTGGGTTATCCTGCCGAGGCGCTCAATGTCACGATGTCGCTCCTCCGGGCAGGAGACGTCAGTGTCTCGCTGTTGAACAATGCCGGGTGCGCACTGGAGCGGCTCAACCGATCGACCGAGGCGCTGGCGCTTTATGAGCAGGCGCTTAAGATCAATCCTCATTCGCAGGAGGTTGCTTTCGGCTATGCCTGTTCGCTGATCAAGGCAGGGCAGTTCGCACGCGGTTGGCCTGTGTATTTCAATCGTGCACTACAGGTGAGCGCCTGGCAGGAAAGCCTGCGTGGGCGGCAACGGCTGAGAGCGGAAAGCGATCTGGCGGGGAAGCGCGTCCTGTTGTTTCAGGAGCAGGGGCTTGGCGACACGTTGCAATTCATACGTCACGCATCGGTTCTGGTCGAGCGGGGGGCTGAGGTCAGTGTGCATGTGCCCGGCAGCATTTCCCGGCTGATAAGCCTGTCCTGCGACAACCTGACCGTTGTCGAGCCAAAGGTAATGCCCGATCTCGACAGCTTCGATTATGTCGCGCCGATTCCGGATCTGCCTTATCTGACCGGCATGTGTGCGGTCCAGGATATCCCTGTCAATGTGCCCTATCTTCGCGCCAGCGAGGGGGACATTACCCGTTTCAAGGCGTGTCTGCCGCCGGGCAGGCCGCGCATCGGTCTGGTCTGGGCGGGCGAGCGCCGGGGACGTTCCGAATTCGCTCTGGCAGATATGCGGCGTTCGATCAGTTTCGAAGATATGGTGGCTGCCCTGCTTCCGATCGAGGCCGATATTGTGAACCTTCAGTTCGGTGCGGCGCGCGATGCTCTGAAAGACTGGAAGGGCCAGCCCATATCGGACCCAATGGGCGAAGTGTCCGATATGGCCGATACGGCAGCCATCATGCAGAATCTCGACCTCGTAATATCGGTCGATACGTCGCCGGTCCATCTTGCAGGCGCGCTCGGGCGCCCTGTATGGCTCATCAGTCGGTGGGACGCATGCTGGCGCTGGGGAGATGAGGGGCAGGGAAGCCCCTGGTATCCGACGATGCGTATCTTTCGCTCCCAGGAGCGAAGCTTTGGGCCCATTTTGCAGGAGGTTGGAAAGGCGCTGCGCCTTTGGGTCGATATGTGGCGACCGCGGGAAACCTAGCCTGTCGGGCGGGCGAGGGGCGTGGGCGCGCTTCGATAGGAAGCGAGGCTGCGCCCACGCATGCCTGTCATGCCTGAATGATGCGGCGCGGGCTGCGTGAAGTGAGAGAGACCCATGAAGGGATGAAAATTCCTGACAGAAGGCGCAGCCGGGCCATCAGCCGCGATAAGGGTGTTGTCCTCCGGTTTTTTGACCGGGTTTGAAATCGCTTTGGGGGGGCTCCTGACGGGAGGAGGTGTTTTCACCTTTTCATCGTCGGGGATGGCCCAGGTTTCGAGCACCTTCCACTGATAGGGAGTTCCGATACCCGGTGTCTGTGAGTGATAGGCTGCTGCTGCACGAGGCCAGCTCCCCATCTTGTCGTGCATCTGGATGAGGAACCGCCCGGCATAGAGGGCATTGCTGACAGGGTCGAACGCCTGATCGAGCGATCCGAAAGCATCAGGATGCTGCTGCAGATTGACCTGCATGCAGCCGACATCGATCGAGGCAATTCCCTGATTTCTGAATTCCGTTGCGGCGATGATGGCTTCGGCCTTGCTTGCGTAATAATGCCCGGTACCATTGGCCATGATCGTCCACGGCCAGGCGGAAAGACGACCGTCAGGTTCTGTCTTGCCGCTTTCGACCCGGCTGATGGCATAGAGGAACCCATCCGGAATATGATAGGCGCGTTCGGCCTGACTGGCAGCGTCGCGGCAACGCTCGCTTTCCACACCTTGAGCGAGGGCGTGGGAAAGAGATGGTTGTGCAACCAAAATCAGGCTCAGAAAGCGGCATTTAAAAAAAGATCGCATAATTCCGGCGACAATCAGAAATGGGATTCCGCGTTGCTACGGCTGAACTCGGAGAGCGCAAAATCTGTTTTCCAGACGGCGTCTCGTGCCGACCCGGTGAAGATGCAATGCACCGTTACAGGATCATGACGCGACCTGACAATCTGTATCGCATGTCGTGTGTAAAAAACGTATGAAATTATGGAACCAGCAGCAGGGCTCTCGTCTCGAAACTGTTGAAAGTTGCAAACACGTATCGTAGGTTCCGCCAACACGCGGCAAGGGAGCGCATTGCACCGAGGCGCTGCACATTATCCAATTGTATAGAATTAATTGTCATAAGCAGCATTATCGTCCGGGTACCCGTCCAGACGGTGCCAATTTCAAGAGATAATATGGATGGGGGTCATTTTGGCTAAGCGCTGGCTCGGATTTGCGCTGTTTCTTGCAGTGGCAGTTCCCGTATTGGGTTACGCACCGGCCTCATGCGCAACATCGGTGCGTGTGAAAGATATTGTCGATTACGAAGGCGTCCGGGACAACCAACTGGTCGGTTATGGCCTTGTGGTTGGCCTCAGAGGCACAGGCGACCGTCTGACAAATACCATTTTCACCCGTGAAACACTGATCAGCATGCTTAACCGTTTGGGCGTGAATATCCGTGATCGCGAGGTGCAGCTTCAGACGCATGACGTGGCCGCGGTCATGGTCACGGCAACGCTCCCTCCTTTCTCGCATGGGGGCGGGCGTATCGACGTGACGGTATCGGCCGTGGGTGATTCCCGCGATCTTGCAGGCGGCACGTTGCTGGTGACGCCCCTTCAGGCTGCCGATGGTGAAGTCTATGCCGTTGCACAGGGATCGCTGGTGACCAACGCCTTCGCGGTCGGTGGGGCTGCTGCTTCCGCGACCCGCAATATTCCGACGACCGGACATATCGCCAATGGCGCCGTGGTGGAACGCGAAGTGCCGGTTGTGCTGGGCAATGGTGGCATCATTCACCTGTCGCTGCGTAATCCGAATTTCACGACAGCCAACCGGATCGTCAACGCCATCAACCGCTCGATCGGACGTGGCATGGCGCGCATGGATGATCCACGTACAATCGCCGTCAATATGGCAGGGCGTGATGCGCCTTCTCTGCTTTATCGCATAGGTGATCTGATGGTCGAACCGGACACCATGGCGAAAGTCATTGTGGACGAAGCGAGCGGAACGATCGTGATGGGAGACAATGTGCGGATCAGTACGGTAGCGATTGCCCAGGGCAATCTGACAATTCAGGTCACTGAGACGCCGCTCATCGCACAGCCTGCTCCTTTCTCGAACGGGACGACAGCCATCGTGCCGCGAACCCAGATCGATGCGAGCACAGACAGTTCTCACCGCTTGGGTATTCTGCGCGAGGGACCAACCCTCGCAAGTCTCGTTTCCGGGCTTAATGCGCTGGGTATGGGGCCGCGTGACATGATCAGCATTCTGCAGGCAATCAAGGCCGATGGCGCGTTGCAGGCGGATCTGGAGGTTCGATAGAATTATGAGCGATTCAGTTTCGGCACTCGGCGCTGCCTCATCCAGTCGCGATATCGCGCAGAATGCCGCGCGACAGGCTGCCGATCAGGCGCGCCTGGACAAGGCACGTGAAACCGCCGTCTCCTTCGAAGGTATCACCCTGGGGGAATTGCTCCAGCCGATGTTCGACACGGCCGATACGTCCGACAACGTATTTGGCGGTGGCGCTGCGGAAAAGCAGTATCGCTCGCTGCAGGTGCTTGAGATGGGCAAGGAGATCGCCAAAGGGGGCGGTGTCGGCATTGCTGACAGCGTCTATCGTCAGATACTGGCGATGCAGGAGAAGGCATCCTCATGAGTGCTGATCCCGAGAAGGAAGCCATTCGCTCGATCCGTGCCGTTGCAAAACTCAAGGCCACGCTCGAGGCTGAAAATGCGGCATTGCGGGCTGGAAAACCTGAAATCGTTGCGGCGCTTCTGGCAGAAAAAACGCAGAATATCGATGCTCTGGACGAGGCCCTGCGTCGTTTCGCCGGGGCCGGAGGAGACAGGCAAAGGCTGGAAGCGGCCATCGCCGAATTTGGCGAACTGATCAACGAGAATCAGGCGTTGCTTGAGTCTTCTGTCGAGGCGCAGACGCAGTTCATCCAGCTTATAGTCAGCAATGCAGATGAGGAAGCGGCGAAGGGCTATGGTGCCAGCGGGCATTATGCGTCGACCGCTACGCAGGGAGGGGGGCTGACCCTCAGTAGTGACGTATGAGCGTCCCTGGACGTTCTCTCGTCGCGGCGCTCCCTTTGGTGCTTCTTGCGGCGTGCCAGTCTCCTGCAAAGCCCTATCTTGATATGGGGCGGCGTATTGCCGAGGCCGGGTTCATTGCGCACCCCGCCGACACGACGGCGCGTTACGCGATGATGAACACGTTGCCGCCAGGCGTGATGACGTATCGTGAGTCACCTTCGGGGCTGGTCTATCTTTATGCGGATCCCATTGGGTGCGGCTGCGTCTATATGGGAACCGACGTCGCCTATGCCTATCTGGTGAATTCGAGCAAAGTGGTGAATGGCCGTCACAAGCCGATCAGGAATGTTCCGCCTATCCCGGAAATGTCGGCAGAGAACAGACGCGATACAGCCTTATGGGATTGGAGCGCTTGGTCACACAGGGCCGATCCTGGGGCGACCCAGCCTCGTTATGTCAGTGGAGCCTATTGGTAAGGATCTCCTAGCGGGTCGGCCCTCCAAGGAAGGTATTCTCGAACCGTTGCTTCGACTTGTGTAAAGGCCTGCTTTCTTGAGCTGAAGGCTTGCGCTTACTCTCATCGGTCGGATTTGACTTGGATGGCGCAGAAGGCTTCGCAGCTGCAGAAACCCCGGCTGGGGGCGCCTCTATCTCGACGGAAAATGAAGCGGAATCTGCATCGTCGGTCGGTTCGTCAATAAGCGGTGATTCGATTTTACGAAGAATATCGAGTTTTAGATCTGCTGCATCGTCGAGAAGTTTTCCGAGCGCCTGCTCGCGTGTTGAGGCTTTTCCTGTCAGTTCGGTCAGTTTCTCAGCCTTTGAGTCCGCGCGATCAACCAGCGTGTCGAGCTCGGAGCTGACGATCTTCGCCTGTTCGATGGTGCGCGTTAGAGGGCGCCCGCTCACCTGTCCCGCAACGCGAAGTTTTTCCACCCCGTCATGGGCGTTCTTGATGCTCGTTTCTAGTTTTTCAATGAGTTTGAGAAGGCTGGCCCGATCATTCTTCAGCGAAGAGAGACTTTTGCTGATATGAAAATTGAAGGCGATGCCCAGCAAGAGAAGGGCAGAGAGAGCGATCTCTATGAATATTTGTGCCTGCGCCAGCATTGTGGGTCATCCTTCTCACGATCGGCCCTGAAACGGGCGACATGATGCACTTTTCTGCCCCTCAATCATAGGGAGTTGGCTCGCTTGGGCTGTGGGTATGCGGGCTGTCATCCGGAACCAGTCTTTGATCGATCTTCACTGCGGCTCTTCCGCTGATCTGACCGAGATGCCCCTCGAACAGGGAGGTCTGGTTGCATTGCAGGGTTACAGGAAACGAGCCCTTGGCCTTTTGCGGGAAAAGGATCTGCATGCCGGGCTTCATGTCGAGAAGCTGAGCAAGGGAAATCGACTGCTCTTCCAGAACGGCGAGGACTTCTGCATCTGTTTCCATGATCTCGGAAATCAGATGATCTTCCCATACGGAGTCACGACCGAAACGCTCGCCCATGAATTGCTGGGAAAGGAGGTCTCGCACCGGTTCGAGCGTTGCATAGGGAATGACGAGATCCATGTTCCCGGTTCTGTCTTCCATATCGATATGCATTTTCGAGGTGACGACAGCATTCGAGGCACGGGCGATGGCGGCGAAACGGGAGCTGACTTCCAGTCGTTCGAAAATCAGCTCGACCTCGCATACGGGGCTGAACGCAGCGGAGAGCTCTCTCAGGGCGAGAGAAACCAGCTTTTCAATCAGCGCACGCTCTATGGCGGTATGCGGGCGCCCCTCGATCCCCGAATGGCCCCTGCCACGCTGCCCCCCCATGAGGATATCGATGATCGAGTAAGCCAAGGCCGAATCGATGACAACAAGGCCGAAATTCTCCCATTGCACCGCCTTAAATACGGCAAACAGGGAAGAAGACGGAACACTGTTCACGTAGTCGCCAAAGCACATGGAGCGTGTGTACTCCATGGTAATCTCAACGTTGTCATTCGTGAAATTGCGCAGGCCGGTTGTCAGTAGGCGTACAAGCCGATCCAGAACGATTTCGAGCATGGGCATGCGCTCATAGGCGACAAATCCCGCCCTGATGATGCGCTCCATACCCGATTCATGACGCTCCGGTAGGTCACTGAAGGCGCCACCCAGAAGATTATCGATCTCGGACTGATCGAGCATTTCGTGAAGGGTATCGCCCGTTGCAAACGCCTCGTCATTCTGGGCATCGTCATGTTCGGAATTAAGAAATTCCCGATCAAAATCTCCGTTCTCCCTGGAAAAAGGCGCGTTTTCTTTATTCATTATGTGACTCTGCCCAAATAGAAGTCCAAAATACCCCGACCTGGAAACGCCTACTGGATCAAAAACTCGGTGATATAGAAATTGGTGACCTTAAGGGGGGCAACCTGAACCCTCAGGCGACGCAGCAGAGTTTCACGCAGACGATATATGCCATTTCCCCGAATTTCCTGAGGGCGGGTTTCGTGCAGATAGGTTTGGAAGATATCCTGGATTTCCGGGATGAAGCGCTTTAGCGACGCTTCGCTCTCCTTGCCTTCGATTTCCAGTTTCGTAGCCATTTTTACATAGACAGGGCGGCTGTCGCCGTTGTCGAGGCTCGAAATAACCGCAGGTATTGTCAGAAAAGTCGTATGCTGCGGGGCGATCGAAGCCATCGTTGAACTCGCAGATTTGTTCTGCCCAAAGATCCATCCTTTATGGATAGCCAAATAGGTACTGCCTCCCAGAAGGCCGATGGCAAGAATGCCAGCAATAATGGCGAATCGCTTTTTTTTCGGGTGGGCAACCTTACCCAGTCGGTCGTCGTCGACAGGATTGATGTCGAGGGCGTCATCGAATTGGGATTCACTCATGGGATAGAAGCTCGAAAAAAGTTTGCCGAAGAAAGAATAAACTCTCGCAGCAGGAAAATCTGGGAGTTTTTCCAGTGAGATGGAGACATTTTTAGATTGGGAATATCAGGTTGATATCTGCCACAAGGCAAACTAGACCGCCCGGATTAACATCTTGTCAATGCAGCCGACTCTCCTGGAGAGCCGGCTTGCGTAAGTTGTTTTTCTGGTCGGATTATTGCTTCATGGCGATTGTGGTCTGCAACAGCGTGTCAGCTGTGGTAACGACCTTCGTATTGGCGGAATAGGCTTCCTGCGCAACGATAAGCGCTGACAGATCGCTCGTCAGGTTTGTCGTTGAAGATTCCGTATAGCCGACCGACAAAGTGCCCGTACCGTTTTCGCCAACGACACCGATTGTTGGATTCCCGGAGGCCGTGGTTGCCGTGTAGGCTTGGCCGTCAACGGCATTCAGGCCATTGACGTTGGCGAAATTGGCCAGGGCGATCTTACCGACGAGCTGCGATGCGCCATTGCCGAATTGTGCCATGACCGATCCATCGCTTTGGATCTGAACACCTTCGTAGCTACCCGAATTGACGCTATCGGAGGTGAGGGCGGTCGTATCCAATCCAAGCGTGCTGGAAGTGGAAAGCAGGGGATTACTGCCATTTGTCAGAGAAGGGAGCGTGATGGTGTAGTCCGAGCCCGTGATCGACAAAGAGGTGGGGACAGGAGTTGATGTCGCTACGCCTTGGGCGTTGAAAGTGACAGAGCTGACGCCGCTCAGGACTTCACCGGTTGAGGCATTAACTGCCGAGACATTCCAAGTAGGCGGAGAGGCGGAAGTTTGCGACCAAAGTACCGAAACAGGGATGGTGGATGAGGCTGATCCAGCTGTAGTCGGTATAGCCACCGGCGACGTCATGTAGCTCTGGTTCGAGCCTGTCGTCGTGCCGATCTGGGCGCTGTTCTCGGTCGCGGTCTGATTGGTCGTGTTGAGGGTCAGGCTCGTTATGGCGCTTTTGCTCGCTGTGCCAGTCGAGGCCGCCATGATGGTGCCACTGGTCCCGCCGATGGTACCAAGAGAGAGATTCATCGTCTGGGTAGTGTTGGTCCCATAGGATGCTGTGATTGGCAGGGTAACGGCAGCGCCGCTCGTGGTCGAGCCGACAGTGGCTCCGCTCGAGTTCGTAACACTGGCCAGCGTGCCGTTGCTGTTGAACGTGACATTATAGGTGTTGCTGGCTTGATCGATATCGCCTGTGCCGTCGGCATCATAGGCGCTCGCGGTCCAGACCAAGGGATTGGTCGTGCTCTGTTGCCAGGTTAGGGCAACATGATGCTCTGTCGCGTTGGTATCATACACCGTCACGGGCGCCGTCGTGTATGTTTGCGCATCTGACGCGGTATATTTCGAGGCGTCTGCTGGCATGGTGCCAACCGTGGCCGTCAGGCTGATCGTGTTTGTCTGGGGGGGGCGATAGCTGATATTATCGACGTTGATAGGACTGAGTGTTGTACCCAGCTGCCCTGTTGTGGGGTCGACCATGTAGCCGTTGAGATAGTACCCGCTTGTATTGACCAGATAACCCTGGTTATTTTGGGAAAATTCCCCATTTCGTGTAAAATAGCTGCGGTTCTGGAAGTGTGTTGTGCTGGTATTGCTGATGCCAGTCGGCTTCGATACGACGAACAGGCCATTGCCGGATATGGCTGAAGCGAGACTGTTGCTTGTGCTTGTCGGGGTGCCCTGATTGTCGACGTGCTGCACCGTCACGGCCGAAACGGAATCTGAGATATCTGCCGACGCCGTGCTGCCGATCAGGGAACCGGCGACAAAATTCTGGAATGAGGTTGTATCAGCCTTGTAACCGACGGTCTGGCTGTTCGCGATGTTGTTGCTCAAATTGGTGAAGGCTGTCGATTGTGCGTTAATGCCACTGACAGCGGTCGTAAGGGCGTTGAAAACTGACATTTGGTATCCTCGACTGGTGCGCCGCAGGGTGCTCCGCCTACCCGAAGGGGATAAAAATCGCGAAACATCCGAAGATGAAATGAAGGGTTATCACTCAAAAAATGCCCGCCCACACGTGGGTCAGGATGGTAGTCAGTCTCTTCACCAAAGAGATGATTAACGTTCCCTATGCGACATGAAGCCTGGCGAGACCCATGGGTAGCACGCATGGAGGGAAAAGCAAGCGTTGTTACGTTGTGGCGCGCGCGCTTTGGGTCAATCGCGTTCGTAGAGAGGCGATAATATAACGTTAAATTACTACAATATTTTTTTTCTAACTTTTAAAAAATAGACTTATGAAAACTTTCTGTTAATCAGTATTGGCTCCACATGAGATTGCGATTGACTTGAGGGGATCGACGCTCTGAGCCTTCGTTAAGGCGAGTGGGCGTTCGATTGTCGGTATCGTCATCGCGTGGTCAATGGCGAGGATGGAACGTTTGGTCTTCATCCAGCCGGGGGTATTTCGCTTGCTGGCACCGCCTGAAGGCGCGATTTTCCTTGGTTTATTTTGTTTTCCTTACAAAATGAAAATGTTCAAGAGTGGGATCTTTTTTCGGCTTGTCCCGCTTATGCAAAACTTAAAGTGCCAGGCAGATCGCGGATCTGAACACTGGAATTTGGAGAATAAAGCAGATGCTGAAGTCGTGGCCTGGTGGCTGGGCGGATTCCAAGGCGAAACTTGGAGCGCTAGAGCGTGCGCTCGCCTTTATCGAATTCGATCTCAAGGGCCAGATTCTTGACGCCAACGAGAATTTTTGTGCGGCTATGGGTTATAGGCTGGACGAGATCGTTGGGCGGCACCATTCGCTTTTTGTCGACGAAAAATTCAGGATCACACGCGAATACGCCGATTTTTGGGTCAAGCTCTCGTCTGGAGAAGCTTACTCCCAGGAATGCATTAGGCTTACCAAAAATGGTAACGAAGTGTTGCTGCAAGCGAGTTACAACCCGGTGCGCGACATAACCGGAAGAGTGTATAAAATCGTCAAGGTTGCGGCTGTGGTGACAGAGGCCGCTATGTTGCGTGCCGACACAAAGGGCAAGCTCGACGCCATTTCGCGCGCACAGGCGGTTATAGAATTTCTGCCGGATGGCACAATTTTGACGGCGAACGAAAATTTTCTTGAAGCGATGTCTTATACGCTCGAAGAAATCGTCGGAAAGAATCATAGAATCTTCATAGATCCGCCCATTGCGCTAAGCGCTGACTACGCGGCATTCTGGGACAAGCTCCGTGAAGGGGGCTACGTTCCGCTCGAGTGCAAACGGCTGGATAAGAACGGTAATCATGTCTGGCTGCAGGCCTCTTATAATCCGATTTTCGACATGTATGGTCACGTCGTCAAAGTGGTTAAATATGCCACCGTTATTACAGGGCGTGTTCAGGCAATCGACAGTATAGGGAGAGGGTTGGCGAAGCTGGCCGACAATATCCTGAGCTTCAGGATGAATGGCGGTATCGACCCGACCTATGAGAAGCTGCGTGAGGATTTCAATCGGGCTATCGCCAGGCTGGATGTGACACTCGGCGGGGTCTGGGCGGCAGTCGGGACCGTGGCGAATGGCGCCAACGAGATTGTTGTCGCTTCCAATGACCTGGCTCAGCGCACGGAATTGCAGGCGGGCAACCTCGAGCGTACAGCAGCGACTCTAGACGACATTACGGCGCGTGTCGCTCGCAGCGCAGGGAGTGCCAAAAATGCCGCTCACTCTGCATCAATGGCCCGGGTCGATGCGCTCAAGGCCCATGAAGTCGTCAATGAAGCCGTAGCGGCAATGGAAAAGATGAAAGAGGGTTCCAAGGCGATCTCGCAGATTACGGGCATGATCGAGCAGATCGCTTTTCAAACCAATCTTCTCGCTCTCAATGCGGCTGTCGAGGCAGCCCGTGCCGGTGAGGCTGGTCGCGGGTTTTCCGTCGTTGCAACTGAAGTGCGTGCGTTGGCTGAGCGCTCCGCAAAGGCCTCGAAGGAGATCCGTGTACTGATTGCTGAAGGGACGGCGCATTCAGATCGGGGCGCTCAGTTGATTGTCGATGCCGGAAGCGCATTATCCGGCATCGTTGGGCAGATTTCCGATATCGATACGGTTCTCTCCGAGATTGCTCATGGCTCGGTCGAGCAGGCCGAGGGTCTGGGCCGGGTCAATGAGGCAGTCGGCCAGTTGGACCGTGTGACACAGCAGAATGCGGCGATGGTGGAAGAGGCAACGGCGGCTGCGAACAGCCTTGAAGGCGAAGCCGGGCGTCTCAGGGGGCTCGTAGGGGAATTCACTCTCTCCAATGAACTGATGTCCGCCGAGCTGTCATTGCATTAAAGGCGTGACGCCCTGCCGCATGGTGGCGAGAAAAAGGGAGGGTACGACTCTCCCGAAGGGGGCTGCCAGCGAAACCTTTCCGAAACCATTTCACATTAGAGCCGATCGGTAAGCCCGCTTCATCCTGTTCGGTAAGGCAGGCCTACCAGTCGATCTGGCCGTGCGCGGTCGTATTTTCATGCGGAACGGATAAAGATGAACCTGCTGGCTTCTCTCTCCATAGCGTCTGGCAGTCTGAACGTTATCGAGGCGCAATACGCCGTCACGGCCAATAATGTCGCCAACGCCAGCACGACCGGTTATGTGAAAGAGACGGTTGCAACCCTCTCCTCCGTTGCGGGTGGGATCGGAGCCGGAGTGCGGCTGGGCGGCACTCAGCTCTCAATCAACCAGGCTCTTCAATCGTCGCTCTATCGACAGAACGCAGCGTCGTCTTCCTATACGACAATGAGCAACTCACTGGCGGCGCTCTCTGCGGTGCAGGGATCGACGTCGGCTGATTCGGGCAGCACCGCGACGCTCACTGATCAACTCGGCAATTTGCAGAGCGCCCTGATCTCGCTCACGTCTACGCCGTCGCAAAGTGCGTCGCAGACTGCGGTGGTGAACAAGGCATCCGCTTTGACGGACACGATTCACACTCTCGCATCGACCTATGCCACACAGCGGCAGGGCGCTGCGGATAGCGTTGTTTCAACCGTTTCGTCTGTCAATTCGGATCTGACGCAGATCGGCGCACTTTCCCAGCAGATCATGAAATTTAAGGGGTTGGGGCAAAATACGGCTGACCTTGAGAATCAGCGTCTGGGCGTGATGGCCGATCTGTCCAGCAGTCTGGATGTCTCTTTCACCACCAGCAGCAATGGCGACATGGTTGTGCGCACAGCGAATGGCACCCAGTTGCCGACGCGGCCCGATCAGATGGGGCTTGATAACAGCACACAGACCCTGCCAAGTGAAACTTGGCCTCTGACGACATCCAGTGTCACGCTCTCCAGCAGCTCCTACTATAGCCCTCAGGACAGCGATACGTCTATTCCGGCGATCACTCTTGCGGGGCAGGATATTACGGGAAGTCTGACGGGAGGTAATCTCGGCGCCAATATTGCACTGCGCGATACCGTTTATCCGCAGATGCAGGCGCAGCTCGACTCGTTATCGTACACAGTCATGAATCGTTTCAGCAGTGCCGGGCTCTCTCTTTTCACGACCAGTGCGGGCGGGTCGAGCAATCTGCAGTCGTCCGATTTCACGAAGCCCGTCCCTGACGGGATCGTCGGTCTGTCATCAAGCCTGAGCGTAAGCGCCACATACAAGGCCACTCCGTCGCTTCTGACAACCACGACCAATAGTGACGGCACGACCAATTCGGGCGATACGAGTGTCATCAGCAATGTGCTTTCAGTCGGGTTCGGCTCAGACCCTGACGATGTGAGCGGCGCACTTTCGGCGCCATCGTCGGGTTTGGGTGCGAATGGCATGCTCTCTACGGGGTATACCGGTGGGCAGGGATTGCTGGCACTTTCCACGGCGCTGACGTCCAATCAGGGCGCGACGATCGCTGCCGCAAGTTCGGGAGTGACCTCGAGTTCCGCTGTGCTGACCCTGCTCCAGACAAAGGTTGCCGACGTGTCCGGGGTGAATGTCAATGACGAGATGGCCAAGACCGTAGCGCTTCAGAACGCTTACACGGCCAATGCAAAGGTCATCTCGACTGTGCAGACCATGTTCAATGCGCTTCTGAGCGCGATTCAGTAATTTCTCCCGGAGCGAGCGATGAGCAACGCGATAAATCAATATGGTGGGTCCGCTCTCTCGCTCATTCTCGAAGCGGGTGTGAAGGAGTTGACCGCGCAGCAGGAAACGGCGACCTGGCAGAGCAGCACCGGGATCGTCGCGGCAACCTATGCCGATCTTGGCTCGTCCCGGGCCACAGTTCTGGACCTCACGCCCAAGATCACCCAGGTGCAGTCCTGGCAGTCGAACATCTCGAATGCGCAGACAACGCTCTCTGTGACCGCCACGTCGCTGAACCAGCTGGTCTCCCAGGCTCAGACCCTGTCGACGAACCTGCTCGGGGTTTCGGGTACAGCAACCACGAGCCAGGTTGCTGCGGCGTCGGCTGCAGCGCAAGCTGCGCTGGCGAGCATGAAGACGCTTCTGAACACGAGCGATGGCACCAATTACGTGTTTGCCGGCACCGATTCGACGACTTCGCCCGTGAAAGGGCAGACGGCGCTTTCTGATACGTCCCTGGCTCAGCAGATTGCTGCCAGCGTCAAATCGGTGTCCAGCACAGGGGCGAGCAGCGTCCTCACGCAGATTACTGGCCTGGCGGCTTCAAACGATCCCTCAGTCTCGGTTTTCTCTTCTGCACTTTCTGTTTCGGCTTCTCAGGCTGTGAGCGGACAGCGTTCCATCATGACTGGCACAAACAGCCCGACGTCTATCGGGATGGTCGCCACGCAAGCGTCGACAACTTCGGCTGCGTCTTCCACCTCGACCGGCTCGCCCATACGCGATCTCATGCGTGACCTTATGGCGGTGTCTGCCATGAATGGAATGTCGTCCGAGACGCCTGGATTTTCCGATCTTGCCAAACAGATTTATACGTCACTTGGCACGACCATCAGCCAATTGACCGAGCAGGAAGGCGCCGTGGGCGGCACGCAAAACAGCTTGACAGCCCAGACGACGTTGCTGAATGGGGTCAATACTATGCTTGAGACACAGCTTGGTAACGCGCGCAATGCCGATATGGCGACCGTTGCGACGAACGCATCGAATATCAAAACGAGCCTCAACGCGTCTTACATACTCATTTCGAACATGAAGGGCATGACGCTGGCGGATTACCTTTGATCGTGCATCCGGAAGGAAGTGCTGAGTCCCTGCAACTAGCCGGTCGTCTGGACGAAGCACGGCACGCTTATGAAGCACGGATAAAGGCCGATCCCAGCGATTCGAAAACCCTGTGCAATTATGGTGGTCTTCTGAATCTCCTGAACCGTTTCAACGAGGCGACGGCCTTTCTGACACGAGCAGTTCAGATCGATCCTGATCTTGCTGATGGCTGGTCCAACCTGGGTAACAGCTTTCTGCATCTCAGTCAGTATGAGAACGCGATTGCGTGCTACCGCAACAGCATCCAGCTTGACTGCGCCCATGCTCTGGCGCTGAGCAATATGGGTGTCGCCCTTGATCATAGGGGCGATCATGCGCTGGCGCTTCAATTTCATCGTCTCGCAATCACAGCTGCGCCTGAGAACGCCTATAGCCGAACCAATCTTGCCGTCTCTCTCCTGCAGAGTGGTCAGTATCTGGAAGGTTTCAGGGAATATGAACACCGCTGGACCGCCCAGAATCATCGAAGCTTCGATCTGAAAAAACCGCGCTGGACAGGGTCATCAGCGCCAGAGCAGACTCTGCTGATATCCACAGAGGGCGGATTCGGCGACGTCATCCAGTTTTCGCGATTTATCGACCAGGCAGCCCAACGTGTGGGCCGTGTCATCCTGCACGTTCGGCCGGAACTGGTGTCGCTTCTTCAGGCTTCCTTCCCGGACCACACGGTTTCAAGCGAAGACGACGCGATCCCGGCGCATGATCTGGAATGTCCGGTGCTCAGCCTTCCCATGGCACTGGGGACAACACTTGAGACAATTCCGCACGCCGAGGGCTATCTCGTTCTCGATCCTGATAAGCAGGCATTCTGGAAGCAGAAACTTGCTGACGATAGGCTGCAAGGTGAGGGTAAATGCCTGCGCGTCGGCCTCGTCTGGGCCGGGGCGCCTCATCCGGAGATACAGGCGGCCTTTCTGGCTGACAGGCGACGTTCGACCGATCTGTCGACCTTCGGGACTCTGGCGTCGATACCAGACGTCGTGTTCTATAGCCTCCAGGTCGGCGAAAAAGCGTCTCAGGCGAGCACCCCACCTGCTGGTATGCGCCTGATTGATCATACAGGTTTCCTGCATGATTTCAGCGATACTGCAGCGCTGGTCGGAGAGCTCGATCTGGTTATTGCCGTCGATACCTCGACCTGTCATGTTGCCGCGGCGCTCGGCAAGCCGACCTGGCTTCTCTCCCGCTATGATCAGTGCTGGCGATGGTTATCGGGGCGCACGGAGTCTCCCTGGTATGAGTCAGTGAGGATCTTCCAGCAGAGCGCGCCGCTCGACTGGAGCGGGCCGGTTCTCTCCATAAAGGAAGCTCTTGCCGTGTTCCGCGAAGAGCACATGCAGGCCCAGGCAGAAGCTGTTTGAAAAAATCTGGAAAAGTTCCCGATACGATGCTCGCATTGTGAAACGGAACGTTGTAGGCTGTAACCGGTTCGTGATCACGCGAGGCGGTGCCAAAGCCGTCCGGCGATTTACGCTTCCAAAAGGAATTATCACTACTGCTATTTGACACGATGCGGGACGCGCTCGCGATCTGCTGTGATTTCTGCACTGTTACACCATTCAAAAAGAGATGCTTTGATTCTGAGCATCAGGAGCACGTCTTAAAATGATGCGATCGCTTGATATTGCGAATACGGGCATGCAGGCTCAGACGACAAATGTCGAGACGATCTCCAATAATATCGCTAACATGACGACGACCGGTTACAAGCGTCGTCGTGCAGAATTTCAGGATCTTATCTATCAGGATCTGCGCCGCGCCGGGACCATGAGCTCGGACACCGGTGATCTTGTACCGGCAGGTGCACAGGTCGGTCTCGGTGTTCGTACGGCAGGCATTTACCGTATCAATGAGCAAGGCACGCTGGAGCAGACGGGCAATTCGCTCGACCTGGCCATCGAAGGGCGTGGCTATTTTCGCGTGACCCTTCCTTCCGGCGAATATGCCTACACTCGCGACGGTACTTTTTCTCTCTCGCAGGATGGCACCATTGTCTCGGCTGATGGCTATCCGCTTTCACCGAATATTGCCGTGCCGAATAATGCTGAAAACATAACGATCGATCAGTCCGGACAGGTTCAGTATACGCTCTCCGGCCAGACCACGGCGCAGGTGGCAGGGCAGATGCAGCTGGCAACATTCCAGAACGAAAACGGTCTTGCCGCCATGGGGCAGAATCTCTTCACCGAGACGACCTCTTCGGGCACAGCCAATCTCAGCACTCCGCAAAGCGAGGGATATGGCTCCGTGCGTCAAGGATTTGTTGAGGAATCTTCTGTAAATGTCGTGACTGAAATCACGTCGCTGATTACGGCCCAGCGTGCTTATGAGATGAACAGCAAGGTCATTACAGCTTCCAACGAGATGCTTCAGACGCTCACCAATCTACGGTAATGTCCTTATGCGCTGGCTCCTTCCGGCTCTTTCGACCGCGCTTGCACTGATAGTCAGCTCGTCAACAGCAAGTGCAGCGACCCTGCGCCATGCCACGACGGTCTCCTCTGACAGCGTACGCCTTTCCGATATCTTTTCGGGGCTGGAGCAGGGGCAGGATCGTATTCTTGGGCCGGGACCCGCGCCGGGAGGGATGATCGAAGTCAGCGGACAGCAATTGATTGCCATTGCCGATCAATACGGCGTCGAATGGGAAGATCAATCGGCTTCTGCCTCCATGACGATCATGCGGGCTGGTCGTATTCTCGATGAAGCCTATTTCGATGCCTTGATCCGGAAAAATCTGCCTGAACTTGGTGAGGGGCCGATTTCCATTGCCCTGCGTGATTTTCATCCGCTGACCGTCTCGACCGATGAGCCTGAGCCGGTTGTTCTCTCCGATGTCAAATGGGATCAGCGCAGCGGCTGGTTTTCGTCGACTGTCTATCGCGCTCATCCGACCGGCGATCTGGCTTCCGATTCCTTCATGCTGACGGGCATTATCCACGCGACCCAGCGTGTACTTGTTTACACGCGCGCGCTTCCGGCTGGCAGCGTCATCAGTGCCGCAGATGTACGGACGGACGACTCCTATTCGGGCCATCTTCCTGCCAAGGCTGTCGTCAATGAGAGCGAAATCGACGGGTTGAGTGTCAGTCGTGGTGTTGTGGCGGGGGCTGCCGTCATGGCGCAGGATCTTCAGCGCACGGTCGTCATGCATAAGGGCGATCCGGTAATGATAAGCTACGAGGCTCCGGGGCTGAGGCTCACTATTGCAGGGCGTGCGATGGAAGATGGTGGTGTCAGGCAGCAGATCAGGGCGCTGAACGAGGCCAGCGGCATGATCGTGAGCGGTCGGGTTATGGATGGTTCCAATATCTCGGTTGAACTCAGCAGCCATCCGGTTCCTTCCGACCCCAATACGGCCAGACGTCTGGCAATGTCGACGCGTAGCACGATGCCATGATCTGCTCTCGATTCACTTCAAAGGTCAGGACGATGAAACGCCCTTTTCTGATCGGTTCTCTGGCCTTGCTGACGTCATTGAGCGCCTGTACCTCGCTCGCCGATCTTACGGAAATGGGTCATCCACCGCGGATGACACAGACCTCTGACCCGACCCAGGCTCCCGATTATCGGCCAATCACCATGCCTATGCCACCCCTTCAGCCGCCGCCAACCGAAGTGGGCAGCTTGTGGCGTCCGGGGAGCAGAGCGTTTTTCAAGGACCAGCGTGCCTCGCAGGTTGGCGACCTCATCACAATCAACGTCAATATTTCCGACAACGCTGCCGTCAACGACAACACGACCGTTGCAGGGAGCGGGTCTCAGACCTTCGGTATACCAAGCTTCTTTGGGGCGCAGGGAAAGATACTCTCAAGTTCGAGTGCGCTCGATACAAGTAGTGCAAGCGCGAATACTGGAAGCGGTATCATACGTCGCAATGAAATCGTCACGCTTGCTCTTGCAGGAACAATCACTCAGGTGCTTCCGAACGGTAATTTCGTGATCGTTGCGAGACAGGAGGTACGCGTGAATGGTGAGTTGCGTCAGTTGATGGTCAGCGGTGTCGTACGTCCGCAGGACATCACCGAAGGCAACATCGTTACTCATGACCGCATCGCGGAAGCGCGTATTTCCTATGGCGGTCGTGGTCAGCTGACCAAGGTGCAGTCTGCACGTTATGGGCAGCAGATCATGGATAGCGTGCTGCCCTTCTGATCTCGGAAATCGGGTCTCCATACAGTGTTGATGAACTGTTTGCATTTCCTGTCTATGTAAATTCTATCTCGATTACGCGTGTATTGATTGAATAAAAAATCTTCGCGTGCCAATAGTGTGAACCGCTATTGCTTTGTGGTTTTTATGCGGATTTTTTTCGTGATGTGCCTCCCCTTCGGGAGGCAGAAGAGGCGGTACTTCGTCTTATGAGGAGGCTTTTGGGCGGGGTGACCATCCACGAACGCCTCAAAGCGATATAAAGCGCATAATTCATTCATTTTTAATCGATTTTCCCCGAGAGGGCGAATTTTCTCTTAATGTTTGGTGCCTAGGCTCGGGCCTGTTTTCGGGGTAGCAGACCAGATAGGTATTATGATAGCGAAAATAATATTCGTACTCGCAGTTCTCGGCCTGATCGAGACGATATTCTCTCACATTTTGTCGGCAACCGGCGAATGGCTCTCGGATCAGGGGGTGTTACTTGGTGATTTTTCATCCGGGGCGGCCATATGTGATCTGGGAGCGATGATTTCGGTCTTCCTTATTATTTGTGGCTTGATGACCTACCTCGTTTTGAGGGTTAAGCGCCAGCATGCTAGTCATCAGGATAAATCCTCCTAGTCGTATTGCCTGCGCGTTCTTTCATCTTTGCTGTTTTCGGTCCAATAAGTAAAAATAATATGTAAAGTAAATTTTTCGCTATTGCTTCCAAGTATGGAGGACGGGTGTTACCTTTTTTCCTCCGTAACGAGCGGTGGTGCTTAGAGATGATTTTTTAATGTTTATCTCTGACCATTTGGGGGCACCTTGAGATAAGGCTCTCCCTTCCATGTTTAGTGTTCTTCGTTTCAAGACCAAGATTGCGCTTGTTGCAATCACTTTGACACTGGTGACGTTCATTGGCACGGCGTTTCTGGTTCAGAACCAGATCGCGACAGATGCCCGCTATCGTGCTTTCATCAACCAGGATGATCATGGCACGATTATTCTTGCGCGTATCTCCGACAAGTTGAATGCGCTTCTTTATGCCTCTCATCTTCTGACCGATCAGGCTCAGAGCCCGTTTGTGGGAGAGGTCGTCACACGCTTCCAGAAGGATATGCGGGGTACTCGCGATCTGTTCTCGGAGGCAAATCGGACAGATCCCCGTCTGGAGGCGATATTGGTGCCGCTACTGACGCGATACGACAGGTTCGAAGGTCAGCTCAATGAAATACTGACCGCCCTGAACAAGGGTGACGTGCCGCATATGCGTACCATCATGCAGGCATCTGATCAGGATGGTGTTCATTTGGCGATCGATATTGGCGCGATCACCGGTCAGAGAATCACCCATGTCGCGAACGCCGCAAAAAAGCAGGCTGATGCCGCCAATGCCTCGATCCGCAACTGTGTCATCGGTTTAATCATCGTTCAGATCCTTATTCTTGTCGCGACCCTGATCATGAGCCAGAGAACGATTGTGGCGCCCCTACTTTTGGTGCGCGACCGTATGCTGGGTATTGCCGAAGGCGCTCTTGACGGCACCATTCCCTGTGTCGAGCGCGGCGACGAGGTGGGCGATATGGCCAAAGCGCTCAGTACGATCCAGAGCGGTTTGCAGAAAGCACGTCTTCTGGAGGCGGAGCAGGCTGCCGAACGCGAAGTGGTTGCCAAGGAACGTGCCGCCAATGCCGAGCGTGTTGCCAGGGAACTTGAGGAGGAATCGCGCGCCGTCGAAGCCATTCGCAAAGGGCTCGCTGCAGCGTCGGATGGCAATCTTGTCTATCGTATCGAGGCGCAGCTACCGCAGCGTCTTCAGGTCATGAAGACGGATTTCAATGATTCATTCGAACGCCTCAATCAGACTTTTGCCGTGATTCAGCAGAGTGTCATGGCGATTGGCTCAGGAACCGGCGAAATTTCGGTCGCTTCCAACGATATGTCACGCCGCACCGAACAGCAGGCGGCGAGTATCGAGCAATCCTCGGCGGCTATCGAACGCGTGGTGAGCATGTTGCGTGACTCGGCGGATAGTGCGCGCAAGGCGGCAACGGTGACCGATGAAACACGCACCGGTGCGGAAAAATCCGGGTCTATGGTGCATAAGGCGGTCAGCGCGATGAGCCAGATCGAGAGCAGTTTCTCCCAGATCAGTCAGGTTATCGGCCTCATTGACGAAATTGCCTTCCAGACCAATTTGCTGGCACTGAATGCAGGGATCGAGGCGGCGCGTGCTGGAGATGCTGGCAGGGGTTTCGCCGTGGTGGCAACAGAGGTGCGCACCCTGGCCCAGCGCTCTACCGAAGGGGCGCGCCGCGTCAAGGAAATGGTGTCGAGTTCGAGCGATTATGTGACGGATGGTGTGCGTCTGGTGCGTGAGGCTGGTGGTGCTCTTGGCATCATCCTCGGGCAAGTCTCCGAAATCGACAAGCTCGTCGCTGAAATTGCTCAGTCGGCCACAGGGCAGTTCTCGGCAATTCAGGAAATCAATCTTGCGGTTGGTGAAATGACTAAATCGACGCAGCAGAATGCGGCGATGGTTGAAGAAAATACCGCAGCGATTGCCTCTCTCGACAAGGCGGCTTCCGTTCTCAGGGAACGTGTCGCTTTGTTTAAACTAGAACACTGACATCTTTCCCCTGACCGCACGATAATCGGTCAGGGGAAAACACATCGCCGCATGTTGACTGCCTGAAAGCACCTGCGATCGTACATGACCGAAGATTTAATGAACGCTTTTCCCCGAAGCGCTTGAGGTGGTTACAACAACGGCATAGTCTCTCTCAGATAGATGATCCTATTTTTTACGCTTTGTGTAATAAAAATGTCATATTATCAGAGGCTATTCACTGATGGCAGCAGTTGAGGTTGCAGAAATCCGTGAGGATTGTTTGCAGGATATTCATGAGAATATTCCTGTGATCATGGAAGATATTGCAGACACGATCCCTAGCCTTTTACCCCATGATGTAGGGGCAAGTGTCCACGAGCTCTTCTCGCGTGATGCGAACATCATGATGATTGCGATCGTCGATGAGCAGCAGCGGCCCCAGGGCCTGGTAGACAGGCAGTTCTTTTTCGGCCTGATGGCCGGGCGGTTCGGGCGTGCGCTCTATACCAGACGCCCTGTCCGGCTTCTGATCCAGCAGGCTCCGATCATTGTTCCCCATGATATGCTGATCGCTGATTTCACGCAGAACATTCTCAGCAAGGACACGAATGATCTCTATCGTGGTTTTCTGATCACCCGTGACGGTCGCTATATCGGCGCCGGGTCGACATTGTCTCTCGTGCGGGCAGCGCGGCAGCAGAGCGAGGCCGCGGCGCAGCAGGCTCACAAGACGACCGAAAATCTCAAAAAGGTCATTTCGG
This sequence comes from Asaia spathodeae NBRC 105894, assembly GCF_025994195.1. Classification (NCBI taxonomy): domain Bacteria; kingdom Pseudomonadati; phylum Pseudomonadota; class Alphaproteobacteria; order Acetobacterales; family Acetobacteraceae; genus Asaia; species Asaia spathodeae. Next base: position 29,800 of record NZ_BAPY01000053.1, on the reverse strand, counting down.
AAATCTCGTCGAATGTCGATGCTGTCTGCCAGGTTTCAGCAACGATCCGGGACGGAAGCATTGCCCTCTCAGGCAGAACCCAGGCACAGGCGCGCGATATCGTCGAGGCTGCGGCAAGCGTGGAGGAGATCAACACTGCCGTTTCCGACACGGCAAAGAATGTGGAACGGGCCAGAGATCTCGTTGCGGAAGTCAATGAAGACGCCAACAGCTTCAAACTTGTCGTCACGAGCACAGTCGAAGCCATTTCGGGTATTGTTTCGAGCTATCAGGAAATGGTCGAGAGCCTCGGCGTGATTCAGGATATCAGCCTTCAGACGCGGCTTCTCTCCTTCAACGCGGCTGTTGAAGCCGCCCATGCGGGGCAGGAGGGGAAAGGCTTCGGGGTGGTGGCTGACGAGATACGGTCTCTGGCGGTGCGTTCGTCAGAGGCTGCGAAAATCATCGGCAATCTGGTCACTGAGTCCAGTGTGTCGATGAAACGAGGAGTCCAGCTGGTCGAGGATGTTGAAGGCGGTCTCGAGAAAATTGCTACTCAGGTCAGCGCTGTAGACAGTCTGATCACCCGGATTCACTCCACGACCATAAAGCAGGTCGACCATATTGAGGATATCAACCGGACGATCTCATCAATCAACAAAGTAGCGGGCGACAACATGGCCATGACGGAGGACGTAAACGCGACCTGTTATGACCTCGATACCAAGATCCTGTCCCTCGACGAATTTGTGAAGGTGTACGACCGGGAAGGGTGATCCGTTTCGTCTTTTCCCGATTTTGGAGGATGTTCGGCCCCAGTCACTCCTACTCATGAATTTCCGGCATAGGTTCATATGCAACTGAGCGGCTAATCCTGATGCGCTGCCCCGGTATGATGGATGTTCGGGTTTGCTTTGCCCGTTAACGCCTGATTCAATAAGGGGCATTTCAATGGTTTCTGAAGTCATTGTCGTTATAGGGGCCGGAGGGATAGGTCAGGCCATCGCCCGCCGTCAGGGGATCGGTAAAACCATTCTTCTGGCGGATTATAACGATAAAACAATGAATGAGGCGGCGGAGACGCTGCGTGCTGCCAGCTATACGGTCGAGACGCGTCATGTCGATGTTGCCTCGCGTGCCTCGGTTCAGGCGCTGGCCGAGGCGGCGCTCGCTTTGGGGCCGGTCATGCAACTGGCCAATACGGCTGGCGTGTCACCCAACATGGCCCCGGTCGAGAAAATTCTCGAGATCGATCTCTACGGTTCTGCAGTAGTATTCGAGGTGTTTCGTCATGTCATGGCGCGGGGCGGATCCGGTCTGCTCGTGTCCAGCATGGCCGGTCACATGATGCGTCCCCTGCCGGAGGAGGACGAGCGCCAGTTGGCCCTGATGCCTGCAGACGCGCTTTTGGCGTTGCCCTGCCTGCAGAAAGAGGCGGTGGGTGACCCGATGGTGGCCTATATGGTTTCCAAGCGCGCCAATATCCTGCGCGTACAGACCGAAGCGGTTCACTGGGGGGCACGCGGTGCACGTGTGAACGCGATCAGCCCAGGCATTATCGTTACCCCTCTGGCCGCGCACGAGCTTGCCTCGCCTACCGGCGATATCTATCGCGCCATGGTGGCTGCATCGCCTTCAGGGCGCATGGCACCACCCGATGAAATCGCCATAGCGGCGAGCTTTCTTCTTGGGTATGATGCCGGATTCATCACAGGTAGCGATCTGCTGATCGATGGCGGGGTTATCGCTGCGATGCGTGCGGGCAAGCTGCCATCACCCGGCTGACAATCGCCAGACGACAAGGGCACGTAACGGCGAGGTAACTCTTTGTTCGAACTTGCCATGACTTCTAGGTATGACCCCGGAAGAAGAGGTAAGATCGCCTCGCTGCCCTGTCTGGTTTTGTCCTTTACTGGCAGCGCGTTGTCATCAAGTGAGTGAAGCCTTGTCTCAGCCCCCCTGCGCATCGTCTCTACAAGGTGCCTCTCCTGCAAGGCGTGTCCTGTTTGCCGAGGATGACAGGGCTCTGGCCATCTATGCCAGTGAGGCGATGGCTGGCTGGGGGCTGCAGGTGACGTGTGCTGAAGAGGGGCTCAGAGGCAAGGCGCTGGCGCTCGAAGGCGGGTGGGATTGCATCGTGCTCGATCGGCGCCTTCCCGGGGTCGACGGTCTGTCCATTCTGAAAGAGATCAGGCTGTCAGGGCTCGAGTGTCCGGTCCTGTTTCTCACCACCATGGATGGGGTGAGAGACAGGGTCGAGGGCCTGCGCAGCGGGGCCGATGACTATCTGGTCAAGCCTTTCGCCCTTCCCGAACTCAAAGCCCGCATAGAGACCCTTCTGCGTCGTGCCGAGCAGCCGCTCAACACGGCGCGGCTCATTTTTGCCGATCTGGAGCTGGATCTGGTCAGGCGCGAGGTCTTCCGTCGTGGTGTGAAGCTCTACATCCAGTCACAGGAGCTGAGGCTTCTGGAATATTTCATGCGGCATCCCTTGATCGTCATCTCCCGTGCCATGCTGTTGCAGCATGTCTGGGGCATTGATTTTCCGGTGCATACCAATCTCGTCGAGACTCATGTCAGCCGGCTGCGTGAACGACTGGGGCGTGAGGCGCCCGCATTGCTTCATACGGTGAAGGGGCAGGGTTATGTCCTGCGCGGGCATGGCTGAACCCGGCAAGCCCGAGCCGGGGCACAGGCCGCTTTCGGTTCTGAAAAGCTCGTCCTTTCGTATCATTGCCTCCTTTGCCGGGTGCCTGGTTGTCTGCGGTCTCGCCGGGGTGATCTGGTCGGGCACGCGTGGCATCAGCCAACTTGACCGGCAGATGCGAGAGACCGTGATGAACGAGCGTAACGAGGCGCTGGCCGATGCCAGGCATCAGGATGTGCCGCATCTCGTGCCGGTCATGCGTGATTTCGTACAAAGCGAGCCGGGGTTCTATTACCTTCTTCAGGATGCGAAGCAGGGCGTGGCTGTAGGGAACATGTTCCATCTGCGGCCGCATCCGGGATGGCGCATGCTCTCATGGACGCATCGCACCTCGCCCCCCGATCGCCGCCCTGTGCTTGGCTACGGCACCTTGCTCGACGATGGCGGCTATCTTTTCGTCGGGATGGAGGGCACACCGCTTCAGACCCTGCGCCATGGGTTTTTCATGACGCTGCTCTGGTGCGGCACGGGGTTTCTGGTCATCGGCGTGGCAGGCGGCTTTGCGATGAGCCGCTTGCTGCTGCGACGGATCGACCTGATCAGCCACACGGCGCGCGAGATCATGCAGGGCGATCTTTCCCGGCGCCTTCCCCTGACCGAGATGGATGACGAGTTCAATCATCTGTCAGCCAGTCTCAATGCCATGCTCGACCGCAACGAGGCCCTTGTAGCGCGTGTGAGACAGGTGACGGATGACATCGCGCATGACATGCGCCGTCCTCTGGCGCATCTGGGACGCCATCTCGACGTGGCGCAAGCGGCGGTAACGGTGCCGGAAGCAGGGGCAGCGCTCGATCTGGCCCGTGCCAGCCTCGATGAGGCGCTGGAGATTTTCGCGTCACTGCTCAAACTAGCGCAGCTCGAGGCTTACAGACAGATCCCTGATGGGCAGTTGGTCGATCTGGCGCAGGTCCTGCACATGCTTGCCGGGCTTTATGGCCCGACAATCGAGCAGAACGGCCAGATCTGGCGTCATTCCCTGGCCGGTCAGCCGATGAGGGTTCATGGCAATCGGGTGTTGCTGACGCAGATGGTCTCCAATCTGCTCGAAAACGCCATGCTGCACGCGCCGGTTGGAAGCTGCATTACGCTCTCAGCGGCTCCGGAGGGCGACGAGGCCGTTATTCTGGTCAGCGATACGGGGCCGGGCATTGCACCAGAAGATCGAGAACGTGTCTTCGAAAAAATGCTGCGTCTTGATGCCAGTCGGCATGTGCCTGGCAACGGGATTGGTCTGAGTCTTGTGCGTGCGGTGGCGCAACTGCATGGCGGGGCAATTACGCTGGAGGATAATGGCCCCGGTCTGCGATGCGTGGTGCGTCTGCCGCTGCAGCCTACATCCTGAGCGTCAACTGGAAGGTCACGGCGCGACCGGCCGCAATACGTGAGTAATTCACGTACACACGGTCGTAATAGCGTTTATTGGTCAGGTTCTGCAGATTTGCCTGCAGATCGAGTGTTCGCGTGATTTGATAATCGGCCACCATGTCGAGCCGGACATAGCCAGGCACCCAGGTCTGGTTGTTCACATTGGTGTAGCGCTTGCTCATATAGGTCAGGCCGCCACCTGCCTTGAGGCGTGGCAGGATCTTGTAAGTGCTCCACAACGCAATTGAATTGCCCGGTGTATAGGGAAAGCGCTTGCCGACATTGGCCCTGGTCGGGCCGCCATTGATGACGGTGCTGTCTAGATAGGTCCAGCCACCGAACATCTCCCATTTCGGGGTGATGCTGCCCGCAACGTTGATTTCAGCACCACGAACACGCTGCGTTCCAGCATCGATCTGGTTGCCATAGCCATCCGACACCTGTGCATTGGTCATCTTGCCGTCGAACAGAGAACCGGTGATGGAAAAGCGCCCGTTGAACAGATCGGCCTTGGCGCCCACCTCGATATTCTTGCCATTTTGCGGGGCGAGTTTGTTGTTTGCGGTCGAGAGCGCGATCTGGCCATCGGCCCCGGCATCCACCCCGACGGGATTGGAGGCTGTGGCATAGGAAAAATACAGGCTGACCGGCTTGATCGGCTTATAGACCGCGCCCGCCTGATAATTGATGAAGCTCTGGTTATTGCTGAGCCCGACATTGCCCTGAACCGCAGAGGTCATGAACCGGTCGAAACGCACGCCGCCATTGATGAGCAGATGGTCGCGCAACATGCTCATCGTATCAAAGGCATAGGCCGAGCCGGTGGTGACGTTCGTGTTGAGCGGCGCAATGCCCGGTTCGCCAAGCGTATAGGAGCCGAGCCAGGGGTTATGGGCGCTCCAGCTGCCGAGACTGGTGGCTGAGATACAATTATAGGCGATGGCGCAGGGGCCCCCATTGCGCAGATTATGCCCGCCTGAATCGACCACATAATATTCATTGCGTGTGAGACGTTCGCGCGAGAGTTCAATGCCGGTATTGATGGCATGATGGATCGGCCCCGTGTCGACTGTGCCTGAGACCATCGCCTGTTCCTGAAAATTATCCGTATGGAACTTTCCGGATTTGGCTTCGAGAAGGATGGTCTGGTTGTTGACGGCTGTGCTCTGCCATTGCGGGTTGGTGGCGATATAATCGTATTGCGTGCTGGTCCATTGCAGCGTGTTCCTGAACACGAAGTCCTTGAACAGGTCGCGTTCGAGGATGATCTGGCCGAGATCGGTGGTGCTGCGCTCAAAATCGCGATCTTCCAGCCCGAGAACAGTGCTGCGGGGAATTTTCAGCGGCTCATGGGTGATCTTGCTATAGGGCGCGGAATAGTCCGGCATGTCGAAAGAATAGAGATGGTAATAGCCAAGTGTCAGGCGCGTCTTCGTGCCAAGGCCGAAAGCGAGTGAGGGGGAAACGCCCCATTTATGCCCGCCGATCGGCGCACGTCCCGCCGTGTCACCATCGGCACCCATCGCATTGAGACGAAACGCGGTTGATGAACCGATCTGGCGGTTGATGTCGATCGTGCCACGCTTGTAGGCGGCTGTGCCGAAGCCGATCTGCCCAGAGGTCAGATTGCCAAGCTGGGCCTTCTTGCTGGTGATATTGATCTGCCCACCCAGACCGCCGCGACCGCCATAGACTGAGCCCGGTCCCTTGAGCACCTCCATCTCTTCAACATCAAAGACTTCACGCTGGCTCACGCCACTATCGCGCAGCCCATCGATGAACATGTTGCTGTATGAGCCAAAGCCGCGAATGACAGGGTAATTGCCGCCTGGAATGGCATAGGCATCGCCGCCACGAAAACTGACCCCTGGCACGGTGCGCATGGCGTCTTCGAATGAGGTCGCATTGACCAGCTTCATCTGCTCTTTGGTCACAACCGAAACCGAGCGGGGTGTGTCGAGCAGCGAGGCCGTGAATTTACGGTTTGGGGAAGGCCCCGTGAGGAGGGGATGCGATTTCCCGATGACGGTAAGATGCTCCTGACCGGCTTTTTCTTTCCCGGCTTCGTAATTGGCAGCCTTCGCGCCTTGCTGGGCTTTCGCTGCACCCCCGTTTTTCGGCTTGCTCGCGGGCTGAGAAGTCATGTCTGCCAATGCGGCCGCGGCATGGACTGATGGTGAAAGCGCCGTCGTGATCAAACAAAGCGCGACGAAGGATCGGGTAACGAAAAATACCGGGCGGGAAACGGATAGCATGGCAACCTACATGGTGAGAACGCGTCGCAATTGCTATGTGTCTTTCTGTTTCCGAGCAAATGATTAGCACCAAGATTGGGAAAGCTTAATTTGAAATGAAGGAGGAGGAGTATTTTTGCGCACTCTGCGCGGTAAAGAATCTTGCGCAGCCGAGAGAGAAGAGCATTTTCCAGTAGTAGAATCCTGTTTCCGGAAGGCTTCTTATTTGGGAATCGTCCGATACCACGCCTGTATGCTACAGGCATGGCCCTCGGTATTGCGACGGTTCGATAAGCGTGCCGACTTTCTGCCGTGGTGCGACGCTACAGTTTCGTGAGGATGAGATCAGGGATGTCTGGCGCCGCTGTTCTGACTGATGACGCATGAGGCCGCCTGCTCGGTCCGGTATCCTGTCCAGAGAAGGGCAGAGTCGAAAAGGCAGAGGCCCTGGGGTGAGAGCGCGTTGAAAGTCGCGTTATCGAGAAAGACCATGGTTCGTCGCGCCGGTGCGAGAGATTCATAATCCATGGTTGCCCCTTTTTCGTAGCCGAAAATCGCGGCTTTTTCAGGCTGTCCATAGACCGTAGCGATAATGGTTGCGCCGAGCCCCGGCTTGCCCCAGCTCATCGGGTTCTGCTTTGCATAGACATTCGCAATGCCGGGCGGAAGGCCGCCGCTCATGGGGTGAGGGGCGTTGACGAGCCAGAGATAGCGTTCTTTCTCCGTTTCGCCGAAATCGACATCATGACGTTTGCCAGTCATGGCAAGGTCATCGAGACTGTCGTTCTCCCAGGTCAGAAGCGGTTTGGGGGCAAAGCGCCAGGCAGGACTGACGTTCTTGCCCGAAACAGTTGAGGAAAGAACGACCATATCCTCTTTTACCTCTTCCGGTCGGGTCGCCTCGCCGAGCGCATGGACGCTATAACCAAGGCTGGTGATATGGGCGATGGCGGCATCATCGACCGCGCGATTGGGCCCTTCCAGCTTGCAGAGATAGGCAATGCTTTTCAGGGCTGCTGCCTGGGCAGGCCGTGGCGTCACGATTGTCAGGATGCCCAAGGCCAGAGGGAAAACGACTGAGATCTTCATCAGAAGGCCACCATGGTGCGCAGGGAGAAGCGTCGTGCTTCGCCAAGTGAGACGAAATAGCTGTTCACGGCAGACGGATAATAGACGGCATTCGAGAGGTTCTTGATGTTGAACTGGAAATTGACATCGTGTCGCGCGATCACGCTGTCATAGGTGGCAAACAGATCGCCGGTAACATAACCGGGCAGGAAGAAGCTGTTGGCTGAGTCGCCCGCCCTGCGTCCGACATAATGCGCGTCGCCGCCAAAGCGCAGCTTGTCTTCGCCAAAGACCGGGCCGAGATCATAGGCCAGCCCCATAGAGGCGGTATGGCGCGCTGCATTCCAGAGTTGCTTGCCGGCGTAGAGCGGGTCCTTGGTGGTGGCCCCGTCGAGATAGGCATAGCTGCCGATCATGCTCAGGCGCTTCGTGACCCGACCGGCCAGATCGAGTTCTATGCCTCGCGAGCGTGCGGCGCCGGCCGTACGATAATCGGTCTGCTTGGTGGCATCGTTATATTGCGAAACGAGCACATCGCGCTTGTGGATGTCGTAAAAGGCAAGCGTGCCAGTCAGGCGATCATGCAGCGCCATTTTTGCACCGAACTCGTAGGAGCGGCCTTTTTCCGGCTGGAAGCCTGAGCCCAGCACAAGACCGCTGGAGAGAGGGGCGATGGTCGAGGCCGGTTTGAGCGACTGCGTATAGCTGGCATAGAGCGACCACGCAGGCGCAACACGATAAACCAGCCCTGCCTGAGGAAGAAAGGCGCCGTCGCCGATATCGGTATTCGCCTTGAAGGGGCGCCCGCGACCGGCAATCTGACGATAGCTGAGATAACGCACACCACCGACCACGACCCAGCGCTCGCCGAGCTTGAATGTATCGCGCAGAAAACCGGAATAATCATGCAGATTATCGGTCTGATCGCTGTCGCTTGCCGACACGGTGGATGACGGGTTCTCCAGCCCGTAAACCGGCTTGAGATAGCTGAATGTATATTTGCTCGACTGACGCAGCAGATCCTTGCGGTAAATCAGCCGGTATTCGCCATCCATACCGATCTGGATCGTTTGCTTGAAATTGCCGATCCTGATCGGGCCGTCGAGATAGGCCGTGCCATAGGTGTCCGAACTGAAAGCACCATGGGTGGCGTCATTGCTGCGGCTCAACGTGCCTTTGGTCACGTTGACGCCTGTAACCCGCAGCTGATTGGCGTCATAGGTTTCCTGATTATAGCTGAAATTGACATGGGCCGACCAACCGGCGCCGAAGCGATGATCGAGCGATATCTGGCCCAGATGGCTCTGACCGGTCATGCGATTGAAGTTTTCGTCCAGACGGCGGGTGGCCGGAATGGCAAGCGGGCGTCCGGTGCGCGGATCAAGCGCAGTACCGCGGTCAAAGGGGTAAAGAAAATCGCGAAACTCATACCAGGCGGTAATCTGGGTCTTTTTACCGAGCCATGCCAGCGATGGCGCAATGAGTGTTTCCTGATGCATACCGAAATTGCGCCAGTAATCTTCGGCAATACGGTCGAGCACCAGACGATAGGCCAGCTTGCCCTTGCCGATCGGTCCGGTTGAGTCGAGCATGCCTTCAAAGCCGTCCTTGCCTCGTCCATAGGTCGAGCCCATGACCGAAGCGATGGTCCTGGCCTGAAGACGCGGCTTCTTGCTGACGATGTTGATCACCCCGCCCGGATCCATGATGCCGTAGAGCAGGGAAGACGGGCCTTTAAGCACCTCCACACTATTCGCCGCGGCGTTGAAACCGCGACCCTGTACCAGCGGCATGCCGTTATGCATGATCGAGCCGTCACGATTGCCGCCAAAGCCACGCTTCATGATGGTGTCCTGCGTGCCGGCCAGCGTATTGCCCTGGGTGATGCCGCTGACGTTGATGAGGGCATCATCGAGATTGCGCGGTTCCTGATCGCGGATCACCTGCTGCGACACGATATTGACCACCTGAGGAATATTCAGCACCGATGTGGTCGTGCGCAGGGTCGATGCGTCGGGCGTCGGAAGATAGCGTGTGTCGGTAATTTCCGGCGGGGGTGTCGCACGCCCTGTGACGGTAATCAGCTCATCCGGTTTTTGCTGTGTCGGAACTGGGGAGGCGTGTGCCGGGGCCGGGGCGCTCTGCTGGCGGACCGGCGCGGCCGCGGCTTTTGCGGTCTTGGGAGGCTCATATGCCAGGGGCGCTGCCATGACGGCAAAAGGCATGGTGCCCAGAGAGAGCAAGGGGAAACAGTATTTTTTCATGACACTCCGCACGAGACGCCGTGCGGCCTTTACGCCTCTTGTGCGAAGGGTGAAGGCAAGGCCGCAGCGTCAATTCGCGGCGTCACTACATGCAAATCATTCGCAAAAACACGGATAAGTGCCAAGATTGGGAAAGTTTAAGGCCGGGTTACACCAGTCACCCTCATGACCGATCTATAGGTTCGCAAATTCGGGTTCTATTGCTGGGCTGGTCGTATTTTACCAGACTGCACCAGTGAGAGAGGCGTTGGTTTCGGGCCAGCCAGTCCCGAGGGACCGAGCGATCGGCGATATCGGGAGCAATAGCCCTGAGCGCAATATTGTCGTGCATACATCATTTTAATTGCGACCGGAACGATCGGTCGATACGATATAGGAACAGAATCGGAATGTTTGGGCTGGTTCGTTGCACGCAACCTGTGTGGAAGCCGTATGGGCGATGCACGGACTCAGGGCAATTTGAGGGTCTCCAATGTTGGCTTCATATTCGGATAAGTTAAGTGCATTTTTCGCGCGAAAACACGGACTCTGGATTGCTGGCAGTGAGTGCGAAGCATCCGGGCAGAGCCGGATAGAGGTGGTGGACCCCGGAACAGGTCAGGTTATCAGCACTTTGGCTGCAGCAACTGAAGCCGATATCGACAGGGCGGTGAAAGCTGCACGAGAAGCTCTGGCAATTGGCCCCTGGGGCAGTCTATCGCCTGTCGAGCGCTCCCGTCTGCTGTTTCGGTTTTCAGCCATGATCGAGGCGTGTGCGGACGAACTGGCCGAGATCGAAGCGGTGGATGCTGGCAAGCCTCTGGCTTATGCCCGCCACGCCGATATGGTGCTTACATCAAATACATATCACTACATGGTAGGCTGGACGACCCGGATTGCGGGTGAGTCTGCACCCCTTGTCGGTCATGTCGATACTCTTGCCTATACAGTGAGAGAGCCTGTTGGCGTAGCTGGTCTGATCGTGCCGTGGAATTTCCCTATGGTGCTGCTGGCCTACAAGCTCGCGCCGGCACTCGCTGCCGGATGCACGGTCGTGATCAAACCTGCCGAGAATACGTCACTCAGCACGCTCAGACTGGCACAGATTGCCAAGGAAAGCGGTATCCCTGACGGGGTCATCAATGTCGTGACAGGCTACGGTACCGAAGCTGGCGCGGCTCTGGTGGATCATCCGGATGTCGACAAGATCGCTTTCACAGGGTCGACCCCGGTTGGGCGTCTGATTGCCTGCGCGGCAGCACAAGGCAATTTCAAAAGGGTCACCCTTGAGCTTGGCGGCAAGTCACCGATGATCGTCCTGCCAGACGTCGATATTGACCAACTGGTTACCGGGATCATACGCGGCATCTTCTTCCATCAAGGGCAGGTATGCACGGCAGGTTCTCGTCTTTATCTGCCTGAATCGCTGCATGACCGGGTTCTGGAGGCTTTGGTGCCAGCTGTAGAGGCTTTGGTCATCGGGCATGGGCTTGCCGAGGGAACGTCATTGGGGCCGCTCGTTTCAAAGGCCCAGCTTGATCGTGTCATGGGCTATGTAGAGGAGGCGCGTCAGCAGGGCGCGCGTGTCGTTACGGGCGGTCACAGGGTCGGCAGTGACGGGTTTTTCATGGCGCCCACGATCCTTGCCGATGTCGATCCGGCAATGTCCTGCGTCAGGGAAGAAATCTTCGGACCCGTCCTGACGGTGATGCGCTATCCCGACAACGATCTCGACAGCGTCTGTGCAGCAGCCAACGCAACAGAGTTCGGTCTGGCAGCCAGTATCTGGACCTGAGATCTCAGCCTCGCCCATCGTCTGGCGAAGCGTCTCAAAGCCGGCAATGTCTGGATCAATACCCATAACCTGTTCGATCCATCGTTACCTTTCGGGGGCATGAAGCAATCCGGCTGGGGGCGCGAAGGTGGGTTCGAGGCCATCCGGATGTTCACCGAGATCAAGTCGGTCTGCGCGGCACTCTGAGCCTGATTCTGCTCTGTTTTCTTCGCGTAAAAGCACTGTGACGTCTCCGCCCTGGCTCGGTCATTGACCTGCAGAGCCTCAGCGGGACTGGATTTGTCGAGGAAAGAATGAAGAAGATTGCTCAGGACCAGACGCGTTACGATGTCATTGTGGTCGGCTCAGGGGCTGCAGGATGCGTTGTCGCCTCGCATATTGCTGAAAACAGCGCCCTGCGTGTCGCGCTGATCGAGGCAGGTGGCATGGATGGCAATCCGCTGGTCAAGCTTCCCGCTGGGTTTGCAAAAATTCTTCAGCACGACAAATTCATGTGGCGATACGAGACAGTGCCTGTCCATGGCGCACGACGCGCCTATCGCTCGGGCAAGATCCTCGGGGGTGGCACCTCCGTCAACGCCATGTGTTATGTGCGCGGCCAGCCAGAAGATTATGACGCATGGCAGGCTGTCGCGGGAAAGGAGGCGGCATGGTCGTATCGCGATATGCTGCCTCATTTCCTGGCGCAGGAAGGGAATGACCTGCGTGGCGGGCCATACCATGGTACCGAAGGCCCCCTGAAAACGCGGCTCACGCCGATGATCAGCGATCTGAACGCTTTATGCGTTCGCGCTTTTCAGGAATACGGCCTGCCATTCAACGATGATTACAATGGCGCGTCGCAACGCGGCGTATCGCCTGTGCAGGTCAATATTCATGACGGGCGTCGATGCAGCGCCGTAGATGCCTATCTGCGCGAGCATATCCGCTCTGGGCGGGTTACCCTGATCACCAATGCCTTCGCCACGAAGGTGCTTTTCGAGGGAAGCAGGGCTTCAGGCGTTGAGGTGCAGAGAGCGGGCAACACGCTCACGCTTCATGCAGATGAGGTGATCCTGAGTGCCGGGGCAATTCAATCTCCGAGAATTCTGATGCATTCGGGGATAGGGCCTGCCGATGCGCTGCGTTCGAATGACATTCCGGTCAAAGTGGCATCTGAAGAAGTCGGAGAGAACCTGCAGGATCACCCTATTTTCTGTCTGCGCGCCTATGTCAAAGGCGATCTGGGTTACCAGAAAATATCAAAAGGGCTTGGTGCCGCCCGGATCGGTTTACGCTACCTGCTGACAAAGGACGGTCCTGCCGCAGGCAACTGCATCGAAACCGTTTCGCACTGGGACCCCAGGGATCTCGCCGGGCGCCCAACAGTGCAGTGCTACCATGTGCCGGTAATTTCCGAAGATGGCCTCGTGCCCACCGGGTCCCGGTCTGGAGTGACGCTCGAACTGGTTCTGCTTCAGCCCAAAAGCCGGGGCTGGGTCAGGCTTGCTGGCAAGGATCCTGCAGCCATGCCTCTGATTAACCCGAATTTCATGGGCCATGAAGACGATCTCGCCCTTGCTGTCGAGGCCGTCAGGGCGGGAAGGAGCATCCTGCAGCAGCCTGCTTTCAGAGCGGTGATCGAGGAGGAACTGGAACCCGGTGCAGATCAGCAATCGGATGAGGAAATCGCTGCCTGGATAAAGAAGGTCGTGAACACCATGTGGCATCCCGTCGGAACATGCCGCATGGGCGATGACGAGCATTCAGTAGTGGATGGACGCCTGCGCGTGAGGGGCGTGACAGGCCTGCGCGTGATTGATGCCTCGATCATGCCCGAGCCGGTCAGCGGCAATACCAGCGCGCCAACCCAGGCTCTGGCACGAAACGGTGCCATGATGTTCCTTGAAGATCGCGAGCACCTGGCGAACTGGACAGGGGATGCGGGGTCAGCGGCCCCGCTCTCCTTGTTCAGTCCTGTGAGAGTTTTTTCAGAATGGCGAGCGCGGCAACACGCTCGCAGGCATCGAGATTCTTGAGCGTAAGCTCGGTGATGTTTCTGGCTTCGGGTATGATGTCCCGCACCAGCTCTTCCCCCTCAGCGGTCAGCGAAACGATCCGCTGACGCTTGTCCTCCGCTCCTGTCTTCATCGTGACAAGACCCCGCCTTTTGAGTCGGGAGACAATGTCGCGAAGCGTTGCATGATCGATGGCGGTAAGCCGACCGATATGGACGAGGGGAGAATTCGGATTATCGCGCACGGTCGTGAGTACGGCGAACTGGACCGATGTCAGCTTTTCATCAGGTATTGCCACCTGAAAAATGGACGTATGGCGCTGATAGGCCCTGCGTAACAAATGGCCGATCTGCTCAGAAAGGACATACTCATCCGGCTTGTCCTCGACCAGAGCCACCTTATGCTTGGCTGACTTGGCAGAACCACCGGGTCGACCTGTTGATTTGCTCATTGTTACTGCCCTTCCGCCCTAATTCTATCGCAAAAAAGGGCGGTAGGGAAAGTGTCGTTCCAAAGACGCGTTATTATGCATTCAGAGGGTGGAAATGCCTGTCATGAGGCGTATTCGCGTGGCCTTGAAGTGATGGCAGCAAGAATATCCGCCAGTGCAGAGGCTGCCGAAAAATAGGGTGAATGCGACGTCTCGAGCCGGTGAGTGACGGTACTGGGAAAACGGGCGATCATGTCCTGCTGCGAGGCAAGAGGAATGGCGCGGTCCTGCGAGCACGTGATGTAATGCCGCTCAAGTTCGCGGTTGGCCCTGGGAGTGTAGAGATTGGGGACGATCGTATTGATTTCGCAGACATGATGACTGGCAAAGGCGATATCCTCCTCCGTACAGTCGCCATAGAATGCGTCGCGGATCGATTGCTGTCGGTCCAGATGCAATTTGATGCCTGTTGACTCAGGCAGGATTGCCGTTGCCTCAAAAAGCGGAGCACAGGCTTCGTGGGCATGGTATTTGCCGATCTGGTCCATGGCCGATACCCCGTCGCCGGTCATGAAACCCGAAAGGTAGACCAGGGCAGCGATACGCTCTGGCATGATTTCCGCCAGATAGGACAAGGTCGCCCCGCCCATCGAATGCCCGACAAGGATGACTGCCTCGTCCTGCGCCTGAAGCAGATCCATGACCGGACGGGCATAATCTTCCATCGTCGCGATGGAAGACCAGGATATCGTGCTTTCTCCATGCGACGCGTTATCCACAGCAAGGCTTTTATGGCCACGTGCGTGAAGCTCGTTCTGCAGTTTGGTGAAGCATCCTGCCCAATGCCACGAGCCATGGACGAGAACGATGGGGGGCATGGCTTTTTCTCTTTCCGGTTTCTCTGTGATCAGGCGTGTCGTTTGTGAAGACCGGCACCGCCTCGACCGACATGGTCAAAGGTGCGCCGATCAGAAGGGTGCGTCAGAAACCGGCGCTGATCGTGCCAAAGAATTGACGGGGCGCGCCGATCTGGAAGGATTGGTAGTCGCCCGAAAGAGGATTGCCGGATTCACCGGAGTTGGAAATATAGGTCGTGTTGAAGAGATTATAGATATTGAAGCTGACCGTGACATCGCGAAGCACGCTGAGATTGCCGAAATGATAGCCAGATCCGAAATTGGCAAGCCAATAGCCCGGGAGCTTCGTGTCGTTATTATAGCTGAGATAGCGCTTCCCCATATACATCACGTCGATATGGGCAAAAGCCCCTTTGTATTCATATGAGAGATTGGTCTTCCACATGAATTTCGGGTAGTTGACCTCCTGCTTGCCCTTGAGCGTATAAAGCACGCCTTCCTGTGTCAGGTTGGACTGATATTTAGAGCTGTTATAGCTGACGTTATTGCTCAGGCTGAGTCCATCGATTGGCCGTATGACAAGCTGGGCATCGACACCATTCATATCGACATTGCCGACATTGGCGAGAACGCTCTCGGCATCAACCAGATTACCTTCCGTCAGAGTCGCGAGCCTGTTGCGGAAATCGGTATGATAGGCTGTCAGCAATCCGGTGATACGAGGCGAGTTATAACGGTAGCCGCCTTCGAAAACATAGTCGGTCTCAGGTTTGAGAGTCTGCTTCTCGTTTTCGAACAGGGCCTGGGTGGCGACACCCCAGGGAGAGGCCTGATTATAGCCTGATTCAGGGAAGATGCGCATGTTTTTCGAGAAATCGAAGAAGAGCTCGTTTCTGTGGGTGATCTGATAGTTGATGCTGAACTGAGGCAGAAAAGCTGCGTCATTGCGCATCGTGCCCGAGGGCGGAGTGCCACCGGAATATTCCGGATTATTGCTAAGAACCGTGTTGCTGCCCTTGAAGAACAGGGAGCGGAAACCGGCATTGATCTTGAGATTGGGCAGAATGCTGTACGTATCCTGCAGATGGGTCTGTATCGTGTTGTTGTTGTAATGCAGGCGCCAGGCCTCGGCAAAAGGAGCCGGGAGCGATTTTTTGGGGTCGAGGGGCGCTCCCTGTCCGAGCACGGGCTCGTTATAGAAATCGTAAAAAGGCGTGTATTCACCATATTCGTACCAGATGCCCGCGTTGATGACATGGTGCGCGATCTTGTAGGTCATGGCTGAGGTCAAACCGCCGCGCTGCGATACGCTGCCTTCATTCTGCTCGGCAAGCGGCGCGCCGCTGGGCGATGGGACATAGGCATTGGTCCAATACGCATTGAAACCCTTGCCGTGCCCGTAAAGGGTCGTTTTCCAGTCGAGTTGCGAGGTGAGATGCGTGTCGAGAGAGGCCCCGCCGAAATAGTCATGGCTTGTGGCCGGACCGTCATAATAGGATGCGTCGACCGGGTCGTTGAGGACGCTATAACCCGCAGGCAGCGCGCCTCCAGGCAAGCCCGCCGCATAGAGCGCGGTGCGATAGGCCGCAGCGTAATTGGGTTTGTAGTAATCGAGGCGGGAGCCGAGCTTGTGCAATCCGTCGAGAGAGAGATCGCCATAGGTGTCAGCTGATACCTGGTCCCAATTGAAGAAAGCCTTCAAAGTGGTCTTTTCGCCCAGAGGCTGCACCAGTTTTGCGTTGACCTGCTGGATGAACTGGCTTCCCGAACCCTTCCATTTGCTCTCTTCTCCGCGGTTATACGAGACGTAGAACTTGGTTCCGGTCCGGTTGAGCTTGCCACTCTCAAGCCGGATAAACGTCATGAAGCTGTCATTACTGCCAAAAGTCTGCGAGGTTTTGCCGCCGCGCCGATCCGAAGGGTCGATCGAGGAGAACTGGAGCACACCGCCAAGATTGCTGGAAGACGGCGTGTCGACCGAACCGGCCCCCTGCGAGACATCCACCTTGCGGATATTCTGCTGAGAAATGGCATTCATCACATTCAGGCCCTGGGGGCTTCCATAGGTCTGGATACCGAGCGGCATCCCATCCAGCGTGAAGCCGAGCTGGTTCGAGAAGAAGCCGCGCATGTACAGGCTCTGAGACCACAGATCGATACCCAGTGGATCGCCGGAGTTGAAAGCGATACCCGGCAAGGCGCCAACGAGTTTCAGCGGGCTCGTGCCCGGAACGGCCTGGCTCATCATCGAGGCAGACAGGGTCTGAACCTGACGTGTCGAGCCGTGACCGATAATGCTCATTTCCTCCGGTCGCGAAGGGGCCTGATGAGATGCCGCTTTTCTGCGCGGTGTCGCGTGCGGCGCTTGCGGCTGTCCCCCTGAGGTTCCGGCAGTGCTCTGGTGGGTTTTGGCATGATGGGCATTTGCCGCGTATGCGCTACAAATGGGCGTAAGTGTGGATGAAAGAAGCGAGGCGAGAAAGAGACGCTTGTTCATATCCATCTCCAGTTCGGGCCGGATTGCAAGGAAAGGGGCGCTAGGAAGGTGACACATCACCCTCTGCTCGATTCGAAAGCTAAATCGTAACGTTCCGCAAAAGCAACGTAAAAGTAGCGCATACGCGATTTATAATCAGGGATGAGGCTTTTTCGTCTTTCAGATGCGGCGCTGCAATGTTTTCTCAGGGATGCTCAAGTCGTCACGTAATGTCGAATGGCCATCTAACGCCCCGGGTCGGAAACCTTCGAAGAGAGCCTCCGGGGCGAAGAAGTAAGAGAGGTTGCTGGTAGTTCAGGGTGAGGCGGCTATGGATGCTGTGTCAGGCTCTGTCAGGGCCTTAGGGGCTCGTTCGCTCGTCATCCAGCTTTCCAGACTGCCCAGGATATCGAGCGACCGTGGTCCTGCACCGCCGCCGCAATGACCCATGCCGGGTATGAGAAAGAGCCGCATGTGGTCACTTGCCCCAACCGCGTCATAGAGCGCCATCGTGCTGCGAGGGGAAATCGCAGGATCGCCTAGGCCATGATACAGCAGGAGATGGCCGCCATGCGCGAGGTAGTACCGCACTGTCGCGGGGTCTTGAAGGGTGGCATCTGCGGTGGCTTCATCATAGGCAGCGAGACTGCCCGACGGGACGACACCCTGACTTGACCAGGCCGGGCTCAGGAAGGGGCGCTCAGGATCGCCGGGGATGAAGAAACGGAAAACCTGTTCGTCGAACTGGTACTCGATCGGGCCATGATGCAGAGACCATCCCTGCGACGATATCGCTGGCGTGGCCTGAGGGTCCGCAAATTGGAGCTCGAGCGCATGCGTGACCGCAAGATATCCCGGTAGAAAACCCGGATAGACCAGCGCACCGTGGGGGTCGAGCGTGTCTGTGAAAAAAGCCTGAAGCGTGTCGATTTTTGCCGAAGGCAGGCATGTTCTGGCCTCCTTGGTCGACGTTTCGCCCTTGCAGGCCAGCTTTGCCCAGTGCGGGTGACAGCTGCGCGTGTCGAGCGCCTCTTTCTCCGCCTGGCCTGGTGGCCTGCATTCATGCAGGGCAAAGCTGTCAGCGAGTGAAAGATCCTGGGCATTGAGTTGTGCCCCCGGAGCCCGAAGCGACGCCTGCTGGACTTTCAGGTCACCCAGCATGAGCCTGAGGGTGAAGAACGGCGCACCGGCTATGATGCCGTCGAAATCCTGGGGAAAGCGCGCGGCTTCCAGCAACCCCTGTCGCCCGCCATTCGAGCAGCCATCGAAAATCGCGTGTTGGATCGGTTTTTGGTAGAAGGAGCTGCTCATCGATTTGAGCGCTATCGCGACCTGATGTGTCGCCCGCCAGGCATAATCGACCCGGGCTGCGGTTGCCTCGGTGCCGCGTTGTGGTGTCGCAAAACTGCCATCCACTGCAGGAACGGGCTGGGTCGACAGATGGCCGGTGTCGGTAATGGCGGTCACATAGCCTTCATGATCGGCCCGCTGCATATCCGCGGGGTTTGCAGATGGGGTGAGCGTACCGCCAAAACCACCGACACCGAACATGATGAAAGCGGCGTTCCATTGATCTGGAAAATGCGCACGAAATCGCGCCTCTCCCTGGGCGGCGCCTTGCCCTGAGGTAAGCAGCGTCCCCTCGATTTCGCAACGATCTCTTGCCCTGTTGGCCGAAAGAACATGCAGCCCCTTTGGCGCGATTTTCTGAAAGAGCGCGGGACTGCAGGGGGTGGCAAATGCCGGTAAGGAAAGGAGAGAAAAAGAGAGCGTTGTCATGACGAAGCCTGCAGCAGACAACAGGAGAAATTCTTTCTGGCGCATGGGAGATCTCCGGTAGAGGTCAGGAAAGGATTCCCGATGGATGACCGGAACCATCACCGCATCGGCTCTTTGCCTGCACTGTCCTGTTTGGCACTGGAAGAAGAAAGACCGAAGCGCCGCCAAGAATGGCGGTCAGGGCAAATATCCAGATGATAGATTGCGCACCGCCAAAATGGACGATAGCCACACCCAGGAAGCTCGTCGCAACAAAGCCTGCCAGATTGGCAAAGGAACAGGCTGTGGCAAGCCCGGTTGCGGCGGCGCGCCCCTTCAGGAAGCCGGATGGCAGCGCCCAGAGCGAGGGAAGGCCCGAGAGGAGCCCGGCATTGGCGCAGGACGCTGTTACGAGCAGCCATGTAACGCCATGAAGGGGCATGGCATAGAGGGCCAGCGCGATCCCACCGGCGAGCAGGGGCAGAAAAAGATGCCAGCGTCTTTCCTGCTGGCGGTCGGCGCTCCACCCAACCAGCAACATGGCGAGCGCACCCACAATATGCGGAATGGCGACCATCAGACCGACCATGCTGAAGGAGATACCGGGCGCATCGTGAAGCCGTTCCTTCAGAAAGCTCGGAAGCCAGAAGGCGATTGTGTAGAGACCCAGAAGAATGGTCCCGTCAATGGCACCTATCAGCCAGATCGCAGGGTTCCGAAAGGCCGCCGCAGCGCCTGCATCCCGCTCCTGTCGTGAGGCTTCGTTCGCAAGGATTTCATGCGCTGCTTGTCGTGCTTCAGGCGTCAGCCAGGCCGCCGAACTGAGGGAGTCCGGCAGGGCGAGCCACCCCCAGAGACCGAGGCATACAGGCGGCAATCCCTCGAGAATGAACAGCCAGCGCCACCCGGAAAGGCCATGAAATCCACTCAAATGGGTGAGAATAAGGCCTGACAGCGGTGCGCCGACGATGCTCGCTGCAGGGATGCCGAACATGAAAGCGGCGACAGCACGCGAGCGTCTGGCGCCGGGAATCCACTCCGCGAGCGTGAAAAGCGCGCCGGGCATGAATCCGGCTTCGGCAACGCCAAGGGCGATACGTGAGACAAGAAACTCGGCTTCATTGGTGACGAGACCCCCCAGCATTGAGAGTACGCCCCAGCTGATGAGAATGCGGCTGAGCCAGCGCCTTGCTCCGACACGCGCAAGGATGAGGCTGCTCGGGATTTCGCAGAGTACATAGCCGATGAAGAACAACCCTGCGGCCAGACCGAAACTGCTGTCTGACATATGCAGGTCATGAGCCATCTGCAGCTTGGCGAAGCCGACGTTTACACGGTCAATATAGGCCGCGAGAAAGCCGAGGGTGAGAAACGGGATGATCCTGATCGATATGGAACGATACGGAAACGGAACATAATCCGTGACGGTGGCTCGTGTTGCCCCTGTGTGAGAGATCACATCTGGCTCCTGCATGGTTCTATTAATGGCGCATACGCGATATATAAGCGCCTAGCCCGGTGTCTCGCGCAATATCTAATTCAGCCGATTCGTAACGGATCTTCTCGAGGGTCTAGATCTCATAGACGCTTATGCAATCCTGGGATGGCGGGAATTGCTGTGCTGGCGCGTGTGTCCCGGCCGCTCACTCATATCGATATCGGCACAATTTTCTTGACGGCAGAAAAAACCGCCGCTTATAAAATTATAGCGTACACATAATAAATTGAGTTTCCCTCGCTTTCTGTTTTGCGGGAGGAAATGAGGAGCTGCGATGTCACGCAAAGCGCGTATTGGTATAGTAGGTGCCGGCATGGGCGGGCTCGTTGCCGCAGGTCTCCTGCAGCGTGAGGGGCATGATGTGGTGCTTTATGATCAGGCACCCGGCTTCAGTCGTCTCGGTGCAGGCATCCAGTTCGGCCCCAATGTCATGAAGGTTCTGGCAAGGCTCGACGGGCTCGATCAGTCGCTGGAGGCCATTTCCTGCCTCCCCGATTACTGGGTCAGCCGCAATGGCCATGATGGAACGGTTCTTGCCGAGATCCCCCTCAATGCCGAGCGTCAGCGTTATGGTGCCCCTTACATCACCATTCATCGTGGTGACCTGCAGCAGGCCATGCTCGACCGGATCGACCCCGAACGGGTGAAATGGGGCGCGCGTCTTGTGAACTTCGATGATGACGGAGCCTCCGTCTCTCTCGAATTTGCAGATGGCCGCACCGACAAGGTCGATGTTCTGGTTGCGGCTGACGGTATCAACTCCGTCATACGCGAAAAACTGTTTGGCTATGAGGCCCCTGTCTATACGGGCTGGATTGCCCACCGGGCCATTATTCCGGGTGCGGTAGCGCAGTCTCTCGGGGCCGATGTCAATGCCAAATGGTGGAGCCATGACCGGCACATCGTCTGCTATTATCTCGACAAGGCAAAGAGCGAATTCTATCTCGTGACAGGCGAGCCTGCCGAATGGACCAGCGCCTCGGGTCAGCTTCCGTCCACGCGCGAGGCCTTCAAGGCTTCTTTCGCCGATTATCACCCGATGGTTCAGGGTTATATCGATGCTGCCGAGACAGTGACGAAATGGCCGCTCAAGACGCGTGAACCGCTCTCTCGCTGGCACGCCGGCCGCGTGGTTCTGCTTGGTGATGCCTGCCATCCCATGAAGCCACATATGGCCCAGGGTGCTGCGATGGCTGTCGAGGATGCGGCAGTTCTGGCGCGCTGTCTGTCAGAGATCGGGTTTGACGATCTCGAACGGAGTTTCAGTGCCTATTACGATTGTCGCAAGGCTCGCGCTACGCGAGTGCAGACGATCTCGAATGCCAATACATGGCTGCGCCAGCCCGAAGACCCCTATTGGTGCTACGGCGATAATGTTTACGATATCGAACTGACTTCCTGATACGAGGGGCAATCGTCATGGCGACAGGGCTGGTTCTTTCGGTCAATGGCAGGCGGCATGAAACTCAGGCCGCCCATGACACGCCGCTATTGACCATCCTGCGCAATGATCTGGCCCTCAATGGCCCGAAATTCGGGTGCGGTCTTGGTGAGTGCGGCGCCTGCACAGTGCTAATTGATGGCAAGGCAGCGCGCAGCTGCGTCATACGTCTCGATACGGCAGCCAGAAGCAGCGCGATCGTCACGCTCGAGGGTCTGGCGGCAAACGGTCTGGACCCCGTGCAGCAGGCGTTTGTCGCCGCGCAGGCCGCGCAATGCGGCTATTGCCTCAATGGCATGGTCATGACGATCAGGGCTTTTCTGGACGCCAGCCCGAATCCCGATTTCAGGGCGCTCAAGGAGGCGCTTCAGTTCAATCTCTGTCGCTGCGGCACGCATGTTGAAATTCTTCGGGCGGCCTGTCTCGCGGCTGGTCTTGAGGAAATGGAGTCTTGAGCGCGGCGCCGGAAGCGGGTTGTCTCGTCATCATTCGGGCGGCCCAGCCGCCCAAAGGG
Organism: Asaia spathodeae NBRC 105894; assembly: GCF_025994195.1. Taxonomy (NCBI): domain Bacteria; kingdom Pseudomonadati; phylum Pseudomonadota; class Alphaproteobacteria; order Acetobacterales; family Acetobacteraceae; genus Asaia; species Asaia spathodeae. Next base: position 7,435 of record NZ_BAPY01000053.1, on the reverse strand, counting down.
CTGGCTGCACGCGGCGGGTTCATTCCCCGGGATGAGACTTTCCTGCGCATCACTTGCGAGGGGCGTGTCTTCGCCTATTGCGGCCATGTCGATCTCGGGACGGGTATTGCGACCTCTCTCGCGCAGATCGTGGCTGAGGAACTCGACGCTCGCCCGGATCAGGTCGAGATGGTGCTCGGTCATACCGGGCAGACGCCTGATCAGGGTGCGACCATTGCGAGCGAGACGATTCAGGTTACAGCCCGGCCTTTGCGTCAGGCGGCAGCCCAGGCGCGTGGTCTGCTGCTTCAACGGGCTCATGATCTTACCGGGCATGACGTAGAAGAACTCGGGTTTGAGGCGGGCAGGCTGACAAGCCTGACGGCTATGCTCAATCAGGAGTACGGGTTCGGAGAGCTTGTTGCGGGCATATCCCTGACGGTCGCGCTGGACGAAACCATTGCCGTCAAGAAACGCGAGAATTACCGCCTGGTCGGCACCAGCATGAAGCGGGTCGATATTCCCGACAAGGTGACGGGTCGGGCGGTCTATGTGCATGATGTGCGCGTTGAGGGCATGCTGCACGGGCGAGTCATACGTCCCCCTTATGAGGGGTTTGATCACGGGCCCTACCTCGGACGCGCGCTGCTCTCTGTCGATTGCGACTCTGTTGCCCATCTTCCCGGTCATGTGCAGGTGGTGGTGCAGGGCGATTTTGTCGGTGTGGTGGCCGATCGCGAAGAGCAGGCCGTGGAAGCCGCGCACACGTTGAAAGTCGTCTGGGCGCCTGTCGCCCTGCCGGACCTGACAGATCCGGCGGAAGCCCTGCGGCAGAATCCCTCGACGCCACGCGTGGTGCTCGAACGCGGCGCCGTCGAGGATGAGCTATCCGCGGCTCATGTGGTTCTCGAGCGGGAGTATTTCTGGCCCTATCAGATGCATGGATCGATAGGGCCGTCCTGTTCGGTCGCCTCCTGGGAGGAGGGGCGTCTGACGCTCTGGTCGGGCACGCAGAACCCGCACATGCTCCGGGCGGATATTGCCTTGCTCATGGATGTGCCCCAGTCGGATGTCGAGATCATCCGTCATGAGGCCGCCGGCTGCTATGGGCGCAATTGTGCGGACGATGTCGGGGGCGACGCAGCTTTGCTGTCGCGCGCGGTCGGGCGCCCGGTACGAGTGCAGCTTTCTCGAGAGCAGGAGCATGTGTGGGAGCCGAAAGGCGCTGCCCAGCTTGTCAGGGTTCGTGGCGGGCTGGATGAGAGCGGGGCACCGCGCGCCTATGATCTGGATACCAGCTACCCGTCCAACGTCTCACCGCTTCTGGCGCTGGTACTGACCGGCGTGGTTCCGGCCGAAATTCCGGTCACGGCACAGATGGGCGATCGCACCTCTGTGCCGCCCTATGCCTATCCGAGTGCGCGCGTCACCGTACTCGATATGCCGCCCATTGCGCGGGCCTCGTGGTTTCGCGGGGTTTCTGCGCTGCCAAACAGCTTCGCGCATGACAGCTATATTGACGAACTTGCCGCAGAGGCGGGTGTCGATCCTCTCGAATACCGGCTGCGTTATCTCAAGGATGAAAGGGCAGCCGAGCTTCTGAACGCAACTGCCAGACGCGCCGACTGGCAGCATCGGCCTTCTATCGAGATGCCCGATCCGACCGCACGTATCCTGCGGGGCAGGGGGCTAGCCTATGCCCAGTATGTGCATGGCACCTTTCCCGGCACAGCGGCGGCATGGTCGGCCTGGGTGGCTGATATCGAGGTGGATCGGGCCTCGGGTGCTGTGAGTGTGACCCGTGTGGTGGTCGGGCAGGATACCGGCATGATGGTCAATCCCGACGGGGTGAGACATCAGCTTCAGGGCAATGTCATCCAGTCGACCAGCCGCATTTTGCGTGAGCAGGTCACGTTTAATGAATCGGGTGTAGAGAGCCGTGACTGGGGCAGCTACCCCCTTCTCGGCTTTACAGAGCTGCCAGTCATTCAACCCCTGTTGATGGAGCGTCAGGACCAGCCGCCCCTGGGCGCGGGTGAGTCTGCCTCCGTTCCAAGCGCGGCGGCTATTGCCAATGCGCTTTATGCCGCAACCGGGGTTCGTTTTCGGGACGTGCCTTTTACACCCGAGAAGGTCAAGGCCCGTCTCGACGCAGAACTTGGTCCGTTCGATGGTGGGCCTGTCCCTTTGATGCCGGAGCTGCTCGCAAGCGCAAAGACGGCCGCACCTGCCCAGTCACGGTCTCGTCTGAGTTCTCTTTTGCGCCGCGGTGCGCTGCCGGCAGTGGCTGCGGCTCTGGGCAGTCTTGCTGTCACATTGCTGCCTTGGAGACCGGCGATTGCGCCGGTTTCTCCTCCCGAGGCGGGCTTTTTCTCGGCTGCCGCGATCGAGCGTGGCGCCAGGGTGGCGGCTGCTGGCGATTGTGCCGTGTGTCATACCGCGCCGGGTGGCATACGCAATGCGGGCGCCTTTCCGCTCGAGACGCCGTTTGGCATCATCTACACGACCAACCTGACGCCCGATCCCGAAACCGGGCTCGGCAGCTGGTCGTTCGAGGCGTTTGATCGGGCAATGCGGCACGGAATCAGCCGCGATGGACACCATCTCTATCCCGCATTTCCCTATACAGCCTTCGCCAAAACCAGCGATCAGGACATGCGCGATCTCTACGCCTATCTGATGGCGCAGGCGCCGGTGCGACAGAAAGTGCCCGAGACGAAGCTGGCCTTTCCTTATAATTTTCGTTTCTCGCTCGCCGGGTGGAACATGATGTTCCATGACCCCGCGCCGTTCAGCCCTGATCCGGCCAGATCGGAACTATGGAATCGCGGGGCGTATCTCGCCGAGGGGCTCGGCCATTGCTCGGCATGTCATACGCCCCGGAATATCCTGGGCGCCGAGCGCTGGAAGTCAGCCTATCTGGCAGGAGGCGATGCAGAAGGCTGGACAGCACCAGCCCTGAGCACCCTGTCCAAATCGCCGCTCCCATGGAGCGAGGACGATGTATTTGCCTATCTCCGAACCGGTTACAGCCCCAATCACGGCCCGGCGGGAGGTCCGATGGCGCCTGTCGTTCATGCAATGAGAGAGATGCCTGACGCCGATGTACAGGCCATTGCCCATTACATCGCCTCTTTTGACGGGCGCAATGCTCCTGAGGGGGCACAGGCGCGGCGCAACGCGGTACTTGAGCAGTCGCGCACGCTTCAGGCACTTGAGCGCGGTGAAGGTTCGCGTGTTTTCGGTGGGAGCTGCGCCAGCTGCCATGAAGGCGAAGGCGCGCATCTGTACGGAACGCGCCCGCAACTGGCCCTGAACAGCAATATCCATGCACAGAACCCGGATAATCTGCTGCGCGTGATCCTGCATGGCGTGGCCGAACCTGCCCACGCCCAGGCGACCACCATGCCGGGTTTCGGCTCCATCCTGTCCGATCGCCAGATCGTTGCTCTCGTCTCCTGGATGCGCCTGACGATGGCACCGGCAGAACCAGCCTGGAGCAACATCGCTGCACGCCTCGTCCAGCTTCGCAAGGCAGGGGGCCATTGATGGCCGGGTCTGGGCGAAATCGTCTTTCTAGGCGTGCCCTCCCGGCAGGGCGCATCGCGTCCCCACAGAAAGCCAGTCACCCGTTGAGGAAGGAATATTCTCATGCCCGTAAGTGATTATGAACTGTTCCAGGCTTGGAAATCGGTTCTTGCCTTGTGCGAAATCGGGCCGGGGCAGACGGTTACTGTCCTGACCTCGCAGGATAGCAATGAACAGACTATACGCTGCGCCATTCTTGCCGTGAGAGAAGCAGGTGCCGTTGCCAACCGTCTGGACGTGCAGCCTACAAACGGCTCTCTCTCGCTGTCCCGCGACCCGCTGGCCTTTGTCGGTACCACGCCGCTCACAAATAATCCTGCGGCCGTTGCTATGCTTAAGGCGAGCGATCTCGTGCTCGATCTGATGACCTTGCTGTTTTCGGCAGAGCAGCATGACATTCTGGAGGCCGGGGGACGTATTCTTCTGGCGGTCGAGCCGCCGGAAGTGCTGGTACGCATGGTGCCGACACTGGCAGACCGCGAGACTGTGCTGGCGGCCTCTCGCAAGCTTCAGGCGGCACGCAGTATGCATGTGACATCGGAGGCCGGCACGAATGTCACCTTCGCGCTTGGCCAATATCCGATGCTTGAGGAGTACGGCTTTGTCGACAAGCCGGGGCGCTGGGACCATTGGCCTAGCGGCTTTCTGGCTACCTGGTCGAATGAAGGCTCCGCTCAGGGAAAGATCGTTCTGGCGCCAGGGGATATTCTTCTGCCGCAGAAAGCCTATGTGCAGCAGCCGATTACCTTCGATATCGAAAATGGCTTCGTGACATCCATTTCGGGCGGGTTCGAGGCGGATCATCTGCGTGATTACATGGAAAGCTTCAATGACCCCGAGGTCTATGCGATCTCGCATATCGGCTGGGGGCTGCAAAAGAGAGCCCATTGGTCGGTGCTCGGCTTTTATGACCGCGAGGCCAGTATCGGTATGGATTCCCGAGCTTGCGCGGGCAATTTTCTCTGGTCCACCGGCCCGAATAACGAGGCTGGCGGCACACGCGACACGGCGTGCCATATCGATATTCCAATGCGCAACTGCACCGTGGCGCTCGATGGCTCACCCGTCGTGATCGGTGGCAAACTGGTGGAGGCCGTATGATCATGAGCGATGCACAGCGCGATGAGGGGCGTTACCTCAAGCAGGGGTTCGGCAACGAGATCGGTATCCAGGGGCGGATCGCCTTGCTGCTGATCGATTTCGTCAATGGTTTTGCCGATCCTGCGGCGTTTGGCGGTGGCAATATTCCCGAAGCCATCGACCGCAGCAGGGCGCTTCTTGCCACGGCGAGGCGTCTGGGCTGGAAAATTGCCCACACACGCATCGTTTTTGCCGATGATGGTTCAGACGCCAATATCTTCTCGCTCAAGGTGCCGACGATGCTCGGATTGACCGAGCATAACCCGGCCTCTGCCATTGTGCCGCAACTGGCACCGCTCGAAGGCGAATATGTGGTGCGCAAGACCGTGCCTTCTGCCTTTGCTGGCACACCGTTGGCCGCATGGCTGACCCGTCATGGCGTGCAGACAATCGTCATCGCAGGCTGTGTGACGTCTGGCTGTGTGCGTGCGAGCGTGCTCGACGCGATGCAGGCCGGGTTTCGCCCTGTCATCATCTCTGACTGTGTCGGCGACCGCGCCCTCGGTCCGCATGAGGCCAATCTCTTCGATATGGCGCAGAAATGCGGTGACGTGATGGATTTCGACTCTTTGCTGTCCCGCCTGCCCAATCACAACGACTGAGACCCGGAGATCAGAACCATGGCCGATACAAGGCTACTCTACGGCGCCAATCTTTTTGCCAACGGGATCAGGCAGCATTATCTGCGCTATGGGGGCAAGGGCGATCCGCTTGTGCTGATTCCCGGCATCACAAGCCCTGCGATCACATGGGGTTTTGTAGCTGAGGCACTCGCAGCCCATCATGATGTCTATGTGCTCGATGTGCGGGGGCGTGGGCTGTCGTCCGGGGGCGCCGATCTGGCGTATGACCTCGATACTTATGCCGCTGATATTCGTGGATTCATCGACGGGCTTGGATTGAGGAACGTCGTGCTGCTGGGGCATTCGATGGGTGCCCGTATCGCCATTCGGATGGCTCGGCACTCTGCCGAGGCATTGCAGCGTCTGATTCTTGTCGATCCGCCGGTCAGTGGTCCGGGGCGGCGTGCGTATCCGGCGAAACTCGACTGGTATGTCGATTCAATACGTCAGGCGCAGCGCGGCATGACGGCGGAAGACATGCGCATCTTCTGCCCGACCTGGACGCAGGAGCAACGGCAGTTGAGGGCGGAATGGCTGCATACCTGCGATGAACTGGCGACGCGCGTGACCTTCGAAAAATTCCATACAGAGGATATCCATCAGGATCTGCCACATCTTCTCGTGCCGACGCGTCTGGTCGTCGCGACGAGAGGCGGCGTGATCGCTGCTGAGGATGAAAAGGAAATCCTGCAGCTCAATCCCGCCATCGAGATTGTGCATGTTCAGGATGCCGGGCACATGATCCCCTGGGATAATGAGGCGGGGTTTTATGAAGCCGTGCTCGCATCCAGCTCTGAAGGAGCCTGAGAATGCTCTACCGCATTGGTCAGATCGTCCCGAGTTCCAATGTGACGATGGAAACGGAGATCCCTGCGCTGCTCAGGCGCCGTGAGCTGATAAGACCGGAGCGTTTCACGTTCCACTCAGCGCGTATGCGCATGAAGACGGTCAATAAGGACGAGCTGCGCGCAATGGATGGTGAGTCCGATCGCTGCGCGCTGGAACTGAGCGATGCCGCACTGGATGTGCTCGGCTATGCCTGTTTGGTGGCAACCATGTCCATGGGCCCCGGCTATCACCGTGTTTCACAGGCGCGTCTTCAGGAGCGCACCGTTGAGAACGGTCATCCTGCTGCCGTGGTGACCAGTGCGGGGGCGTTGATCGATGCGCTGCATGTGATGGGCGCAAAGAAAATCGTTCTCGTTGCGCCTTACATGAAGCCCCTGACGAAGCTCGTTGTAGATTATATCGAGCAGGAAGGCATCGAGGTGGTCGATTGTGCGGCACTCGAAATTCCGGATAATATCGCGGTAGGCCGTCATGATCCGGATCGTCTATTGGGCATAGTGCGGGATCTGCGTTATCGTGAGGCGGATGCGATCATTACCTCGGCCTGTGTGCAGATGCCTTCGCTATCAATTCTTCCGACAATCGAAGCGGCAACTCTCAAACCTACTCTGAGCGCTGCCGTGGCCACCACCTGTGCCATGCTCAAAACCTTACAGCTAGAGTCAATTTGTCCAGGGGGCGGCGCGCTTTTATCCGGACTATATGGAAAAGACGACAGCGTCCTCCCTAGGTGAGATAAAGTATAGAAGACGATATGAGGCTTATTCTGTCGCCACGAACTGGCGTCGGGAGGTGAGGCCCTAGGGAGTCCGGCTCTGCTTCGCAGGCGCGCAAAGGCCTGAGAGAAGCTCGCTGAGCGGTCGCCCGTCCTAGTGACGACCAGATCCGGGAACAGCCAGACCTGATCGGGCTTCATGAAAGACAGAATACCCTTTGCAATCAGCTCAGGGTGGATTGGTACGATGCGTGTGCCAGCCTGTGTCTTTGGGGACCAACCAGTCTCGCTATGCGGGCGGACCTGGAAACAGGCGACACCTTCCATCATTTCGATATCGGCGCATCGCAGGTTGCAGATCTCACCCAGTCTCATGCCTGTATAGGCAGCGATATTGATGATTGCGGCTGCAGTGCGTGCAGAGGGCGTGCGGCTCGCCCATGACGTCGCGTTGAGCTGCGCCAGCTCAGCGTCGCTGAAGCAGCGTCGTTCGACCTTCTTCGTGACATGGTAGTCCCAGCCTGCCCAGACATTGCGTGAT